>NZ_JBOZPS010000049.1:0-1945 GCF_050849305.1 Shewanella sp. MF05960 | reverse complement strand
CGATTATTCATTGCGAAGGTGAAAGTTACCGACGCAAAACAGCGCTCAATAAGAGCAAATAAAATTCGGTGTCAACCGGCCAAGATAATTGACGCGGAACCGGCCAAGTTAATTGACGCTAGATAGTATATAACCTTCTCGCTTTCTGGTCTCAATGACAGAAAGCGCAATTTTAGTGCCTATAATATACCATTCAGCGTTAATAAGTGATGACTCAGCGAGAGTTTAAAAGGGCTTAAATAAGGCGCATGACTGAATGAATAGTTGTTCTCTTTCGGAGTCATGCAACGCAGTGTAAGCCCTTTTAAAACTCGCCTGAAAGGAATGACCCAGCAGATTTTGCTTTGCGTTCTCGCTATTTGAAAGGGAACACCATTACTACATAGCGACGCCTTAATCAAAAACAGCTGGACGCATTCTGAGTGTTTAACAGTCCTGATAAACCAATAAAACCGCTGACCAGCCTATTACACGGTCCGTTATTAGGCTTCAGTAATCCGAATACGCTTTACGTGTCTTATGCTTCGTCACATATCAAGAGAACAAGTAAACCTGATGCTGAGATAATCTCATCACTTGCAATCTGCTTCATCTTACATCATCGATTTTTTCGCTCATTTCCTTCACATTTATCCGCCTTACCATTCATTGCTACGCCACTCAGCATTTCGTTTTTATGCAAATATTATTGGATAAACGATCGTTTTATGGCAACCTGAATATACTTGTTTAATGATATTGTTTTGACATCTTATTTAATGGCTTATTTGATGCCACAAGAGTGACTTCCCCATATGATATTAATGCCAAGCGTTTCAATAACAGAAAGGATTAAGCATTGCTAGCACTCATCAAAAAACACCGAAACAGTACCGCGGAGCTGCAACAAGCTCGAGTTATTTCGTTGTTTTCATTGGTTGGAATGTCAATCACCTTGTTGATGGGATTAATAAGCTTATTGGGTGAAAACACCACCCTCACAATCGTGTTGTTTATTGCCAGTATCACCTACCTGATCGCCTTCTTTTCTGTCAAAAAGTTTGATCTCAGCATTAGTGCCACTCTGGTTATTTATTCGCTGTATTTACTTATGTTTTATTTGGTGTTTAGTGGTGGCGTTTCCCAAACCGGCCCATTGTGGATTTTCATTGTCGCGCCGGTATCGGTTTACGTGTTGGGTTTACGTCACGGCTTAATTAACTTAACTATCTTCCTCAGTATCGTCACCGTTATTATGTTTTTACCACAGCAATGGGTTACTCATGCGCAGTACGGCAATGAATTTTCGTTCAGGCTGATTATCTCGTTTTTAACCATGTCATTTTTATCAGCCCTATATGAATACTCCAGAATGCAATCATACAAAAATGCACTTGAGCTCAGCAGGCAATACCAAGAGCTCGCCATGCGCGATCCACTCACCAAATTGGCCAACAGGCGCAATGCCGCGGCCATTCTAGAACAAGAAAAATCAAGGTTGCAGCGTAACAATGAACCCCTTTCAGTCTTATTGTGCGATTTAGACCACTTTAAACTGGTCAACGATAAATACGGTCATAATGGCGGGGACATGGTGCTAACTGAATTATCAGCCCTCTTTAAAGAGCAAGTTCGACAACAAGATTGTGTCGCACGCTGGGGCGGCGAAGAGTTTTTGATTATTCTGCCACAAACCTCCGCAGAGCAAGCGAGCATCATCGCTGAGAAAATCCGTAGCAGCGTTGAACAATTCACCATCCACTTTGTTAAACACCAGATCCGCATCACCATCAGTATTGGCATCGCACAACTTGCTGAAGATCAAACTATCGATGAGTTGATATCTAGCGTCAATTAACTTGGCCGGTTCCGCGTCAATTATCTTGGCCGGTTGACACCGAATTTTATTTGCTCTTATTGAGCGCTGTTTTGCGTCGGTAACTTTCACCTTCGCAATGAATAATCG
>NZ_JBOZPS010000048.1:0-2066 GCF_050849305.1 Shewanella sp. MF05960 | reverse complement strand
CGTAATACCGCAAAGGCTTACGGGCATTCTGTTTAACATTATCGACTTAACAAAGAGCCGAACTGGAAGATGGCCTTGCCTACGGCCGTCTAACAGATATCGCACTGATAGCGCGCTTAAAAAAAAAGCGGCTTAGCAGGGCGAAGGGCTAAAGGCGCTTAGCATGGGGAGACCCCATACCCCCTAATCTTGATTCTGTAACCGATTCAAGAGTTGTATTTCTTGAAGATCGTTATTCAACTTCTCAAGAAGAGGAACAAAAACAGCCTTTGACGTTACGCAATCGAGTTTTTGTTCAAAAAGCATTAAAAGCGCAAGGCTTAGCTGCTCAGAATCATTTAAAAGAGACGAAACCGCTTCTGGTGTAAAATCTATTTTAGACATATCAACTCCGTGTAGTTGTTTGTTTAGCCTGGCAAGTAAGTTACAGCTCACCTGCTAGGCGCTTCTCATTCTATAAGCCAATGCTGCCCCGCTCCTTAAGGTCGCTTGCAGCAATGGCTTAAAAAAATACTCTATACGTAAAGTATAGTCAAGTAGATAAAGCTGAGCACAAAAAGTAGAGAAACTGCTTTTTGTTTTGATACTTTTTCGTGGTTAGCCGGCAAGCGTAGCGCGGCAGTTACTGAGCTCTATATAGATATAGAAAGGGATATACAATAAAACTAATAAAACCAATGACTTGTAAAAAACAGAGTCTCATGGGGTGAGACTGGGTAGTCTCATGGGGTGAGACTCTGTTTTACAACGGTAAGTAAGATATGATACAACTACGCTCACAAGTGAAACATGGAGCGTCATCTATGAGTGAAGTTAGTGCTGTTGGTGAGACCCTAGAGTCTCAAGATAAAGACAATTACAATTTTGTACAAGTGAGTCGCGGATACCTTAAGGAAATGCGAAAGCTAGCCCGTAAATCACCGCTAGGGCACGAAATATTGTATTACCTAGTAGAACACATGGGTAAGACGACAAATGCCGTCGTATGCTCATACAAGACGATTTGCGAAACAACGGAAGCAAGCAGGGCTAGTGTAGGTAGAGCAATAAAGATATTAAAAGACGATAATTGGATAGAAACAGTGAAAATCGGCAACGCAACAGCATATTGTGTCAACGAAAGGGCATTTTGGCAGGCAGGAAGGAATCAAAGGCGCTATGCGATATTTAGCGCCACTGTGATCGCATCGGAATCAGAACAGGAAAGCAATTTTAGGGAAAAAGCAAAACAGGAACTAACATACGTTCCAATAATATCGAGTAAAGAAAGAATAACAATGAGCGACGAAGCTCTAACCCCGCCAGACCAAAAAGACCTAGACCTAGATTAATCAGCGACTCTTTTTTTTCTTCTTCCTAGGGCTTGTTCTAACAGGCTTCCTAGGCTGAAGAGGCTGAGTATGTTGTTTATCTTTAGCTATTTGTTCCAATCGCTGGGAAACGGTTAGGCGAGCTGGTGCTGAATCATCTATAGGTAAATCAAGTTGCTCTTCTCTATACGTAACGGATAATCGGTCATCAATATTACTAAGTTTAGAATCGTTTTTAGTTTTAGATTCTAGGTAAAGCATAGCCATAGAAACAACCTTTCTAAGTGGAAGCTCACCTCTTTCTATTCTAGCAATAGAATTACCTGCTAAATCAAGACTTTGCGCAAGCTGAGCTTGAGTTAGACCTAGTTTTAGCCTTAGCTGTTTAAATTCTAAATTATCCATAAAACCTCAAAAAAGAAACTATACGTAAAGTATACCACTCGCTGCAAATGTAGGGGAAGTGGTGGAAGTAACCCCCGTAAGACATATCGGGGGTTCGTAACTCCGTAGCATTACCAAGTCAAAATAGTAAATGCGCTTCGATTCGTATTGCTCAGGCTTCGCCACCGCAACGAAGCGCATCAAACAAGATTACGCTCTAGGTGACTAAATAAACCCACCTAGAGCGTAATACCGCAAAGGCTTACGGGCATTCTGTTTAACATTATCGACTTAACAAAGAGCCGAACTGGAAGATGGCCTTGCCTACGGCCGTCTAACAGATATCGCACTGATAGCGCGCTTAAAAAAAAA
>NZ_JBOZPS010000047.1:0-2369 GCF_050849305.1 Shewanella sp. MF05960 | reverse complement strand
GTAAGCGTCTAGCGAACCACACCTATTTTTTAAAATTCCAGGGTAACAAGCTATCGATATCCGGTGCTGGTTGGCACAGGTCATTAAGGCAAGCCATGATGTAATCAAATGGGATGAGTCCATTAACCTTTGCGGTTTCCACAATACTGTAAAGGGTTGCACTAGCATGTGCACCGTTAGCCGTTTGGCTAAATAACCAATTCTTTCGGCCTATCACAAACGGTTTTACTGCGCGTTCAGCTCTATTGTTATCGATGCTGAGTCGTCCATCATCCACATAGCGGATAAGCTTGTGCCATTGATTAGCCAGGTAATTAGCCGCCTCAATCAGTTTGGCATTGCCCACTAAATTTGGCTGGTTCTGCTCAAGCCATGCTTTTAGCTTGTCCAGTATAGGCACACTGGCTTGTTGTCTTGTCGTGTATTTATCATCCACACTTTTATCTTTGATGCGTGACTCAACGCCGTACAATTTTTGGATAAGGCTCAATACCACATCTGCCTTGCCGGTTTTGTTTTTACCTTGTAGCTTTTTCGCCTCGATAAATTTACGACGAGCATGAGCCCAACAGCCGATTAACGTTGCCTCTGTTTTGGCATAGGCCTGATAACCATCCACGTGCAAGTACCCTTGATATCCATCAAGATAATTGACCACGCACGCGGCCGCGCGACTATTGTGGAAGTCGTAAAGCACGATATTAGGGATAGGATTATTCGGGTCTGGTGAGTCTCGACCCGAGCAATACACCCACATATAGCTGTTCACTTTATCGGATTTCACCACTTTCAATGGTGTTTCATCGGCAAACAACGTGGGCTGCTTTAGCAGTTCGGCTTTAAGCCGCGCAACTAATGGCGCGAAGAGTGTGGCGGATTTGTCTATCCAACTGCTCATGGTCTGGCGACTGAGTTCAATACCGTATTGCTTAAACATCGCTTCCTGGCGATAAAGCGGTAACCCATATTGGTATTTACTGGTGATAAGTTGGCTCAATAAACTCGCCGTCGCAATGCCTTTGTTGATGGGCATGGCAGGCATTGAGGCTTGTTTTATCGGTGTCTGAGTCGAGGATTTATCACAGTGACGGCAAGCGTACTTAGGCCTAATGCGCTCAATCACTTTGATTTGAGCGGGTATAAACTCAAGCTTTTCTGACTTATCTTCACCCATTTTATGCAGCTCACCGCCACAACAATCACAGGTCTTATCGGTGATGTCGTGAATAACCTGCTCACGGGGTAAGTCTTTTGGCAGTGGCTTACGCACCGGCTTTTTACGGGTATAGCTAATGGATTGCTGCTCTGCCTCAACTTCCTCAACAATCTCTTCCACTTCATTGAATAACTCGCCTTGGCCGATAAAGCCTTCAGCACTCTTGCCGAATTGTTTTTGTTGGGCCAGACGCCAGCGCTCTTCCAAGGCTGCGATTTGTGCATCCTTCTGCGCTAACAGTTTTTCAAGTTCAGCAATACGCTGTTTAAGGGCGAGTTCATTTTTCATAACGCCTATTTTAAGGCATAACAAAAGGCTTTCCAGTGCTAACTGAACGTCTTTTGATGATCATCAATCGATCGCCAACTCTTTTGAATAATTAAAGCATGGTCTTACCTGCGACATCCATTTTGCTGTGACCAATCACATCATAACCTGCTAATAACCAGTGTAATTGTTGCTCGGTTAACGTCATGGTGGGTGACATGAGTTTAGGCCATTTGAACTTATGTTTATCTAAACGCTTATACCACAGGGCAAACCCTGTGTTATCCCAGTACAGCAGTTTGAGTTTGTCGCGCCCTTTATTACAAAAGACAAATAGTGCGCCACTGAGCACAGGTAGTTCAAGCTCTGCTTCCACCAACACCGCCAATCCATTAATCGATTTACGAAAATCGACCACATCAGCACATAAATAAACGGTGGGCACATCAACAAACATCTTCATGCCGTTAGCCCTTTAATAATGGCAACGATATCGTTCGTTGCTAAATTGGCTGGAAACATTAACTGGCCTGTGCGGATATCAAACTGCACCACATGTTGATGAGTTTGCGCGCAGACTTCAGTGGTGGTTTGTTTTACCTGAATAAAACGTGATGATGTGGGGTTCGTTGTTTGCACTGGCAAGGTTGAATTAGGCTGATACTCAGCCAGTAAAGCGCGCTGTTTATAGTAAGTGGTAATAGCGACATTATGGTGTTGGCAGAATTCGATATTAGTGCCACTAAACGAGCCGCGTTGTTGAAGTAGCATCTGCCACTGAGTAGTTGTTCTGTATGTTTTCATCACCTGCTCCAAATTTATCATTGAGCAGGTATTTTTAGATAATCAGAACATCGATGCTAGGTGTACTTCGCTAGACGCTTAC
>NZ_JBOZPS010000046.1:0-2395 GCF_050849305.1 Shewanella sp. MF05960 | reverse complement strand
TATTAAGCGACAATTACGGTGGCCGGTCTAGCGACAATTATCTTGGCCGGTTGATCTGATAAGGTTCGGTACAGCAGAACGGAGGAGTTCACTGTGCCGGGAACACGAATCACTGATCAGCAGGTCACTATTTATATGAAACATAGAAAACGTAATAGCCAAGTTATCGCGGCTGCGAAAGCAGGTATTTCTGAACGTTCAGCAAGGCGCATTGATAAACTGGATGAGCAGCCATTGTCTAATAAACGCCAATGGCGAACGCGTATAGATCCACTTGAGTCTATCTGGGACAGTATTGTTGTCCCTCTACTTCAAGGTGATGCAACGTTAACTCCGGTGGGAATTTTTGATCACCTTTGCGAGTTTCACACCGACAAATTTAACCCTAGCTCACGGCGTACATTAGAGCGTCGAATTCACAAATGGCGAGCACTGTATGGCTCAAGCAAAGAGGTCGTATTCCTGCAAACACACGAGTATGGCCTATTAGGCATGTGTGATTTTACACATGTGAAGTCACCCGTTACCATTGCTAGTGAACCCTTAAAGCATATGTTGTTTCATTATCGTATGCCCGCCAGTGGCTGGGCTTATGCCCAAGTGATTTACGGCGGTGAAAGCTTTGCTGCTTTTTCTGATGGCGTGCAAAACGCATTTAAAGCAGCCGGCGGTGTGCCTAAAGAAGTGCGTACAGACAGTCTGAGTGCCGCCTATCGTAATCACACTAATGATAACGATTTTACAGAGCGCTTTAATGAATTAGTCACCCATTATGGCTTTAAAGCGACCCGCAATAACCGTGGTATTGCGCATGAAAATGGGGCTATTGAGAGCCCTCATGGGCATCTTAAATCGCAACTGGAGCAAGCATTAAAAATCCGTGGTAGTTATGACTTTCAGACAAGAGAAGTCTATGAATCGTTTGTTGCCGACATTGTAGCTCGCCGTAATCGCCGTGTAAGTGATAAATACGCAGTAGAGCAGCGACAATTACATGCTTTACCACGGACGATGAGCGTCAATTACACCGAGCATTATCTAACGGTGTCACGTACGAGTACTATTTCGTTGAAACGTGTTACCTATAGCGTCCCGTCACGCCTTATTGGTAGCCGATTACTTGTTCGTTTATATGACAACCGTTTAGAGCTGCGCTATGGCAGCGATTTAGTTCAAACGTTAGCGCGTGTCTATGCTTCTAAAGGATGCCGTGCACGTAATATTAGTTACTTGCATGTTATTGACGCACTGGTTAAAAAACCATTGGCATTTCGCTACTCACAACTACGTGACGACTTACTTCCAAGCGACAATTACAAAGCTATTTGGGAATACGTTAATGCCCACCTTTTAGCGGATGAAGCGAGCTATTACATGGTGAAATTGCTCCATTTAGCGAAGCAAAGTGGGTGTGAACGTCAATTAGGACGATTTGTAGCAGCGTCAATTACTCAGCGACAATTACCGGCCATCCGAGAATGTGAAGCGCAATTTTTAGTGATTGCATCAAACATACCCACAATAACAATAAAGCAACACAGCTTGAGCGCTTATAGCAGCATGATACCGGGAGGTCTACATGGATAACTTCACGGCCTCGTTACCTTTAATGCTGAAACAATTAAAGCTTAGCACCATGCTTCAACAGTGGAATACCCTGGGCAAAAAAGCGATAGAAGAGCAATGGAGCCCACAGCAATACTTATCTGAGCTGTGCCATATTGAACTTGCGACACGCGATGATAAACGCCTTCAGCGGCTTTTAAAAGATGCAAAATTGCCCGTGGGTAAACACCTTAGCAGCTTCGACTTTACCCTTGTTGATGGGGTTAGTAAGCCCCTTGTTGCTGATTTAATAAATCAGCCGGATTGGTTGAAGCACGGTGGCAATATATTGTTATTTGGCGCCAGTGGTCTTGGTAAAACGCATATCGCCAGTAGCATCGGTTATGGCCTTATCGAGCAGGGCCATAAAGTTAAGTTTGTTGCCGCGTCAGCGATTGTTCAACAACTCCAGCAAGCAAAGCGACACTTACGCTTGCAAGATGAGCTTGTAAAGCTCGATAAATACAGCTTATTAATCGTTGATGACGTTGGTTACGTTCGAAAAACGGAACAGGAAACGAGTGTGCTGTTTGAATTGATAGCCCATCGCTATGAGCGACACAGCATGATCATCACATCAAACAAATCATTCGAACAATGGGATGAACTATTTGATGATTCAACGATGACTGTCGCGGCAATCGATCGCTTGGTTCATCATGCAACGATTATTCATTGCGAAGGTGAAAGTTACCGACGCAAAACAGCGCTCAATAAGAGCAAATAAAATTCGGTGTCAACCGGCCAAGATAATTGACGCGGAACCGGCCAAGTTAATTGACGCTAGATA
>NZ_JBOZPS010000045.1:0-2451 GCF_050849305.1 Shewanella sp. MF05960 | reverse complement strand
ATCGTATGCGTCCGGCGAACTACGTCTTGTCTAGACTAACCTGCCAGGGTAAGAGACTGTTGAGGTCACAATCAGGGTAGGATAATTGTTCTAAGCAGTGTTCGATGTAATCGAACGGAGTAAGTCCATTCGCTTTAGCCGTTTCTATGATGCTGTACAAAATTGCACTCGCCTCAGCGCCGCGATGGTTGTGATTGAATAGCCAGTTTTTACGCCCTATCACAAACGGTTTTACTGCCCGCTCTGCACGGTTGTTGTCGATATTGAGTCGGCTGTCTTCTGTATAACGGCTCAATGCTGACCATTGATTGAGGCTGTAATGGATGGCCTTTCCTAGCGGACTTTCCTTTGATACTTGCTGCACTGATTTATCCAACCATTGCTTAAATAACCCCAGCTGAGCACGTGAGTGGGTGCGCCTAAAATACAATCGCTCTTCCAGGCTCAGTGCTTGTATTTGGGTTTCAATACGGTACAGCCTGGCTATCATGTTCAGTGCCATATCCGCTTTACTGATTTTGCCTACTTTGGGCTTGCCTTGTGCTATTAGCGCTTCTTTGAATTTACGCCGCGCATGTGCCCAACAACCGACCAGTTTATTGTTTGCTTGCTGATAAGCCGCGTAGCCATCGACTTGTAAATAACCATTAAATACCGTTTGCTCGGTGGCAAGAAAACGGCTCACGCAGGTGCCCGCGCGGCTACCGTCTTGATAGTCGTACAGTACTATATTGCGCAAACCTTGATATCGAGGCTCAGTGCTTGGTTTATCCGCGCCAGCGCAATACACCCACATGTAGGATTTCACCCGCTCATCGTTAATCACTTTGAGCGTGGTCTCATCGGCGTGGATGACATCTTGTCTTAATAAATGGTGGTGCAGTAAATCATATAAGGGTTTAAACAACGCGGCAGATTTCATCATCCAATCCGCCATGGTTTGCCTGCTTAAGGCGATACCGTGTTGCTTGAATAAGGTTTCTTGCCGGTAAAGGGGTAATGCGTACTGATATTTACTGGTAATGAGCTGGCTTAACAAGCTTGGCGTCGCCACGCTTTTAGGGATAGGACTGACTGGCACGGGCGCTTGTTTGATATTGGCCTGGGTTCCTTTTGTTTCACAATGCTTGCAGCTGTATTTTAATCTAACGTGCTCAATCACACTGATTTGCGCCGGAATAAACTTAAGCTTCTCACTGCTGTCTTTCCCCATTAATGCCAGCTGATGGCCACAGCACTCACACTGCTTATCTTCATCACTGATGTCATGGATAATGATTTCACGTGGCAGGTCTTTAGGCAGTAATTTACGCTTAGCCTGTTTTTTAGGAGAAACAGACTCGTCTGCATCGGTTGCTAACTCAGCAAGCTCATCAACTGTGACTTCAGCTTCGTTAAACAACTCACCTTGATAGTCATGACTTTCACTGCTCGCCCCAAAACGCTGTTGCTGGGCTAAGCGAAATTGTTCAAGCAAACGCTGCACAGAGTGTTTAAGTTCGGCGATTTCAACGTCTTTCAACTCGATAACATTATCTTTAGCCGCCAACGTCTCAAGCAATAATTGCTTAAGTAAATCAACGTCATTGGGTAAGTTATCAGGGTTTAATTTCATGGCATTATTATACCAAATATCCCCTTAGATAAGGCTAAAGCAGTGATCTAATTATTGAAAACAGCCTTCTCAATGGCGATCAATTAACTGTAATTCAAGCCGTTCACAGGCTGATGTCCCTGTACATCAAACCCAGATAACAGCCAATGAAACTGTTGCTCAGATAAACTCATGCACTCATCAGTACTTTTCGTCGGCCACTTAAACTTATCCTGCTCGAGGCGTTTGTACCACAGTGCAAAGCCGGTGTTATCCCAGTAGAGGATTTTTAATTTATCACGGCCTTTATTACAAAAGACAAACACACTGCCGTCGGTGGCCTGTAAGGATAATTGCTGCTCAACGATAACAGCTAAGCCATTTATCGATTTACGAAAATCCACCGGTTCACGGTGCAGATAAACACTGGGAAGCTCACGAAACATCAACATGCTTGTAGGCCTTTTATAATCTCCAGCAGGTATCGTGCAGGCAAGGTGCTGGGGAAAGTCCATAAACCGGTTTGATGCTGAAAATGGATAGCCTGGGCTGAAGCGGAAGGTTGAGCTTGGGTTGTCATCGCTGTCGGCGATGTCACGGTAGCCTTAACAAACGGCGCTATCTGTTGGGTGCCCGTTTTAGCCATGTCCGCTTTGCGGGCATAAAACCCACTAAGACTAAGCTTGTGCACACGACAAAAATTTGAAATCGTTAAGCCGCTAGCGGATTGCTGTTGTATCAAAGCAGCCCAATCTTGATGTGAACGTTTAGCCATGTTAACTCCTGATTGTAATTATTAGTCGTTAAGATAAAGGCTCGATGAGCGCAGTTGAAGACGTACTTGCCCGGACGCATAC
>NZ_JBOZPS010000044.1:0-2504 GCF_050849305.1 Shewanella sp. MF05960 | reverse complement strand
TGAGTGTATCTGTCATCGGGCTTGGTCAGAAATAACAGAAAAGATAGACTGGGCGGTCTGCTATATAACAATAAACGCAAAAAAGTCACAACAAAGAAAATCTAGAAAAGACATAACGTTAGATGGAGTTTTTTCAGGCCTTAATGCTTAAGGTCCAGTATATGAGGTGATGCTAGTATTAATAAATCCATAGGCTCGCAGTGGAAGAACAAAGGTAAAGATGAGTTGGGTAATAAATCGCTAGCAAGCCGCGTTGAAATGATGGATGTAAAGGCTAAAAAAGCACTAGAAGAGTTAGGTCCAGAGACAAAAATGAATGTAGATTTGCATAGGTGTAAATAAATGAATAAGTTTTTTGATAATTTTTATAACTTTAAAGGGTTTGGACCAGCTATCAAGTCAGTGAATCCTACTCAAGAAACGCTTGATTATTTTAAGGAAAAACTGCCGAACCGTCTTTTAGAATATTGGCAAGAATATGGATTTTGTGGTTGGGGTAATGGAGCTTTCTGGACTGTAAATCCAGCTGATTATCATGAGGTTTTACAAGTATGGTTGTCAGGTACAGAATTTGAAGAACGAGAGAAAGATGGTATCGATAAATACTATGTAATCGGTCGAGGTGCATTTGGTCGCTTATTTGTATGGGGTAAAACGTCTGGGCAAAGCATTAAAATAAATCCAAGTTATGGAATGTTACTCCCTGCTGATTATAGTGATAAATTGAAGGCGTTGGGCGAGGAACGATCAATTGACTTATTTTTTGCAGTTATGTCAAAAGATTCAATTGAAGAAGAAGCAGATGGAATGCCTTTATTTAATCGAGCCCTAGAAAAGCTGGGAGTCCTAGAGTCTGATGAAATCTATTCTTTTGTGCCTGCGCTATCATTAGGTGGGATTAATAAGCTAGAGAATTTACAAAAAATGAAAGCGCTAGAACATATTAACTTTCTAGCTGAACTCGGTGAAAAACGTGTCATGGCTGATATTGTTGCTTTATCAAACCAATTACCACATAACCAATAAATATTACTTCTAATGCTAAACACTAATTAGTTTAATTAAAAGTAGTGCGATAAACATACAGTTCTATGTTGTTAAATTTTAGCAAGTGTAGAATAAAAAATAACATTAACGCTTACCGCAGTTGTTGCGCTATCAGCCAACAAGGCTGTTTTAATAGGGAGATTTGCTCAACATGTTTGGACTACTAAAAACATACGACGTGCACATGTGCTCAGAAGTAAAAGGGCGAGTCCTGTCAAACGGAAAACCTGTTGTTGGCGCTAAAGTGATAAGAGAACTTAGTTATATTCATCAAGTTGAATCAAATGATGAAACCTTAACGGACGAGTGTGGCTGTTTTTTTATGCCAGAAGTCAGTATCAGTTCAAAAAAACCAGGTGATATGTTCGTCAATGATTCTGTTATGCAGAAAGTTTACATCATTATTGATAGTGTTCAGTATATTTTATGGGACTCAGAGTTCGGTGGTATTGAAGAGTTTCCAGAGTTTAAAGAAAAATTAACAATGCTAAATTGTGACCTAAGTAATAAAGAAGTGACTTTTACCTTTCCAAATAAAAAAAATGCAAACTTAATGTTTGATGGTATAAGTATTTGTCGATGGGAAACGGATTTTGATATTTATGAAAGAAATGACGATGACGATGACGATGATGACTTTTTTAATTTTTAATTTTTAATTTTTAATTTGTACTTAAAGTAAACTTAAATTCAAGGGAATGAAATGAAAACTTTGACACCAACTCTAGCTTCTAACTTGGCTGATTTTGCCTACAAAAGTGAATTTATTAAAAGTAATAATATTGCTAAAATTAGGGTTCCAGCAATTCTTTCGGAACATTTTTTATTCAATGCTCAAAAGTCAACGTTACATGGTGTATCAGGTACTACAGCTGAACATGTTTTAAACCATACGTCTGGTTTCGGTTTTTTTGGTATTGGTCGTAATGAGGGGATATTTAAAGGAGAGGCTGTGCTTGCTTTTCGCGGTACTGCAGGTATGTGTGATGTACTGACCGATCTCCATTGTGGTGTAACATCTGGTCCAAATAACCAATTAGTTCACTCAGGCTTTAATAGAACATTTAACTCAATGAAACCTCAAATCAAAACGCTACTAGAAAATCTTGGAGATAAGCCCTTACATTGTATTGGTCATAGTTTAGGTGGTGCTTTAGCCAACCTTGCTGCAATTTGGATTCGAACAAACTTCAAAAATCCTGTTAAATTATATACTTTTGGGGCTCCAAGAGTGGGTTTTGCACCGTATGCAATTCAAGTTGAAACCAGTTTAAGTGGTATTTATCGTGCTGTTCACCGAAGTGACCCAGTACCTATGGTTCCTGTTTGGCCCAGGGCAAGATCACGAAGCTTTACCTTGACTTAAGTTTGTGATCTTATACTTCTTTTTAGTAAGAAGTAAGTTAACCCATGTCGCAACTACAGCTATTCAAGTACTTTTCAAACATTGATGACCC
>NZ_JBOZPS010000043.1:0-2882 GCF_050849305.1 Shewanella sp. MF05960 | reverse complement strand
ATCGTTTCTTATGATGTTGAATCGGCTATAAAAGAGGCTTTTGGCTTCATAGCTAAACCAGCATCACCTTTTAAATATGATATCTGCACCCAACAAGAGTGTGAATCTGGATATCGGTATTGGTACGCGAACTGCGCAGGGAACGAAGCGGCCTTAAGCCGCGG
Organism: Shewanella sp. MF05960; assembly: GCF_050849305.1. Lineage (NCBI taxonomy): Bacteria > Pseudomonadati > Pseudomonadota > Gammaproteobacteria > Alteromonadales > Shewanellaceae > Shewanella > Shewanella sp. MF05960. The sequence goes on along the minus strand of NZ_JBOZPS010000043.1, from coordinate 2,718 downwards.
AGTGAACGAGCAAAAGCAATTGTAAATAAATCACCTGGTCAATGAACTGCCATTCAAAGACCAGGCTAACAACCAACTATTAGGAGTTGATATGTCTACTTTAGATTTTACCCCAGAAACCGTTCAGTCTCTCTTGGATGATTCAGAGCAATTAAGCCTTGCGCTTTCTATGCTTGTCAGTCACCCAAACGCATCTAATATGAAAAATGCAATTATTGGCTTATCACAGCTTTTAAACCAAGATTTGCAGGAGATACAGCTTTTGATTAGGTTACAAAATCAAGATTCAGGGGGTATGGGGGAAGCCCCCATGTTAAGCGCTTCTTAGCCTTCGCCCTGCTAGACGCTTTTAACGAATAGTTTAACTCTCCAAACAGACCCTAGACGGCCGCAGGCAAAACCAGCTTGCAGGCCGTTTTTTCATGTTAAATGCATAATGTGAAATCGAATACCGGTATCCCTTTAAATTCCTACGCTCTAGGTGGCTTTAATTAGTCACCTAGAGCGTAAATCTGTCGTGTATGCTCTTGATGCGAACCTATTATTCAATGAGAGGTTTCGAAATGGGACGGGGCCCCCGTGAGGGGGAAGGGCTCCCACTAGAAACATCTATGTTGACATAGAGACTCCATAGTATTATTTTTACGGATAGGAATCGTTTATAAAGCCTACATAGAGATGATTACAATGGAACCCAAAAAAGATAAAGTATCGAGAAGCCTTAAGCTTGAGTCAGATATAAATGACCGCTTAGTGGCTGTTTGCAGGCATCTTGGGGTTAATCCTAATGCTTATTTGATTAATGAGATTGGTAAGGCCATTAGCCGTGATGAAGTTGCTTTTGTGGTTGCTAACAACTCAAAGAACAGTATGAATGATATGGTTAAACTACTTCAGAGTTTAGTAGTAGAAGACAAATAACAAAAAACCCTCCACAGCCGCCAAGCAAAGAGAGGGTTTTCATCACAACATCAAGGAAAGTAAATGAACCAACGCAAATTGATATCAAACCAAACCGAGATTGCTTATGAATGATAGCAATCCTTATTTCTGTATACAAGAATCAAAACAGAAATGTACATCAGATAACTCTGATACATCGTATTCTAACGGCTCAAATAGGTCAAATTTGGCCGCCCTTGGTACTGTTACTAAAACTACTTCCCCCCTTACTGCCACGGGCGTTTCGAGCCCTGAGATAATCGACCCTTGTACTGGTGAGATTTTTCAGTTACCTGAAACTGGTTTTCAGGTAAAAAACGACATATTAACCCCATCTGACTTTCATATGTCGCAGTTATCTAGGGCTAATCGCTGGGCTTTAAAGTCTGTCGTGAACAAATTACTGCCTGATATCCGTACATCAAAATGCATGGTTTTCCGTGCGCCGCTTCCTGATGGTGGTGTCTCTGACATAAAGCTTTGTCGTGGTACAGATACTAAAAAGGCTTATTACCATGGTTTAATGTCCTGTGGTTCTATCTGGACATGTCCTATTTGTGCTGCAAAAGTGTCAGAACGTAGACGCCAAGAGCTAAAAAGCGCTTTGCAGGTGGCAAAAGATAAAGATTTACGCGCTCACTTCGTTACACTTACTTTTCCTCATGGCATTTCAGATGATTTAAACGACATTCTTACTAAAATGTCACAAGCATTTAAACGCTTATCTGCTGGAAAGTATTCAGTTAAAAATAGTCTTGCTCGCCTTGATTCTAATTTAGGTATAGAGGGCTTCATTAGGGCTATTGAGGTTACTCATGGCAAAAATGGCTTCCATCCTCACATTCACATGATTGTTTTTACTAATTCCGATACCTACTCAGGTCATTTGAAAATGGTTTACGGTGAATCTTGGCTAAGGGCTTGCCGCTTAGCTGGTTTGCCTATTCCTAGTTTTGAGCATGGTTGCACGGTTCAAGATGGTTCTTTTGCTTCAGATTACGTCTCTAAATGGGGTATAGAAGACGAAATGACCAAATCGAATGCTAAGAAAGGGAAAACAAAAGGCTTATCTCCTTGGGGTTTGCTCAGTTGTGTTTTAGATAATGACAATCCAGATTACCCAGCTAAGAAAGCGGGTGATCTTTTCCGAGTTTATGCCTCTGCCTTTGCTGGCCGTCGTCAATTGTATTGGTCTAATGGTTTACGTAAACGTTTGGAGTTGGCCAAGGAAGTTACCGACCAAGAGTTAGTGGACAAGGTTGAAGATGACCGTGCATCGGTTCTTGCCAATATCACTGTAGAACAATGGAAAGCAATTCGCGGTAAAGGTGCCCAGTCATATTTATTGGATTTGGGCGAGTCTTCTCCAGAGCGTGTTACAGCTTATATTTCTAGCCTTGTAAAGTCAGTTGACACCTCACAAGTTTCTCCAGATTCCAAGCCCAAATATGTTTCCCGATCATCAATAAATCCAAATCAAAGCATTGACGAACGGACTCGGGCGGCAATGCTCAAATCAATTGAATATAGAAAAACAATGTGGTGGCTAACCATTAGAGGGGGCGAAAATGCCTAATAATACTGAGATTAGATTTTGGCTTCAGCATGAATTTTTAGACGGTGATCGTATGCGTTTTCATACTACCTTTATCGTTTCTTATGATGTTGAATCGGCTATAAAAGAGGCTTTTGGCTTCATAGCTAAACCAGCATCACCTTTTAAATATGATATCTGCACCCAACAAGAGTGTGAATCTGGATATCGGTATTGGTACG
>NZ_JBOZPS010000042.1:0-3279 GCF_050849305.1 Shewanella sp. MF05960 | reverse complement strand
GTGCTGGTGCGGCAACATTATCAACGGGTTGCTTGTCGGTAGCGATTGCAGATGGGTTACCTGCAGCGTCAGTGACTTGAGCCGTGACGTTCACTTCTGTTGCGCCTGCAGTCACAGGCACTTCAACAGCGTAGCCATTGGTTAGCATCGCTTGCGTCACGGTGACCGTCGCTAATACGTTTCCACTGCCATCGGTCACGACGAGAGTGTCGCCGATCTGGGTGCCAGTCGCTAACGTGACAGTTGCGGTCACGGTGCCGTCAGCACCAATTTCGCTGGCGTTATAAATCCCGTCGCTGCCCATGCCGCTAAATTCTACAAGCGGTGCTGGTGCCATAGTGGCATCAACAGGTTGTGTGTCGGTTGCGGTTGCAGATGGGTTACCGGCGATATCAATCACCTGTGCGGTGACATCAACATCGGTTGCGCCTGCAGTCACAGGGACTTCAACATCAAAGCCGTTATCCAACATGTCTTGAGTGACAGGGCCGTTAAACAATTCAGTGCCGTTGCCGTCGGTGACAATCAAGGTGTCGCCCACTTGGGTGCCGGTCGCTAACGTGACAGTTGCGGTCACGGTGCCGTCAGCACCAATTTCGCTGGTGTTATAAATCCCGTCGCTGCCCATGCCGCTGAATTCTACAGTCGGTGCTGGTGCGGTAACATTATCAACAGGTTGTGTGTCGGTTGCGGTTGCAGATGGGTTACCGGCGATATCAATCACCTGTGCGGTGACATCAACATCGGTTGCGCCAGCGGTCACAGGGACTTCAACATCAAAGCCATTATCCAGCATGTCTTGAGTAACAGGGCCGTTAAACAATTCAGTGCCGTTGCCGTCGGTGACAATCAAGGTGTCGCCCACTTGGGTGCCGGTCGCTAAGGTCACGGTTGCGGTGACGGTGCCATCGCTACCAATCTCATCGCTGTTAAAGATACCATCAGTGCCCATGCCGCTGAATTCTACAGTCGGTGCAGGAGCGGTAACATTATCAACAGGTTGTGTGTCGGTTGCGGTTGCAGATGGGTTACCGGCGATATCAATCACCTGTGCGGTGACATCAACATCGGTTGCGCCTGCAGTCACAGGCACTTCAACAGCGTAACCATTGGTTAGCATCGCTTGCGTCACGGTGACCGTCGCTAATACGTTTCCACTGCCATCGGTCACGACGAGAGTGTCGCCGATCTGGGTGCCAGTCGCTAACGTGACAGTTGCGGTCACGGTGCCATCGCTACCAATTTCGCTGGCGTTATAAATCCCGTCGCTGCCCATGCCGCTGAATTCTACAAGCGGTGCAGGTGCCATAGTGGCATCAACAGGTTGTGTGTCGGTTGCGGTTGCAGATGGGTTACCGGCGATATCAATCACCTGTGCGGTGACATCAACATCGGTTGCGCCTGCGGTCACAGGGACTTCAACATCAAAGCCGTTGTCGAGCATGTCTTGAGTGACAGGGCCGTTAAATAATTCAGTGCCGTTGCCGTCGGTGACAATCAAGGTGTCGCCCACTTGCGTACCGGTCGCTAAGGTCACGGTTGCGGTGACGGTGCCGTCAGTACCAATCTCATCGCTGTTGAACACGCCATCAGTGCCCATGCCGCTGAACTCTACAGTCGGCGCAGGCGCCATGGTGGCATCAACAGGTTGTGTGTCGGTTGCGGTTGCAGATGGGTTACCGGCGATATCAATCACCTGTGCGGTGACATCAACATCGGTTGCGCCAGCGGTCACAGGGACTTCAACATCAAAGCCATTATCCAGCATGTCCTGGGTAACAGGGCCGTTAAACAATTCAGTGCCGTTGCCGTCGGTGACAATCAAGGTGTCGCCCACTTGGGTGCCGGTCGCTAAGGTGACGGTTGCGGTGACAGTGCCGTCAGTACCAATTTCATCGCTGTTAAAGATACCATCAGTGCCCATGCCGCTGAACTCAACGCTAGGTGCAGGTGCGGTAACATTATCAACAGGTTGTGTATCCGTTGCGGTTGCAGATGGGTTACCGGCGATATCAATCACCTGTGCGGTGACATCAACATCGGTTGCGCCTGCGGTCACAGGGACTTCAACATCAAAGCCGTTGTCCAGCATGTCTTGAGTGACAGGGCCGTTAAACAATTCGGTGCCGTTGCCGTCGGTGACAATCAAGGTGTCGCCCACTTGGGTACCGGTCGCTAAGGTGACGGTTGCGGTGACAGTGCCGTCAGTACCAATTTCATCGCTGTTAAAGATACCATCAGTGCCCATGCCGCTGAATTCAACGCTAGGTGCAGGTGCGGTAACATTATCAACAGGTTGTGTATCCGTTGCGGTTGCAGATGGGTTACCGGCGATATCAATCACCTGTGCGGTGACATCAACATCCGTTGCGCCTGCGGTCACAGGGACTTCAACATCAAAGCCGTTGTCGAGCATGTCCTGGGTAACAGGGCCGTTAAACAATTCAGTGCCGTTGCCGTCGGTGACAATCAAGGTGTCGCCCACTTGCGTACCGGTCGCTAAGGTCACGGTTGCGGTCACAGTGCCGTCAGTACCAATTTCATCGCTGTTAAAGATACCGTCAGTGCCCATGCCGCTGAACTCAACGCTAGGCGCTGGCGCCATAGTGGCATCAACAGGTTGTGTGTCGGTTGCGGTTGCAGATGGGTTACCGGCGATATCAATCACCTGTGCGGTGACATCAACATCGGTTGCGCCTGCAGTCACAGGGACTTCAACATCAAAGCCATTATCCAGCATGTCCTGGGTAACAGGGCCGTTAAACAATTCAGTGCCATTGCCGTCGGTGACAATCAAGGTGTCGCCCACTTGCGTACCCGTCGCTAAGGTCACGGTTGCGGTGACGGTGCCGTCGCTGCCGATCTCATCGCTGTTGAACACGCCATCAGTGCCCATGCCGCTGAACTCAACGCTAGGTGCAGGTGCGGTAACATTGTCAACAGGTTGTGTGTCGGTTGCGGTTGCAGATGGGTTACCGGCGATATCAATCACCTGTGCGGTGACATCAACATCGGTTGCGCCAGCGGTCACAGGGACTTCAACATCAAAGCCATTATCGAGCATGTCCTGGGTAACAGGGCCGTTAAACAATTCTGTGCCGTTGCCGTCGGTGACAATCAAGGTGTCGCCCACTTGGGTGCCGGTCGCTAAGGTCACGGTTGCGGTCACAGTGCCGTCAGAACCAATCTCATCGCTGTTAAAGATACCGTCGCTGCCCATGCCGCTGAACTCTACAGTCGGCGCAGGTGCCATAGTGGCATCAACAGGTTGTGTGTCGG
>NZ_JBOZPS010000041.1:0-4796 GCF_050849305.1 Shewanella sp. MF05960 | reverse complement strand
TACTGCATCTAGCTACAGAATGCTCAAACAAAAACCATAGTGCAGCTTTCCCTGAAAGCCTTCCGGCTTGGTTTATCAAGCTTTTTACCCAAAGTGGTGACGTAGTATTAGATCCATTTTCAGGATCTGGAACAACAATGAAGGTAGCAAAAGATCTAGGAAGGATTGGTATAGGAATTGAGTTGCTGAGTGAACATTGTATCGCTAGTGCAGAGAGAGTTAATCTGTCAAAAAAAGAAAAAAATGGCTTTGTTGTTTTTGAGGAGAATTAATGATTAATTCAACAACAATATCAGAATTTATAGTTTCTAATGTAGATAGTGATTTTCATAAAAAGAAAGAACTGAAAATATGCGGATTAAAACTGATAGATATAACTAAGAGAAAAAACCCTTATTTATTTAAAGCAAAAGGAATGAATAACGCTAGTGATTTGATTAAGTCGATTATGGAGGCCACTGTATCTTCAGGAGAAGAAACGGTATTTGGTAATTTCATGGAAAAAGTAGCAATATTTACATGTTCCCAGGCTTTAGGTGGTAGAAAATCAAGCGCTACAGGCATTGATCTTGAGTTTGAACGAGAAGGAATGAAATATCTAGTTAGCATAAAATCAGGGCCTAATTGGGGTAATTCATCTCAAATAAAAAAAATGAAGGATAATTTTTTACTCGCAAAAAAAGTTCTCGGTACATCTGGCGGTATGAGTTCACAATCAATTTTTTGCGTTGAAGGTTGCTGTTATGGTTACGACTCTTCACCAGACAAAGGTACACATATAAAACTATGTGGTGAAGATTTTTGGACGTTCATTTCTGATGGAAATTCTAATTTATACAAAGACATAATAGAGCCTTTCGGACGTTCAGCTAAAGAAAAAAATGAAGAATTACAACACTTTATTGATGCTAAGTTAAATTTATTTACCGCGGAGTTTGTTTCAAAATACTGCAATGATTTAGGGGTGATCAATTGGGAGTTGTTAGTACAAGATAATTCTGGTTCTAAAACCGGAAATAACAAAGCCTGGTGATGCATAACATTTTGAATGCTGATGACTTTTAATATAGCGATATTCAATTATGATGGGACTCCATTTAGAAAATAAAGGAGTTATCAAATGTCATGTATAATACCTGGTTGTGGAAATGTAGCTACCAACAACGTTTCAGTAAGACTTAGACGGGAAGACACTACCGCAATATGGGCACCTAATACTAATGCCTATATTTGCAATGAGCATGCAGAACACGGTTTTACAGTCGAAGTATTTCTTTCTATTAGACAAGACCGGCAACTTGAAACGATAGTATCTGCAGGTGGTCAGGCAGTAAGACGCATTACTGCAATAGTAAATAATCCATAATTCTGGTTTGAACAAACTTGAATTTGAAACACATTCAAGTTTGTTCACTAACTCGTAGAGTTTAAAAAGGTGTTAGGGGAACCCTAAGCACGCGAAAGATACGACTTGCGAAGCAACAAAGTATACTTTCGACAGCGTGCCTATAATTCTCTAAAATTTTTAAAACCAGTTCCAGATCGCGTCTAAATTGAGCCTAATCCAAGCCCCAAAAGCGCCTAGTTCGAACCTATTTTAAGCCCTGAACGCGCCTCCAAAGAGCCTAAATCAAGCCAATACACAGCCCAAAAAAAGGAAAAATGTATGAAAACTTTAATGCGTGACTGGATGCCTGTTTTCTTTGTTGCGATCGTTACTGTCGCAATGGTTTCGACCTATTTTGTGTACTTCAGATAACTTGATTTAGTTACAGATTCAATTCAAAACTGCCTGACGCGCTGTAAAACGCTTGTCGGCCATTTAAGTCACTTTCACAAGGAAACATCCGCGAAAGTGATTTAAACGGCTCCACGGGCTTCCTATTGCGTTAAAATGGGCTAATTTTGAACGTGAGATGCTGCTTATTATCATTTAGAGACCGTAAATAGATTTTTTCAGACTCCACCGGCTGAAAGTGCCGATTAATCTCAGCGGTACTATCCAAATGAGCGATCAACGCTTTGATCGCTTCTTGGTATTTCTCAGGTACACGCATCACCGTTGTTTTTTCGTATTTCGTTTTTCGGCCTGCACCAGGGCGGGCCCCTCCATGATTTTTTGTTTCGGTCATCGCAATCCCCATTGAAAAAGTTACAAAATCAAAATAGCTTGAAATAGTTACATAATCAAGTTGTTTTATGCGCTTTTGAGCGTAGCGAAAGCATGGAAGCGAAGCGGAACGTTTTTAGGGGCGCTTTTTTGCCCCGCCCTTGCCCTGCTAAGCCGCTTTTGATTTTTAACTATCCGAGCCGCACTGCTACAGCTTAATGGTCGAAGACAAAATGCACCGGCAGCGCGGTTTTTCAATCTCGCCCCTGCCAACGGCAGGAAATGGCGAGGCATTTTTGGGGAAGGGTGGAGCCTTTAGGCGACCTAGGGGCGAAGCCCCATGGTCGCGGCGCAGCCGCTGCTTTTCGCTCTAAATGTCTAATTTTTACGAAGTTATCCACAGATTTGCCCCTTTGTAATAAAGATCTTTCTTGTTTGTATAGATCTTTCTTGTTTGTAGCGCCCCTAGAGCCCTTGGGGGACGTGGGCTGTAGAGTTTATAGGTGTACAGATTCGCAGTTCTTAGGGCGCTATAGGTGTACAGATTCGCAGTTCTTAGGGCGCTATAGGTGTACAGATTCGCAGTTGTATTCACACCCTTTAGGTGTACTGTTTGACAATGAAGCCACCCATGATTATGGTGTACAAAACAAATTAGAGACCACCCTATGAACAATATATCCGTTACTAAATCGAATTCGCTGATCGATGCAAGTTATCGGCTCAATGTTCAAGCGCAAAAGCTAGTGCTGGCGTGCCTTGGGATGGTCGATCCTAGATCTGAAATTCCTAAAACGATGACGATTACCGCTACTCAATTTTCGGAGTTAATGGGTATTCCAAATGCACACAGAGAGCTTTATATCGCTGTAGATGCGCTCTATGGGGCGACAATTGTGCTCAAAGAAGGAAATGATGATGTTGAGTTACGTTGGATTCAAAAGAAATCCAAGCGCATTGCTGGGGCAGGCTCAATCACGATCACTTGGAGTGATGAAGTTTTACGGTATATCAGCCAACTACAGAGCCGATTCACCACGTACAAACTGCGAAACATAGCTAACCTACAATCCAGCCATTCAATCCGTTTATACGAGCTGCTACAGCGGTTTAACGACAAGAATTATCGAGTAATTTTGATTGATGATTTCAGGGGCGCTCTGGGGCTGGGAGACAAATATCCAACATTTAAAGAGCTGAATAGACGGGTAATTAAGTCCTCTGTAGAGGAATTAAACCAGCGTAGCGATCTCTTTATCGAGTACGACACTATCAAAAAAGGCCGAACAGTCACCGCACTAGCCTTTACCTTCAAACAAAGTAACCAATTAAAGATGGATATTTGATTTAGTTACAAAATCAAATAATTCCTAACCCGTTATGAAAATATTGAAGAGTCGTGTGCTGGAATCGTATATCTAAAACTTTACCAACAGACGACGCATAAGCAATATAATCAGCTACATAATTGGAAAAATCTTAATTATTTTATCTTTATTTTTGGGTTTCTACACCGGAGCCATGGTTGTTGCGTGATGGATTTTTATTCATGTTTAATATGGTGTAACCACATATTAAAACTGACGGTAGTCAATGCCTCGCAGAGCAGGAAAATTGAGCACTGAAGGGAGCGAACAAGTCAAAGTGATGTAGTCCTGTAATGGTTTACCATTGTAGGACTACATCACACATCCTGCCCAGATTAATAATAAGTACTTATCGATGTTTTTTTAGTTTTTTGGACGTTTTAATCCAGTAAGAATAAAGCATCAATAAAAAAGACAAAACTCATAAAAATAGAGATATTTAATAGCTAAATACGAGAAATATCAGCGATAAAACCTCGATAAAAACTAAGTATGTGAAGATAGAAAAAAACAAACTAGCATGATAGTTCTGGACCTCTTTTGCTTAAAAAGTTATGATCGTGCTACTGGCTTTTTTGGGTAAAAAAAATGTTACAACGCACACGGAAAAAATTGAACATAAATGCATCAACATTGTTCCATGCAGATTGTTTATCTGTTCTCAAACTAATAGATGATGATTCAGTAGATCTGATCGTCACATCCCCGCCTTATGCTGACCAGCGTAAGAATACTTATGGTGGCATAAATCCTGATAAATACGTTGACTGGTTCTTACCTATAGCCCATGAACTATTAAGAATATTAAAACCTACCGGATCTTTTGTGCTCAATATCAAGGAAAAAGTTGTCAATGGTGAAAGGCATACTTATGTTCTTGAATTAATTCTGAAAATGAAAGAGATTGGTTGGCTATGGACAGAGGAGTACATGTGGCATAAAAAAAATAGCTTCCCAGGAAAATGGCCTAACCGATTTAGAGATTCTTGGGAGCGTTGTTTACACTTCACAAAAAACAAAAAATTCCATATGTATCAAGACTCAGTAAAAGTACCAATGGGGGATTGGGCTAATTCTCGTTTGAAGAATTTAAGTGATACGGATAAAAAAAGGGACGAATCGAGGGTAGGGAGCGGCTTCGGTAAAAAAATTGAGAATTGGGTCGACAGAAAAATGGCATTACCATCTAACGTACTGCATCTAGCTACAGAATGCTCAAACAAAAACCATAGTGCAGCTTTCCCTGAAAGCCTTCCGGCTTGGTTTATCAAGCTTTTTACCCAAAGTGGTGACGTAGTATTAGATCCATTTTCAGGATC
>NZ_JBOZPS010000040.1:0-4882 GCF_050849305.1 Shewanella sp. MF05960 | reverse complement strand
TGAAACACAGTATCGCCGATGGTAGTGTGGGGTCTCCCCATGCGAGAGTAGGTCATTTCCAGGCGCCTAATTTACTCGAAAGAGTAGTGATAAGCCCGTTGCTAACGCAACGGGCTTTTTTACGTCTGCAGTTTGGTCAATATGGTCAGAGAAAGAAGCATGATAGCAGTGCGGCCGATATGCCCCTGCCAGAATAGGTCATTTCCTGGCGCTAATTTTTCTGAAAAGAGATGCTCGACAAAGTAGTGAAAGCCAGTTGCTAACGCAACGGGATTTTTTACGTCTGCAGTTTAGTCAATATAATCAGAGAAAGAAGCATGATAGCAGTGTGGCCGATATGCTCATGCCAGAATAGGACATTTCCTGGCACTAATTTTTCTGAAAAGAGATGCTCGAAAAAGTAGTGAAAGCCAGTTGCTAACGCAACGGGATTTTTTACGTCTGCAGTTTATCAATATGGTCAGAGAAAGAGGCATGATAGCAGTGCGGCTTATATGCCAACTCATACTATTCCTTATAATTCAGTGATCACTGTTGCCACTTGACGATGACATACCCTTTTGATGCACTCCTTATCTTTAATGAATGTATTCCATGCTTCACTACAGACGTCTATTGCCTCGTGATCCTCCAAATCATCTGCAATGTCATTCGTGTGCTAACACGTAGCATCCATAACCACTACAGCATACCGTCCGCTTAGTGTTGCCGTTGAGATTTGTTGCAAGTGAGGGACTGAAATTTCATCTTTGTTTATGTAAGATTAATTGAGGTTTCGGCGGTTTAAATTGACCTTTACAGACAACCTGTACCAATAGACGGGAATATTCGAATTGCTGTTGTCCGACTGTCAGTGAACGAGCCCTTGCTCAGCCCAAAGATATCAAAGTCAAACCAATGTTAATAAGTGTATTAAGTTTTAAATAGAAACTCACTAATCAAATTAATTTTCCCTGTTACAATATAACATTACTCTTTAATAGATTATTTTATGCCTACTTCTTTAGCTCAGTTGAATACTTTTGGCCTTCAACAGTATTGTTCATCTCTAGTTAGAGTGTCTTCTAAAGTCAAACTTATAGATACCTGTGCCCATTTATATTTAAAGCAGATGCCCATGCTTATTGTTGGGGGGGGCAGTAATTTGGTATTTACTAGTGACTACCAAGGTACAGTCGTTAATATTGCCACTAAAGGTATTAAAGTGACAACGGACACTGACTATTATTACGTGAATGTGCAAGCGGGTGAAAATTGGCATGAGCTAGTTGAATTTTGTTTAGCTAATCAGATTAATGGCCTTGAAAATATGGCACTTATTCCGGGGACAGTAGGTGCTGCACCGATACAAAATATTGGTGCTTATGGCGTAGAATTTAATCGTTTTTGCCATGAGATAGAATTTTTACGATTAGATACAAACGAGCTACAAGTGTTCAGTAATCAGCAATGCCATTTTAGTTATCGTGAGTCTATTTTTAAGCAGGAATTAAAAAATCTAGTTGTTGTCACTGAAGTGACATTGAAGTTACCTAAACAATGGCAACCAGTATTGGATTATGGTCCGCTACAACATATGGATCCTTTAACCGTTACGGCAAAACAAATTTTTGATTGTGTATGTCAAGTTCGTCAATCTAAACTGCCTGACCCTAAAGTATTAGGCAATGTTGGCAGTTTCTTTAAAAACCCAATTGTTGAGGCAAGTAAGTTTATTGAGCTCAAGGATCAATTTCCAACTATGGTTGCTTATGAGCAAGTCGATGGGCAATACAAACTAGCCGCTGGCTGGCTTATCGAACAAGCTGGGCTGAAAGGCACCCGAATTGGTGGCGCCGCAGTACATCAGGATCAGGCGTTGGTGTTGGTTAATGTGGGGCAGGCAAGCGGCGAACAAGTATGCCTGTTAGCACGTCATATTATTGAAGTTGTATTTAATAAGTTTACAGTAACGTTACAGGCCGAACCGAGAATTATGGGGCCTGACGGGGAGATTGATATCAATGAATGATCACTGGTTACGAAAAAGACAGATATTAGCTTGTTTAAGTCATAAGGGTTTTGTATCTGGTGAAGCTATAGCACAAAAACTAGCGCTGACTCGTGCAGCAATAAACCAACATATTGATGCGCTGAAAGATTATGGGGTCGAAATTTATAGCGTTAAAGGTAAAGGATACAAATTAGCCAACGCAATATCACTCATAAATGAAAGTGAGTTGATTAATAACATTGATAATCGATGTTTTTATTTTGATGAAACTCACAGCACAAATGCCTTCATGTTAAACCATGCTTCGGAACTCGAGTCTGGCGATATTTGTGTTGCTGAGTATCAATCTGCGGGTCGTGGACGTCGTGGTCGTCAGTGGCTATCTCCATATGGCCATCATATGTATGCATCTTTGTTTTGGCGGTTAAATCGGGATATCACATATGCTAGCGGGTTAAGCTTAGCTGTAGGATGTTCAATCGTTAAAACCCTGCAGGAATTAGGTGTAGAAGGCTTAGGTGTTAAATGGCCAAATGACATTTATCTTGAACACAAAAAGTTAGCCGGTATTCTCATTGAGTTGAACCATCACTCAGATACACAGACTGAATTAATCATAGGTTTTGGGATTAATATGAGTATGTCTGTGGAGCAAGGTGTATTAATTGACCAACCTTGGAGTGATTTGTCTGCCATGGACAATATGCCAGATAAAACGATGCTAGTTGTTAAATTACACCAACAACTCAAACGTGATTTATTATTATTCGAACAGCAGGGTTTAGATGCATTTCTACAGCGCTGGAATGACAATGATTTATTTATTAACCGCGAGGTAACGTTATTAATGGCGCCTAATAGCGTAACGGGTACTTGTCGTGGTATCGATAAACAAGGCGCGATTTTATTAGAAAATGATCAAGGAACACTCGCATTTGTGGGTGGCGAGATAAGCTTAAGAGCTAGCTAAAAATAATAAATAGAAGCCTATTAAATAGGCTTTTAATAGTGTTATTTTCGTAATAACACTTTATTCATTAAGTGGTTTTGGCCTTTTTGTAAAATAAGGTGTGCTCTTTCTCTGGTCGGTTGAATATTGAGTTGTAAGTTTGGACCATTAATGGTGTCCCAAATATTAGCTGCAACCGCATTAGCTTCATCGTCACTAAGTGAAGAGTAGTGATGAAAAAATGAATCTGGATCACTAAATGCTCCTTTCCTAAACTGCAAAAACCTCTGCTTATACCATTGTTTTAATAATGTTTCTTCGGCATCGACATAAATAGAAAAATCAACAAAGTCAGAGACAAACGGGCGCCTTGTATCGATAGGCGTGTCCAGTCCTGTTTGTAAAACATTAAGGCCTTCTAGGATTAAAATGTCAGGTTGACGGATTGCTTGATGTTCGTCGTGGCATCTATCGTAAGTGACATGTGAATATAACGGTGCCAACACTTCTTTGTTACCCGCTTTAACTGCAGAGATAAATTCAACTAACATTTTCATGTCGTAGCTCTCAGGAAAGCCTTTACGTTGCAATAAACCTTTACGTTTAAGATCGGCAAGCGGGTATAAAAAGCCATCAGTAGTAATCAGGTCTACTTTAGGATGCTCGGGCCAACGTTGTAATAACGTTTGTAAAATTCGGGCAGTAGTGCTTTTACCAACCGCAACGCTGCCAGCAATACTAATGATATAAGGGCTAGGAGAGTTTTTTTGTTCGAGGAATTTACCTAGGACTAGGCCGCGTTGTTGTTTTGAGCCGACAAAAAGATTTAATAACCGGCTTAGAGGCAAATAAATGTCGGTGACTTCATCGAGTGATAGCTTCTCATTCATACCGCGAAGGTTTTCGAGTTCTGTTTGGCTCAATGTGAGTGGCACTGATTTACGTAATTCAGCCCAATGCTCGCGCTGAAAAGCAAAGTATAGTGCATCTTGTATTGAGTTTATTGAAGTCATAACCATTCCTCTAGGTTGGTCAGGCACATTACACTATCGAATAATAGGCGACAATACTTTGATATTGATTTCTGGTCATGTGGATTATATTCGCCTAGAAATTGCCCTTTATTTCAAAAAGGAGAGCAAAAAAGCGACATTTGAAACTTTTTTTAAGTTTTTTCGCATTTATCTATTGCACTCCTGAGCACATTTACCTAATATCCGAACCCGAAATGACACGCCGGCATAGCTCAGTTGGTAGAGCAACTGACTTGTAATCAGTAGGTCCCGAGTTCGACTCTTGGTGCCGGCACCATTTTCTCTGGAGGGGTTCCCGAGTGGCCAAAGGGATCAGACTGTAAATCTGACGGCTCAGCCTTCGAAGGTTCGAATCCTTCTCCCTCCACCATTTTCTAGGTAGTTAGGTAGCCTATGTTAGGTTGCGCGGATGTCGTATAATGGTATTACTCCAGCCTTCCAAGCTGATAACGCGGGTTCGATTCCCGCCATCCGCTCCAAAATTTGATTGCTGATATGGCTCAGTTGGTAGAGCGCACCCTTGGTAAGGGTGAGGTCGGCAGTTCGAATCTGCCTATCAGCACCAGCCTGTCATACTAACTCCTTAACGATAATCGATTCGATGTCATATTAATGCATCGGATTTTTACTATATGTGTTTTTTCATCACCAAACTATTGGATTGAGGCGATACCATGGCAAAAGCTAAATTTGAACGTAAAAAGCCCCACGTAAACGTAGGCACCATCGGTCACGTTGACCATGGTAAAACAACTCTTACAGCAGCTATTTCAGCTGTGTTGTCTAAGACTTATGGTGGTGAAGTTCGTAACTTCGCACAAATCGATAACGCTCCAGAAGAGCGTGAGCGCGGTATTACCATTAATACTTCTCACATCGAATATGACACACCAGCACGTCACTACG
>NZ_JBOZPS010000004.1:0-313935 GCF_050849305.1 Shewanella sp. MF05960 | reverse complement strand
TCGTTATGGTTGAAAGTTGTCGCCTTGAGAAAGGAAAGCCAATCGAGCTTGAGTATCGTTATTACATCAGTTCTAAAGGGTTAAGTGCCGAACAAGCAGCGATAGCCGTTCGAGAACATTGGGGCATGGGTGCTTGATGTCAGTATGAGTGAGGATGCATGTCAAATATACAACGCTCACGGGGCGGAAAATCTGTCATGTCTGCGTCATATGAGTTTGAATATGTTACGAGCAGAGCCGACGAAGATAAGCATTGTTGGAAAACAAAAGCGATGCATGATGAATCCATCGATGCTTGAAGCAGTATTAAAGGCTGGATTTAGTAGTTAGGTTAAAAATTAAACACTCATGCGGTGACCCTGGCTCCTAACCAAAATATGCCAATAGATAAATATAAAGGTCTATTGGAAGAAATGGCTTTAAAAGCATCTAGAGTATTTAAAAAAGAAGGTAAAGTAGTATGAGTCAATTTCAATTAAATCTAGCCGAATCAGAATTAAAAATAATTCTTGAATCACTAGTTGAAATGGAACTGAAAATGGCGCAAGTATGTGAGACGTCACAAGATGAAGATGAAATCGCTGATGTTGGTAATGATCTTATTGAGGTAAGACTGTTATTAAACTCTGTGCGAGAAAAGTCTATATTGCAATACGGTAATAACATAATGAATTTCTCTCGTGAAGCATTTTAAAGTTAATCGAAAATTAACATGGCCATATATGGACGCTCCCGGTGAGTCAAGATAATACTCTGCTTACCCAAAGCTTTTTGGCCTTAGTTTTCTGTACAACATTCTCACTCTTATCGTTGCTTTTAATGCGCTCATTTACCGCTAGAAGCGGTTGTACTGCCATATATACGGGCTTAACAGCCAAGCTGCGCCCCTAATGAAATCCGTACCACTGCGCCGGTCAATTGAAACACCCATGCGGATTAGGTTTTTCCTATCCTTGGCCTATTCGGGCTAGCACTGGTTGGACTGAGCCATTTCTTCATCGTTCACAACAACCCTGGTGAGTATTTAATGTGCTATCTTGCGGCTCTTATCACCCAGTCGGACTCGGAGTCCTTGGCCAGACCGAGCTCTGCAAGATAGCGACAACAGTGTTAACAAGTACCATGGTTTGCTCCTTGATTAGCAGCATATTGCGGAGCATAAGGCACTTGTTTTTGTAATAAAACCCATATCAGCCTGGCGAGTCTATGAGCCGTGGCAACCACCGTACTGCAGATGCTTTTTCGGCTTCTTAACTGTGTTATCCAGAGGTTTAAATCATCTTGTTTTTTACTTGCATGGCTGACGACGGTTCTGGCTCCATGAATAAGCTGTTTGCGTAAATATCCGTTACCTCGCTTGGTGATACTGCCATTGACACTTCGATGGCCAGAGGCAAATTGCTTTGGGGTTAACCCTAGCCACACACCCAGTTCTTTAGCAGTATTAAACGCCTGACCTCTGCCAATTGATGCGACGAACGCTGACGCGATAATGGGCCCGACCAAATAATGGGTGGCTAGGTTTTAGAAATGGGTGGCTAGAGTAATTAGATAAATAATAAAGACTTAACTAGGCTTTAGTTACCTTTATCTCTAAAAGGTAACCTAAGATGGCCAAATCTAGACAAACTATCGTTAGCCGAGACGATACGCCTTCTCCTGCAAATAGAAGTAGTCACTGTTGTACACGAGTAGTGCGTAAGGCATTTTTGTGTGGTATTGATCATTCAACCTGTGAGAACTTTGAGCATCGGCGTGAGTGGGTTGACTCACGTATTCTTGAGCTTACCACCATCTTTGCTATTGATATTTATGCTTACGCACTCTTTATAATGAACAGTAAAATGATGGCGGCATTGTTTTATTATTTTAACTGAATATTGTGAGCATTTAGACCGAAAACGACGACAAGGCGCTGCAAACTGCCAGCGCTGGCTGTGCGTTTAAGTATTGTTCAAAAGCTAGGTGGCATAGTTTACTGCAGCGTAGATTTATCGGTAACATCTTGTCGAATAGGAACGCTCATAAGTGCTCAATTTAATATTTAGCGTCAACGTCTATTTTGCTTCACCTAGCGTATTAAGTAGATTAGATAACAAGCTAGAAGCACCAAAACGATAGTGTTTAGCGTTATCGGCCCAACCTTCCCCAATAATATTATCAGCCATATCTAAATATAGTTTGGCTTCTTCTGCAGTCTGAACGCCGCCAGAGGCCTTAAAACCAACGTGACTTTCAACGCCCATCTGTTTGATGACTGATAACATAATTTCAGCCGCTTCTAGCGTTGCATTGACGGGCACTTTCCCCGTAGACGTTTTGATCATATCAGCACCCGCTTTAATGGATATTTCGGAGGCTCTTTTGATTAGTTCAGGCGTTTTTAGCTCACCAGACTCGATAATCACTTTGAAGAAAATGTCATTACCGCAAGCGGCTTTACATTGCTCAATAAGCTCAAAACAAACATCCTCATTACCCAATATTAACGCGCGATATGGAAACACAACATCGACATCATCTGCGCCATAGGCAATGGCCGCTTTTGTTTCAGCAACGGCTATTTCAACATCATCATTTCCATGAGGAAAATTAGTCACTGTGACCACTCGAATGTTGGGGGTACCTTGTGATCGCAATTGCTTTTTGGCAATAGGAATGAAACGCGGATAGATGCATATGCCGGCGGTATTACCTGCAAAGGTTTTAGCTAGCTTACACAACTCGATAATTTTATCATCGGTATCGTTATCGCTTAAGGTTGTTAGATCCATCAAATGAAGTGCACGTAGTGCAGCTATTTTTACATTACTCATTGGTTTTTCCGATACGTAGTAAAAATCTATTCCCAAGGACCTAATGTCCTTGGAAACAAATAAAGGAACGGCATTATAAAAGTGGAGGACTTTCGAAAATAGATACAGAAATGAAGGCTATATCTATATCAGATCTTGAGGATTAGAGTGTTCGGGTTAGAACTTGGGTTCGCTATTTCGAAGTTGCTCATTTTTTTGATGCATTCACCACCATACATTCACTGATTATTTGTCCTAATGTTATTATAGCTTGTACTGTTTTATCATTCAGTGGAAAGGACGCGTTCAATCTCATACAATGGTTGTAGTGTTCGGTTACGCTAAACATTTTTCCCGGCGCAATGCTGATGTTTTGCTTTATAGCAGCATGAAAAACATCCACAGAATCAATTCCAAGCGGAAGTTCTACCCAAATAAAATAACCTCCTTGCTGACTCGTTATATTCACTCCTGAAGGTAAGTACTTAGTAAGCAAACACTCCATCTGTCTCTTACGTTCATGCAGTTTTTTTCTCAACTGCTTTAAATGGGTTTCGTAATTACACTTACTTAAATAGTCCGTTAGCGCTAATTGAATGGGTGCGCTTGTTGCTAGCGTGCTCATTAATTGCAACTTTTGCATCTCCAACGCACGCTTCCCTGCTGCTACCCAACCAATTCTAAACCCCGAAACCAAAGATTTTGAAAAAGAAGAACAAAGCATTACGTTTCCAGTTTGATCAAACTGTTTGACTGGCATAACTGGAGAGCCTTCTTGATAAAGCTCTCCATAGACATCATCTTCAATCAAGGCCACGTTATAACGATTAAGCAGATCATTTAACGACTGCTTTTTCTCTAATGTTAGTGTAAAACCCAGTGGGTTCTGATGATTGCTCATCAACCAGCACGCCTTTACATCATGGGATTGAAGTGCCTTTTCCAAAGCATCGAGATCAATTCCTGCTATAGTATCGGTTCTTACCGACAAGGCTTTTAATCCCAGCCGCTCTAATGATTGAAGTGCACCATAAAACGTGGGAGATTCAACCACCACCCAATCACCCGGTTTGGTGCACACTTGCAAGCTGAGATTTAACGCTTCGAGTGCGCCGGCGGTAATCACAATCTCCTCAGGCGATATGTTAACTCCTTTTGTCGCATACCGTTTAGCAAGGATCGTTCTTAACTCTTCATTACCAGGCGGTAAATTATCGAATGTACTAGAAATTGGTAGATTTCGGGCGGCAGACATTAGCGAACGATTAACTTGTTGGCGTGGATACAAACTAGGATCTGGATACGCGAAACCAAAATTAACCATATACGGGTTACGACCTGCTTGCAGCACTTCAAACACAAAGTCGTTAATATCAACTTTTTCAGTTAACGACACCGCAATATGTCGATGAGGTTCGGTTTCTTTTAATTCAGGTGTCACACGATAGCCTGAACGCGCTTGAGAAACCACATAACCTTGAGACTCCAAGACTTGATAAGCATGTAAAACTGTCATCAAACTTAGACCACTATGTTCAGACTGTTTTCTAAGCGACGGTAATTTATCGCCCGCACGCCAGACTCCAGATTTTATCTGACGTTTGAGTTGATAAACCAGATCTTCATACTTTGCCAATTCGAATTCACCATAACAATTAATACCTTCTAAATCATAACACCGATAAAAACCATCTGTTATATATTTAGACTTAATTTCTGTGCCTACTTATACCCTTGGCCATCCATTAATATGCCATCTTCTAAAATGAATAAGGCTAGTTTATGTTTGAGCTCGATGCTTTGTTATTAGCACGGATACAGTTTGCTTTTACAATATCTTTCCACATTATTTTTCCAGCAATAACCATTGGGCTGGCTAGCTACCTTGCTGTATTAGAAGGGTTAAGCCTCAAAACACGTAATCCTGACTACAAAGTCCTCTACCTTTTTTGGTCAAAGATTTTTGCTGTAAACTTTGGTATGGGTGTTGTTTCAGGCCTTGTTATGGCCTATCAATTTGGAACCAATTGGAGTGGTTTTTCATCTTTTGCCGGTAGTATTACTGGGCCGCTACTCACTTATGAAGTGCTGACTGCTTTTTTCTTAGAAGCTGGTTTTCTTGGGGTTATGCTCTTTGGCTGGCAACGAGTAGGCGATAAGCTACACTTTTTTGCTACCTGTATGGTCGCTCTGGGAACCATACTCTCTACTTTTTGGATCCTCGCCTCTAACAGTTGGATGCAAACCCCAACCGGTTACGAGATTATCAATGGTCAAGTTGTCCCAACCGATTGGTTTGCAGTCATTTTTAACCCTTCATTTCCATACAGATTAGTTCATATGGGTGTTGCAGCATTTCTCAGCACTGCTTTATTTGTCGGTGCTTGCGCAGCCTGGCATCTGCTCAAGGGCAACAAAACTGGCCCAGTTAAGAAAATGTTTTCGATGGCAATGTGGATGTTAGTTCTAGTCGCACCGATCCAAGCCTATATAGGGGACATACATGGCCTTAATACGCTAGAACATCAACCTGCAAAAATTGCAGCGATAGAAGGACATTGGGATAACTCTGACGGCGGCCCAAGTCCATTGATTCTGTTTGGATTCCCGAATATGGAAAAAGAGCGTACAGACTTTGCGCTTGAAATACCCGTACTTGGCAGCTTAATACTCAAGCACAGTTTGGTAGAACCCATTCCAGCATTGAAAGACTTTCCAAAAGACGAAAGACCTAACTCACTAGTTATATTTTGGTCTTTTAGAATTATGGTATTACTTGGAATGCTTATGATTTTACAGGGTTTCTGCAGTATTGTTCTACGTAAAAAACAGCGACTTTATAATACAGGTTGGTATCTAAAGTTCTCTCTTTTAATGGGGCCCGCTGGGTTAATTGCTATACTCGCGGGTTGGTTTACTACCGAAGTAGGCCGTCAGCCTTGGGTTGTATACGGATTGATGAAAACTAAAGATGCAGTATCGGCCCATAGTGACTTACAAATGAGTATCAGCCTTCTATGTTTCTTCATTGTTTACAGCCTCGTCTTTGGGTTTGGTTACTTCTACATGATGCGCCAAATGAAACAGGGGCCTCAGCTAGATGATGATCACAACACTGGTTCCCATGAAATTTCGACAATTTCTGGTCGACTTTAAATTTACGGCATGACTTGAGGTAATCTTTATGGAATTAGATCTTTCGGTTGTTTGGTTTGGTATCATCATCTTTGCTACCTTGATGTACATTTTCATGGATGGTTTTGATTTAGGCATAGGAATTATGATGCCTTTTGTTAAAAGCAGTTCACAAAAAGATGTCATGGTTAATAGTGTTGCCCCGGTTTGGGATGGTAATGAAACGTGGATAGTACTTGGTGGCGCTGCGCTATTTGGCGCCTTCCCTCTGGCTTACTCGATAATTCTTGAAGCGTTAACCATTCCAATTACACTGATGTTAGTGGCACTAATTTTTCGGGGTGTTGCCTTTGAGTTTCGCTTTAAAGCACTACCTAGTCACCTTAAATTCTGGGATCGTGCATTTATGGTAGGCTCAATTATTACCACCTATTGTCAAGGTGTTGTCGTTGGTGCTGTGGTTCAGGGATTTACTGTTGAAGGTCGTATATTTACAGGTGGCCAGTTAGATTGGCTCGCTCCATTCCCACTATTTTGTGGCTTTGGTCTGTTGGCTGCATATGCATTACTTGGTAGCACTTGGTTGCTAACGAAAACTGAAGGTGATCTGCAACAGACCATATTTACTTTAGTGCCTAAAATTCTCAGCTTACTTATTGTTGCTATAATTGTCGTGAGTGTATGGACACCACTGACTAGCGTATCCATTGCCGAACGTTGGTTTACGCTACCCAATTTATTCCTATTAGCTCCGGTGCCCTTACTGACGGCTGTTTTGTGCTGGAAAACATTTGATTCAGTCAAAAAGCAAAAAGAAACATCCCCGTTTTTAATGGCATTAATGATTGTTTTTCTTGGTTTTGCAGGTCTTGGGATTAGCCTATGGCCTAACATCATTCCTCCTAACATCTCAATATGGCAAGCTGCAGCCCCCAAAGAAAGCCTCAGTTTCATGCTTTATGGTGCGTTGATCATTATTCCAATGATCCTTGCATATACATTTTGGAGTTATTACGTCTTCGCCGGAAAAGTAAAAGAAGGCGAGGCTTACCACTAATTAATCATTAGGGAGGTTAAAATGAAACTTAATAGCACACTCCAGAAATGGTTATGGCTTATAAGTATCTGGGTTATAAGTGTACTTTCGTTAGGCATAGTATCTATGGGATTTAAATTATTGATGACTGCGGCTGGATTTAAATCTTAAGTAATCCATAACAAAATCAGAATAATAGAAACTTTATTAGAAGTAAACTAAGCGTCTAGCGAAGCACACCTTGAATTAATATAGCTAGAATTAACATGGCCACCCATTCCAATTTGTTCAAGTGCTGGGTGGCTACTTTATTCACCCAGTACTTCAAACTCATCACGCGCCAGGTGGGCGCGTCCGTCAGCCTCTAAAACCAAAGTTCACTGTACACAACACCAAAGGCTTTATTCATCGTCCATTTTGACGTTAGAACATAACGATTATCACCTTCTGCTTTCCACAATTAGCATGGCCACCCATTCCAATTTTTTAGACATATCGATAGAAATCGATGCGTTGAATGCATTGCGCCGAAATCTCGCTAAAGCAATGAAAACGAGTTATGTTACTTGTTCAAAAGCGGGATGGCATAGTTTAGTCACTTTACTTATGATGTTATTTTGGTGGCTTCTTTAGTTTTTAAATCGGTTATTGAGGCTAGCCAAATGGTCACCTGTAATAAAAAAATCTATCATTAATTGAGGTAACAATATGAACAAAGAAAATAATGTTATTCCCGCTGATTTTGTAAACTACAAAACCACCTTTTTAATGAACAAGGATAATATCCCGAAGCTATTTCTTTTCGAGCATAATACCAAAGCCGGAGTTTATGGGAGAATCTGCGTGACCGTTGGGGAGTTAAGATTTTTTGGTTTTAAAGAACGTCGCGGTGCGATAGAGCAAGAGCTTATAGTCAAAGCCGGAAGTGTTGCCATTTCACCACCAGAATACTGGCATAAAGTTGAGTTGATGACTGAAGATACTGAATTTAAAGTAGAGTTCTTTGCACAACAAGATTCTCAGATCGTTAAAGAAAACTTATCAGAGCGAAATGAATAAAAACAATTAATATCAGACAATTAACATGGTCATCTATTTCAATTTGTTCAAAAGCTGGATGACATACTTCATCGGAAAGGTGAAGCATGGTGATTTGCGAGGCGACTGTCCGCCCCATTGCCGGAACGACGCTGAAAAATAGGGTTAATCTACTTGCATCCAATCGACTTCAACGCCAGCTTGTTCAAACATCTCTTCGCTGATTTTAATCTTGTCTCCCCAGCGTGACAGGAAATCGTCGTTGGGCTTTGGGCTATGTACGGCGCGCAATCCAGTTTGGATAATCTTGGCGGCGCAGTTAGGGCAGGGGAAGTGGGTCACCCAAATTTCACAGCTACTGAGATCGCGTTTGGCATGCAATATGGCGTTTTCTTCAGCATGAAGTGTCTTTAGTAGTTTCATTTCGCGGTTATCGGTTTCTGCACTATCAGATATTCCGTGAGGATAACCATTAAAGCCTAACGATACGATGCGATTGTTTTCAGTGATCACTGCACCAACTCGGGTGGAGGGATCTTTACTCCAAGATGCTACAAGTTCGGCCATCTGTAAAAAACGTGTCGCCCATTTTGTCATCATCTTATTGCCGTTCCTATGCGTTATTTATCATATTAACTATCACTGCGTCTGGGCGCTATTTTCTATGCAGAACAATCAGAAATCAACCTAGTATATTATAATCTTGATCCTACTTACCTTTTCTTATATTTAGTAGGGTTATAGTGCGCCTTAAAGGTTGGTTAAACCCAAAGCTCATCGGCTGATCAAAGCATTACTTACTGTTTCTCTTTAGGGCTCAGTTTGTTGATAACGCACATTAATGTATGCGTTTTAATCGTGCAGAAAGCTATTTCCATATATTTAACAAGGATTGAAAAGTTGAACTACGGCTACAAAAATGGATGGTATGATTAATTTTTGTTGCTCTGTAATAATATGGCTATATAGACTTAGTTTGTAGCCTTTTTTTAGCTTAGTTTGAATAGAGTGGAATATGACAGAAAAAGAGAAAATGCTCTCAGGAGAGTATTATGATCCCGGTGATGCGGAGTTGGTTGCGTTACGCCTAAAAGCCCGTTTATTGACCGAAACGTTAAATCAAACCAGTGTGAGTGATGCTGATAAACGAGTGAACATTGTTAAATCATTGTTTGGCTCGACAGGGAGTAACATTCATATTGAGTCGTCATTTAACTGTGATTATGGTGTAAATATTCATGTTGGTGAAAATTTTTATGCCAATTTTGGCTGCGTTATTTTAGACGTTGCAGAAGTTAGAATTGGTGATAATTGTTTAATCGCGCCTCAAGTAGGAATTTATACTGCTACGCATCCACTCGACCCTATTAAAAGAAACAGCGGTGTAGAGTACGGCAAACCAGTAACCATAGGCCATAATTGTTGGATTGGTGGCCACGCTACGATCAATCCCGGTGTGACGTTAGGCAATAATGTTGTTGTCGCGTCAGGCGCTGTGGTAACCAAGAGTTTTGGCGACAATGTTGTCATCGGCGGTAATCCCGCGAGAGTGCTTAAAGAAATAGAGTGCTCAGACTGTTGATAATTAAGGTCAATTAATAGATTTGAATTGTGGTTAACGCAATCGTAATCAAAGTGAAGAATGGTTTTGTTAAATTCATCACTAAAATGGATGGCTTAGTTTTATTCTCATACAAGAGCAAAGGCAGTAAGTTATCAACTTATTCAGGTTCGTGTCATCGTCTTCCCGGCAATGCTTATGAGCCGGGATCCAGGTGTTAGTTTCTTGTAGTTTTGTACTTATGGCCTGCGGCCACTAACGTCGTGGCGCTTCACCCACATCAGACCAAGAGGGAGTTAACGGCTATTCCCTCTTTACTCTTTATAAAAGAATTGGCCCAGCCGCCCCGCAACATTTTCGCTATTACAAAACAACAACTGCGAAAAGGTCACCATTTGGTTCGATCCAGCTTTGAACCTCGTTTGTAATCGACTTCGGCCCATCGTGCAATAAAGAGTGAAAATGCTACCGCTTCCGATGGTACATCCTGTACCGCGAAAGCTAAGCTCACATCTGATAGGCAGGATGCCTGAATGCCTTGTAGCACATGGTCAATGATGTTCCCTACAATCATTGTGACATTTCCCATATCCATATGGGTCAGATGTGCGTGAAAGGTCAAGTGAGCTTCACGCATTCACTTATAAAGAGTCTTCAACGTCCTCAAGTTCAGAGTTGAATTTGAACATTTTAAAATCAAGAAAACTAAATCGTTTTTGCCCCAAAGTGAGTTTAAAATATGGCCATCGGCCATTAACGTCGTGGCGCTTCGCCCACACCAGACCAAGAGGGAATTAACGGCTATTCCCTCTTGGGACTCCCAGCCGCCACATCAAAATCATCTGAAAAGCGATAATTTCGCGACGTGGTTAGATCCAGCTTTTAACTTCGTCTGTAGCATTCTTCGGCCTTATTCAAAAATGCTAACGCTTCAGATGGGGCGTCCCTTCCCCTCCAAAGCTAGCTGGCCGTCCATGGCCAGCTCACGTCATTTTCTTCAACGGCCTCAAGTTCAGAGTTGAATTTGTCCTTTTAAAGACAATATAACTAACTCATTTCTGCCCCAAAGTTACTTAGAACCAAAGCTCTATTTAACAATGCTTATCTTCGTTTTCCATACAACATTTAATTGATATTACTCTTTTACAGATGTCATTTTTACTGCCTAGATTGCATAATTTAATGAACTGGTTTTATATACAGATATAATGAGATCTGGCTTAATTTAAATCAAACAACTCATTAAGTAAGCCTAAAGTCGTAACGTAGGCTTAATTAGAAAACTATAATTAGTTGATAATATTGAAAATAAATTTCATCCTTTATTTTTTTAACGACATTAACGCGCAAGCTCGTTTTATTTAAGGATGTTGAGAGTATTTTATCGCTTTACATCAAAGACATAGAGAATGTAGGATGATATTAATCAATAACTTAAGAGGCCGACTTTAAATTTATTTGGCCGTTCAATAAGCTGTTAAATGCCCAAGGAGTATTATGAATCTCGAGGATAAAGTTAAGCAGTTTTTTACCGAATTCGGATTAACTGCAAGAAAAATTCCTGAATCACACGAAAAAAGCCCTGACTTTGAAATCAAGGATGATTTGTCAATTCTTGTAGAAGTAAAAGAAAAATTAGATGACGAAGAATTGAAGAAGAAAATTGACAGTAGTTTGTCACAATCTGGTTTATATGAAGGGAGTGAAACGTTTGAGGGGCAAAGGCGTTATAAGTCTATATTCAAACATGCAGTTAAACAGCTTCAAATACAAAAAGAAAAAACAAATAGTGACCTTTGCTTTATTTTTATTGTTATGTCTGGGCATAGCCAAAAGAGTCAAAGAGAACAAACATTTGCATCGTTATATGGTGCTCGCTCTATCGTACCAAATGGTGGCATTGCTAAACATTGTTTATATATGACATTTAGTGATTTTTTTAAGTACAAAGACACGCTTGATGGTGTGTTTATTATTTATAATGGCATAATTAATCTATTAATAAATGATAAGTCTCCAAATTATGCAACGGCAATCAACTCTGCATTTGTAAACAAATTTCAGAAGTTTTTGTTTGACCCTACAAAGCAAGAGCGAGAAGGCTACGTCTATTATTGTGACTCTGAAATACCAAGAGCAAATGAAAATGAGTTACAAGATTACGTGTTCAATAAATATGAAATACCTGAACGCTCATTTGTTCATTACTTTGAGAACCATATTGTGCATTCAGTTGTTGAATAGGGCATTTAACAAGGCATTTAAACGGAACTAAAACAGTGGGTTACGTTCCGCTTCGCTCCACAGTATAACCCACAATATTAGTCCGCTTAATGCGGCGTTAGGCAACTATGGGAGTTCACTCAAATATGAAGCGTAATTGCAAAAATTGTCACTTTCTATCCAAAGAATATGTCGAAGATAATACTGGAAGACGATTAAATTTTGCTGTTTCGGAAGGTGAAAGAAAGCAGATTGAGATCCAAAAAAATAACCCTATTAAAGAATATTATTCTACAGAGTGTCATATGGGTGTTTGGCGTGAAGGGGCAACGAAAAAAGATAACTTTTTTGAACTCGTAGTAAAGCAGAAACGCGATAATTGTTTTTTCTTCCCTTATCAGGCGGATATGCTATTTCAAGCTGCTGAAGTATTACAGAAAAGAGAACAAGATAATAAAGAGCTCAAACAATCAAATATGTATACACGTATTGGACTTTGGGTTGCTACAGGAGCATTACTTTTAAATGCATTAATAAACTGGCTCAGAATTGCCTAGTAATCGCTTTAAAATTAAACAAAAACAGTTGGTTAGGTTCCGCTTCGCTCCACATTATAACCAACAGTTTTTGTCCGCTTAAGCGGGCGTTAGAGCTCTGTTGCAATATACAATTGAGATTTTCACATTAATAATTAGAGTATAAACATATGATAGTTGAGAGTGAGTTTAATAAGGAATTATTATCAAAAAAAGCATGGGTTGCATATGTTTTTCCTGTCATAACATTAGGTTTTGTTGGTGAACTTATTGCTATAAATATCAGCTTATGGCTTATTCCCATCCCTATAATATTACTATTGTTGAATGTATTAAGTTTGAGAAGTATAGAGCTATATTTGGATAATGAAGGAATTTGGATAAGTTCAGGTATTTTTCCTTGGACCAAGGGGAGAAATGGCATTAGGTGGGAAGATACTGAGCAGGGGTATTATCATCAAGGCTTTTTTAGTTGGATGACGAGCTCATATAAAGTACTCGTTATGAATAGGTTTACTAGTGAAAAAGTTTTTGAAATATCACACATGAAAGGTGGCAAAGATGCTATGAGTACAATCAACAGAACGCTTGAGAGAACTAGATAAAATAAGCATAACAAACTTGGTAACAACCCAATGGCAATGCACTTAAAATGTAAAGCTCTAACAAGTGTATTAAATCGGAATAAAAAACAGTTAGTTAAGCTCTACTTCGCTACACATTATAACCAACTATTTTAGTCCGTTTATGCGGGCGTTGAGGCTGTAGAATTTCTCTAAAGTAGAAAATAGCAGGTGATTTTTGTGTTCATACAGCCCGTCAAACTCACTTTCTAATGGAATATTCCCTCAGATTTCACGTAGCAACGCAATTTGAGGCTTAATTTTTTAATAAATTTAGAGACTGTTTTTCTAAAATAGAAATTCTACAGTCTCGTTAGGTACCTACAAGGATAACAAGATGGAAGCATTCAATGACAGAAGTTAAGGATTACATCCCTCCTTTAGTAGCTCTCCTTATTCGTGCTGAAGAATTAAAAGAGAGTGAATTAACACAAGCTGAGGTTCTAAAAATAAAAGATTCTTCTTCATATGTAATGGTGCCAGAAGATGTTGCGATAGCAACTGCTGACAATAGAGGTTATTCCGATATTAATTCAGAAAATGTGTGGGAAGAGTGGCAAAAAATTAGAGTAGATATATTTGCAAACGATACCTAAGAAGGGTTTTCAAGTCGGACAGATTACAGTTGGCTTTTTCAGGGCCACCGCATGAGTGTTTAATTTTTAATCACACCGCTAAATCCAGCTTTTAATACTGCTTCAAGCATCGATGGATTCATCATGCATCGCTTTTGTTTTCCAACAATGCTTATCTTCGTCGGCTCAAATTTAATCGTGCCACCCGTCCGCCCCACGGACGGGGCGGTTGAGCTACAAGGACTTTTATTTCAAAAGAAGTGCTGTGTGTCGGTGAGTGAATGTCATGGTTTGCCAATATTACTAAATGTGACTGTTTCAGCTTTTTGACTAAGCGAAGCGCCATGACTTTTTTGGACTCAGGCCATTAAAAAAATACACCTAGATCCCCGATAAAAGCACTCGAGGATAACGGCGTAGAGCTGGATTCCGGCTTAAAAGCATTGCCGGAATAATGACATCAGGGAATGACTGTTGAGTTAACCCAAACCTTTCTATTTACTCTTCTTGGCTCAAAATAAAATTGCTAATGGCTTTTGAAATCATGTCTTTCTTCATCGTGGTGCGTGACACACGTTGGTCAAACCAAAAGCTCATGGGTTGGTCGAAGCCGATACCGTGCATGTAGTTGTAAAGTGCTTTACGTAAGCCTTCGCCGAGCATGTCGTGATCGGTGCCGGTTGGGTCGGTAAAGTCGACATCGTTTTCAGCAAAAAATACCTCAGGGCGTGGATCAAGGGTGATGCCAAACTGTTCTGGGTTCATGCCGATTGGGCTGTGGGCTGTGGCAACAAAACGGTGCCAGTAAGCCGACTGGAAACAACCTTGTTGCATCAACTGGCGGACCATTTCTAATGCATCAATGGTTTCTTGTTCAGTTTGAGTCGGGAAGCCATACATCAAATAAGCGTGTACCAAAATGCCAGCGTCACTAAACGCTTTGGTGACCTGGGCGACGCGCTCAACACTGACGCCTTTTTTCATCAGTTTTAATAATCTGTCTGATGCCACTTCAAGGCCGCCGCTGACTGCGATACAACCTGAGTCTGCCAATAGCTGACAACGTGCTGGGCTAAAGGTGCGCTCAAAACGAATATTGCCCCACCAGCTGATCACTACGTTACGTTCAATCAGGCGTTTGGCGAATGCGAATAAGGTTTTTGGCGGTAACGCTTCATCGACAAAGTGAAAACCAGTTTGCCCGGTTTCGGCGACAAGCGCTTCGATGCGGTCGACCAGAACATCTGCGCCTGCGGTATCGTAGCGGTCGATATAATCTAAGCTGACATCGCAAAAGCTGCATTTGCGCCAGTAGCACCCGTGGGCGATGGTTAATTTATTCCAGCGGCCATCACTCCAGATGCGGTGCATTGGATTAAGCATTTCGCATAACGACAGGTATTCGGTTAATGGCAGGCCATCGTAAATTGGTGCGCCGACCTCAGATTGGGGAATGTCGTGCAGCTCAGTATTTTGATTAAGATGAACGTAAGGTTCACCGTTTTCATCTTCTGCGAGAAAGTAAGTGCGTACTAACTCTTCAATGCTGCGCTTGCCTTCAAAATACTCTAGCAAGGTAATGAGCGGACGTTCACCGTCATCGAGACAGATATAGTCGACAAACTCAAATACCCGTGGGTCTTTTAATGCCCGCAGCTCGGTATTCACAAAGCCGCCGCCCATAACGATAGGTAAATCAGGGTTAATGGCTTTACAGGTTTGCGCAATGCGTAAGGCGCCAAGCATGTTACCGGGGAACGGCACGGTTAATGCGACCACGCTAGGCTGGGTTTCTTCTAAATATTGCTCAACGAGCTGCTCTAAAATATCTGAGCTGAAGCTTGGTTCGCCCATTAAGGTGTCGTATAGATTATCAAAGCTTGGGTTGGCCGCTGCTAAGCGTTCACCATAACGACTGACTTCAAAGTAAGGGTCAACGCCTTGGGTGATGACGTTCGACAGATCGTTAATGAATAAGGTGGCGAGAAATTTGGCTTTATCTTGCACGCCAAGGTTACCAAAGGCCGCTTGCAGTACATCGCCCGACACGGCTTCCATTTGCGCGATGGCTTCAAATGCTGGGCCTTCGGGTAAAAAACGACGGGTGTTAATTCGCATGGCTAGGCTGGGGTCTTTGCCTTGTAAAAAGCGAATAGCAGGCTCAACGGTGAGATGATAACGATCAAACTCAGCTAAAAAATCAAACACCGCATCGGGTAATTCATCATCTTCAAAGTGCTCGAAGTTCTCTTCTACATGTTGACGGATCACCTCCAGCGCCGGCGCGGTCATCATTTCAAGAAACAACTCTATTGCAGGATCTCGCTGTACCGCTTCATAGCCTCGTGAACGTAAAAAACCGGTTAAATATGCCGTTGCTGGATACGGCGTATTAAGTTGGGTCATTGGAGGAGTCATCAGAAGAACGGTCATAGCCTGCCTTTATCGTAAAGCCAATAGGAATAAGGCTGCATTCTACCAGTAAAAATGGCTCAAATCCTTTTAATTAAGGCTTTCATCTTGAACGTTCAGCAGTGCTAGAGAGTCGGCAGATGAGTGCCTTTTGCGCAAGATATTGCGCAGTTAATGGCGAAGAGCTGAATAATGAGCAATATATTGCTCATTTTATATTTTTTAAGAGGAGGTTCTTTAAGAGCAGGTTGCTTAAGTTCAGGCTATTTAAGAATAGGGCTTAAATAAGCACTGCCCAGTTGTTTCATTTGCCGTTCAACCCATACGACACGTTGGTTAAGGTAAGGCGTTAAATGGTTTGGATTACGATTACGCGGGCTTGGCAATAATACCGCCAGTTTTGCTGCTTCTTTGCTGCTAAGATATTTGGCGGGTTTATTAAAATAATGCTGGCTAGCGGCTTCTACGCCATAAATACCTTTGCCAAATTCGGCCACGTTTACGTAGACTTCTAAAATGCGTTTTTTGCCCCAAATGACCTCAAGCCCTACGGCTAACATGGCTTCTAATCCTTTACGAACAAAGCTTTGTCCTGGCCATAATAAAAGGTTTTTGGCGGTTTGTTGAGTAATGGTGCTGGCACCACGCAGGCCCTGACCGTCATCGTATTGCTGAAGGGCTTTAGTTATAGCGCTAAAATCGACGCCAAAGTGTTCGGGGAAAAGCTGATCTTCTGATGCCACCATGGCGAGCGGTATGTGGGTTGGTAGCTCATTAATGCTGACCCAATGTTGCGACACCGGATAGTCGCTTTGCAGCATAAATGACGTTGTCGGTGGCGGGACAAATCTGAGTAATAGCAACAATAGCGTCAGTAATGCTAAAAAACGCCATGTTACGTACCAGGTCCATCCGAAAAAACCGCGCTTACGATTTGCCATTCATTGCCTCATGTTAGATATCATGTCGTGTTCAACGCGCAAGAGTATAGGATATTGCTAATTAAAGCGAAACGCCCGCACAAGCTTAGGCCTAGAACCTAGAATCTAGAACCTAATACCCTAGCATCACTTAAATCTTAGCCAACACAGCTTGAATGTCAGCCAAACTGGTTTGCCATTGCTGATAATCAAGCGTGATAGGGTAAGCATGATTATTGGCTACGAGCACTAACGACGGAAATCCTTGAATTGGCAGTTTACGGGCAAAATGAATCTCTTTTTGCAGTTGCAGTTCAGTCTGTTCACTTAATAATTGCTGTTTAAATTGCTCAGTATTAATGCCTAATGTTGCGGCCAATGCGCATAACACCTCAGTATCAGATGGATTGCTGGCATGTAAATAATAAGCATGCTGAATGGCATTCACCATGGCTTGCTCCTGGCCATATTGGCGCGCGACCAAAGTAGCTCGACAAGCAGGGTAGGTAGAACGCCGTGGCTGACATACACGCCAAAAATCGTGATTAAACAGAGTGCCTAATTGCTGGTTAATTCTTTGCCATGTCTGCTCAAGCATCTGCTGCATCGCTTCTGGCATTGGCTCCGCTGAGTCAGGCGCTAAGCCGCCGACAAGGTAGGTGACATCAAGTTGCTCAGCAAACTCACGTTGCAGTTGTTGTTGCAGCATGTCCCAGGTAGGGCGGTAACCCCAGCACCAGCTACACATAGGGTCGTGAACATAATAAAGTGTTGCTTTAGCCATGGTGACCTCAAGAAGTGTCATATAACTTCATTATTTCTTTCATATTTAACCAATAGACTATGCCATCTACACAATCTATGCCATGCAAATAAGTGGTTAGATTTAAATGGTGCAACACACCGTCAGTAACGTTAGATTAATGATTACAGTTAAGGAGCAATGGAATGACAAGGAACAACAAGACGGCATTAGGCGCGTTGGCAATATTGAGCAGTTTAATCTGTTTATCAGCGTGTAATAGCAACGACAGCGATAGTGCAGCTGCAACGGGTGTTGATAAAAGTGTCAGCGCGCAAGTGGGGCCGAGACCACTTTTTTTAGTGGATCAAATGCAAGACAGTGAACTGAAAACCCAATTAGCGCAATGCGAGTCTGGCCCATTTTATCGTACCGACTTTTCTATTGGTCACCGTGGTGCCTCAATGCAATTTCCTGAGCACACTAAAGAAGCCTATCAAGCTGCTATTGATTCTGGTGCGGGTATTGTTGAGTGTGACGTTACCTTTACCAACGACAAAGCCTTGGTATGCCGTCATTCACAATGTGATTTAGCCACAACCACCAATATTTTAGCGATACCGGCATTAGCCAATAAGTGCTCTGTGCCATTTACACCTGCCGACGCTGCAAACGGTGTTAGCGCAACCGCGACCTGTTGTACTAGCGATATCAGCCTTGCAGAATTTAAAACCTTAAAAGGCAAGATGGACGGCTTTAATCCTAAAGCGACCACGGTAGCCGAGTTTATGGATGGCACGCCAAGCTGGCGCACAGACCTCTATGCAGGTACCGGCACGTTAATGACTCATGCTGAAAGTATCGAATTATTTAAATCGGCTGGCGTAAAAATGACCCCAGAGCTTAAGTCTGCCAGTGTAAGCATGCCGTTTGATGGCTTTAGCCAACAAGATTATGCGCAAAAAATGCTTGATGAGTATGGCGCCGCTGGAGTGGATGCTTCGCAGGTGTTCCCGCAATCATTCAATTTAGATGATGTGAAATACTGGATAGCCAACGCCCCAGAGTTTGCCGAACAAGCGGTATACCTTGATGGTCGTGATAGTGAAGCTGGATTTGATCCACAAAACAGTGCGACCTGGTCACCGAGTATGGACACTCTAGCTGCAGACGGGGTGAAGATTATTGCGCCGCCATTGTGGATGTTAGTCACCTTAGATGACAATAACGCCATTGTGCCGTCTGAATACGCCAATGCTGCTAATGCCGCAGGATTGAAAATGATTGCCTGGTCACTAGAGCGCTCAGGTTTACTCAGCCAGGGCGGTGGAGGTTGGTATTATCAAAGTATTGCAGATGCGATAGATAATGAAGGTGACACTTACGAGTTGGTTGATGTGTTAGCCAAAGATGTGGGGGTGATCGGTATCTTTTCTGATTGGCCTGCCACTGTGACTTATTATGCTAATTGCATGGGCATGTAACGAACTGGCCTGCGAATAACCAAGTTGTGATGGCGTTAATACAAAGTCACTGGGCACCAAGAGCGCTCATACCAAGACCTCTCACATCAATACCGCTCACACCAATACAAATGTCAAAGGTGCCCACATTGTTGGCACCTTTTTTATTAAGCGAACTATACTCGAGATGACGGCGTTATTGTTCCCATAAATGGACGATAAAACACGCTATTAGCACCTTCAATTTGATTGAGACTTTTTCATCGACAACCGAAGTGACTGAAATCGAAAACAAATAATATTTAGATTAGCGGTATTAGCCTTTAGTCTATATAGATCACACTGAATGTCGGTGTTAGGGTATCAGCAC
This sequence comes from Shewanella sp. MF05960, assembly GCF_050849305.1. NCBI lineage: Bacteria > Pseudomonadati > Pseudomonadota > Gammaproteobacteria > Alteromonadales > Shewanellaceae > Shewanella > Shewanella sp. MF05960. The sequence goes on along the minus strand of NZ_JBOZPS010000004.1, from coordinate 294,506 downwards.
AATAAGACAGATAACCATATAAGAAATAAGGATATTGTAATGAAATTAACTAAACGCTTTTGCATGATAAGCGCCGCGGCTGCGTTATCAATCAGTACCGCAGTGATGGCCGCTCCTACTTTTATCAATATTCTCACCGGCGGTACCAGTGGTGTTTACTACCCTATCGGTGTTGCGCTTTCTCAGCTTTACAGTAACGGTATTGAAGGTTCTAAAACTTCAGTACAAGCCACTAAAGCCTCAGTCGAAAACCTTAACTTATTACAAGCTGGCCGTGGTGAATTAGCGCTTGCACTAGGTGACTCTGTGTCTGCTGCATGGGAAGGCGATACTGAAGCGGGTTTTAAAGCGCCATTGAAAAACCTGCGTATCATTGCATCTACGTACCCTAACTTTATTCAAATCGTTGCCAATAAAGATGCTGGCATCAAGACGTTGGCTGACTTAAAAGGTAAACGTATTTCTGTTGGTGCACCTAAATCGGGGACTGAACTTAATGCCCGCGCTATTTTTGCTGCTGCTGGCTTAAGCTATGACGACATGGGTAAAGTGGAGTATTTACCTTATGCCGAGTCTGTCGAGCTGATTAAAAACCGTCAACTTGATGCCACGTTACAATCATCTGGTTTAGGTATGGCGGCTATTCGCGACCTAGCCGCAACAATGGACATTAACTTTGTGGCGATTCCTGAAGATGTGGTTGCTAAAATCAATAACCCTGCTTACCAGGTTGGGGTGATTACTGCTAATACCTATGAAGGCCAAACTGAGGATGTCAGTACGGTTGCGATTCAAAACTTACTGGTAACTCACAGCAAAGTGTCTGATGAAGTGGCGTACCAAATGACTAAGCTGATGTTCGACAACCTAGAACGTTTAGGCACTGCACACTCAGCAGCGAAAGATATCAGTTTAGACAAAGCGACTAAAAACTTACCGATTCCATTGCACCCAGGTGCAGAGCGCTACTACAAAGAAGTGAATGCGCTGTAATTCAATGTTTTTTACTCTTGAAGCGCTTGTTTGGATAATACATACCAAACAAGCGCTTAGTTGTTTTTAGGCATATCGATTTTTAGCTGTAGTCAGTACAGAGGCATACCATGAGTGATCCATCCATTAACCAGAACACAATGTCAGAGCAAGGCTTAAGTGCCGACACTCGTGACTGGCCAAAAGCCTTATTTGTGGTGGCATTGGTTTTTTCTATTTTCCAAATCACTACCGCCGCGTTTCATCCGGTTTCAACCCAGGTTTTACGCGCTGTACACGTGGGCTTTTTATTATTAGTGGTGTTTATCAGTTACCCAGGATGGGGTAAAAGCAAACCCTGGCAACCTCTAGCCTGGGTACTTGGCTTAGCAGGCATGGCGACAGCAGCTTATCAGTGGGTGTTTGAGGCTGACTTAATTCAGCGCTCAGGCGACCTTACTCAAGGCGATATGATTATCGGTACCGTACTTGTGGTGCTGGTGTTTGAGGCGGCAAGACGAGTGATGGGAATTGCCTTGCCGATCATTTGTGGCTTGTTTCTCGCTTATGGATTATTCGGTGAATTTTTGCCTGGCGAGTTAATGCATCGTGGTTATGGCATTGACCAGATCATTAACCAATTAGCCTTTGGTACTGAAGGGCTATACGGTACGCCAACGTATGTGTCGGCCACTTATATCTTCTTATTTATTCTGTTTGGTGCGTTTTTAGAGCAAGCCGGAATGATCCGCTTATTTACCGACTTTGCGATGGGATTATTTGGCCATAAGGTTGGCGGCCCGGCAAAAGTGTCGGTGGTGTCATCGGCATTAATGGGTACCATTACCGGTTCTGGGGTGGCCAACGTGGTGACTACTGGGCAATTTACTATTCCATTAATGAAACGTTTTGGCTATAAGTCTGCATTTGCCGGAGGGGTAGAAGCCACGTCGAGTATGGGCAGTCAGATTATGCCGCCGATTATGGGCGCAGTGGCGTTTATTATGGCCGAAACCATTAACGTGCCGTTTATTGAAATTGCTAAAGCGGCAATGATCCCTGCGGTATTGTATTTCTGCTCAGTGTTTTGGATGGTGCATTTAGAAGCTAAGCGTGCCAACTTATCGGGCTTACCGAAAGACCAATGTCCTGATCCCTGGGCGGCTATTAAGTTGCGCTGGTACTTACTTATCCCGCTATTTATCCTAATTGGTTTACTGTTTTCTGGCCGTACGCCGCTGTTTTCTGGCATGGTCGGTTTAGCGTTAACTGCGATTGTTATTTTAGGTTCGGCGATTATTTTAAATGTGTCGTCAAAGATAATGCGTTTTGCTTTTTGGATTGCATTAGGCGTGTTATGTGCCGGCTTTTTCCAATTAGGCATAGGTGTCGTATTTGGGGTTATTGCTTTGCTGGTGGTCATTAGCTGGTTTGTAAAAGGCGGCAAAGAAACCCTAATGCTGTGTTTGCATGCTTTAGTTGAAGGTGCACGTCATGCGGTGCCTGTAGGTATCGCCTGTGCGCTGGTTGGGGTGATCATTGGTATTGTGTCGTTAACCGGTATTGCTTCTACCTTTGCGGGTTACATTTTGGCTGTGGGCCAAGACAATCTATTTTTGTCTTTGGTATTAACCATGGTGACGTGTTTAGTATTAGGCATGGGTATTCCAACAATCCCTAACTACATTATTACTAGCTCCATTGCCGCGCCGGCATTATTAGACCTAGGTGTACCGTTAATTGTGTCGCACATGTTTGTGTTTTATTTTGGCATTATGGCCGATTTAACACCGCCAGTGGCATTGGCCTGTTTTGCCGCAGCACCCATCGCCAAAGAGAAAGGCTTAAAAATCAGTTTATGGGCTATTCGTATTGCCATTGCCGGATTTATTATTCCGTTTATGGCGGTGTACGACCCAGCGTTAATGCTTCAAGGTGGCGGAGTGCTTGCCACAATATTTGTAGTGTTAAAGGCTACGGTTGCCATTGGTATTTGGGGTGTTATTTTTACCGGCTACTTATTACAAAAACTGTATATGTGGGAGCGTATTTTAGGCTTTATTGCGGGTGGCAGCTTAATTTTAGCCACGCCATTAAGTGATGAAATTGGTTTTGGCTTGGCACTGGCGTTTATTTTGCAACACGCATGGCGCGCTCGTAAGTTAAAACGTTTGGCTCAGGAAGGCTAATGCTAGGGTTGTGTTTAGGTTTAGCGGGCAGCATTTGGGCACAGGTGCCTGCTGAGCAGATGACCTTGTCGTGGACTCATACTATTGAGAAAGTGCGTTGGGCAGAAGATTATCGTCTTTTGCCTGACGGCTTTATCCTTGAGCAAGCTAGAGTCAAAGGCAGCGGCGCCGGAATGGAAATCCCTGCAGATGCGGTGTTAATTGATGGCAGCTGGCAATATAAGCCAACGTTGCCCGTGCTGCCTATGCTAAAGCTGGGGCGCACGCCTGAGGCTGGAGATTATCAGTTGTGTGTCTCGTCTGGCAATACCGAACAACAATGTCACCCCATGAGTTACTGGGTGGGCAAGCCAACTACTGCGCAGCCGTCGATAGAACTGTGGGGCTGCGATATTAAGTAATTTGAGTTGTTATTGAGTTCTCATTAAGCCTGTTTGAGTATAAAAAAAGCTGAATCAATGGATTCAGCTTTTTTGTTTTTCATCACGGATTAGATTAACACGCAGTTAATTTTGCACGTATTAGCTTGTAAACGCGTCTTGCAGTGATGGAACCACTTGTTTCTTACGGCTTAATACACCATCTAACCATACACGACCATTAACAGTTGGCTTACCATAGGCGCGCTCTGTTAAATCAGCAGAATCAGAAACGACTAACATTTCTGAGCCTTCTTTCATGATATCGGTAAGCAGTAGTAATACGCTGTGACGGTTGCCTTCGACTTTTAGTTTAGCGATGTCCGCTTCTAGGTCAGCTTTAATGTCGTCAAAAACCGATAAGTCGATCACTTCTAATTGGCCGATACCGACTAGGTTTCCGTTCATGTTGAAGTCTTTGAAATCACGCATTACAAGGTCGCGCGCTGGCGTGCCTTCAACGGCTGATTTGACTTTAAACATGTCCATGCCGACTTCTTTAAAGTCTTCAATGCCGGCGATTTCAGCTAAGGCTTCAACGCAACGAATATCAGCAGTGGTGCAAGTTGGTGATTTAAAAATAACGGTGTCACTTAAAATCGCGCACATCATGATGCCAGCGATGTTAGCTGGGATTTTTACCTGGTAAAAATCGTACATCATTTTAATGACGGTGTTACTACAACCTACTGGACGGATCCAACATTCTAACGGAGTAGAAGTGGTTAAATCGCCTAGTTTATGGTGATCAACAATCCCAACGATAGTCGCTTGGGCAATATCGTCTGGTGCTTGAGTGATTTCAGAGTGGTCGACAATATACACATCTTCGCCAGCGTAGCTGGTTTTGTATTCTGGCGCTTCAAAACCAAATTTTTCTAAAATAAAGGCGGTTTCTGGTGATAATTCACCTAAACGTGCCGCGATAGCTGGCTCGCCGATTTGGTTTTTTAAATATGCTAATGCGATAGCACCACAAATTGAATCTGAATCAGGGATCTTGTGACCCACTACATACATTGCCATTGAAAGACTCTCCTATAAAGTTGTGCTGATTTTAACAAGGATTAATCGTCATCGCATTAAAAAATGCAGCCGCTGAATTTCTACCATAAAAAAAGCCCCAAGCGGAGAGTCTCGGGGCCTTTTTTATACTACTCAGGGTATGTGTACTTGTGGCGTGCTGTTTTGCTTTTTAGTATTGCTCATCTGTATGTTAAGTCTGCTTTGACTCTGAATATATAGGCGCTTAATGTGCAAAACGTAGCCCTAATCGTTTCATTAGAACTTATGTCACTAAGAACTTATGTCACTAAAATCTTATGTCATTAAAAACTCATATCACTCAAATCAGTCTAGCAGAACTTGCGCCAATAAGGAGTCAGACCAGCTGCTGAGTTTTTAATCATAATGATGAGCCGTCAACGCGAATGTTACACCCGCACTTTTATCACGACTTTTCGCACCTGTTGCGGTAAGGCGCTGGTGCCTGGCATATGGATGTCACCTGGGAAAAACAAGGCAAACATCCCTGCTTTTAACGGAATAAAGGCAGCATCTTGTTTATTTGATTCATAGTCGTAATTAGCATAATCGTGGTCGGCAAAATACGCTTTAGACGGCGTTTGGTCTGCTAACGGTAAATAGCCAAACTCTTCCTCGCCGCTAACCACGTATTGCACATCAATGTACTTTTCGTGTGCTTCAAAGGGCTGCGTTTCTTTTGGTTTGGTTTGGTAGTCATTTACAATGACAAAAATATCTTTGCCATCTAATGGGTAATTACCGATTTCAAGTTGGCTAAAGTCAGTGTCAGCAAGGTGCGCTAGTGCCGTGGCTAAACGAGGGCTAAGCTGAGTATAAAGGTGACGGTTTGCTAGGGTATCGACAATCATAAAAATTCCGTAAGATGTAAACGATAGAAACATGATAACTTGTTAAAGCATACAGTTTTACTGAAAAATCAGCATTAGAAAAATAAGAAGGATTGTACATTGCCTGCATTACGTTTACTTGCTGGACCTACCGCTTACGCACAAATAGAAGCGAATGGCTTAGAACAATCATTATTTACTCAGTTGTTTGCTGCATCAGGCGGGCCGAAGTGGCTTGCCATCGCTGGATTAGATAAATATTTATTCAGTGAATTTTTTCAAGGGCGAGAAGATCCGCTCTATACCATGGGGGCTTCGTCTGGCGCATGGCGTTTAGCCTGTATGGCGCAGCAAAATCCATTGGCAGCTTATGAACGCTTTGAGCATTTTTATATTAACCAACGTTATGACGTGGCTAAGCCGACGCGTGAGCAAGTGAGCGCGCAAGTGCTTAAGATTGTTGACGGTATTTTGGGCGAGCAACAGGGCGCTGATATTTTAGCAAACCCATTAATTCGACATCATATGGTGGCGTGTCGTGCACGTCATTTAAACCGCATCCATGCAAAATTTGGCTTAATGGTCGGTTTGTCGATGGCAGCGGTAAGCAATATTGTTAATCGTAAAAGTTTAGGCTGGCACTTTGAGCGGGTGATTTTAAGTCATAAAGACGCGGCATCTCCGTTTAGACGCTTAAAAGACTTACCCACCAAGCAAGTGGAACTGACTCAAGAGAATATTCGTCATGGCTTATTGGCGACAGGATCGATCCCTTTGTTGCTTGATCCCGTGAAAGATCTGCAAGGATCGCCTAAAGGTCATTATTACGATGGGGGCATTACCGATTATCATTTTGATATGCCATTGCCTGCAGCGACAGGTTTGAGTTTGTATCCTCACTTTTACCCTTACATGAGTCCGGGTTGGTTTGATAAGTCGTTACTGTGGCGCAAAGCCAAAGCTAATTATCACAATGGACTGATTTTAGCGCCGAGTAAGCAATTTATTGCCAGCTTACCCTTTGGTAAAATTCCAGATCGCGAAGATTTTAAACACCTCGATAGCGACAGTCGCATCGCTTATTGGCAACAAAGCGTGCAGCAAAGCCAGGTGCTTGCTGACGAATTTGCTGAGATAGTGGCAAAGGGTAACATTATGGATAGGATTGAACGTCTGTAACCTTGAGTGAAAATGGGACTTTTTTGTTTGAATTTGTTTGAATTTGTTTGAATTTGTTTGAATTTGTTGTTTGTGTGAAATATAGCCTAATTAAACTAGGTCTAATTAACTAGTCGAGTGCGCGCAATTGCAGGTCAATGTCGTCAGTTAGCATTATTTACGGTGCTTATGTTGTTGAAATATTGACCACTGCTACACTTATTCTATTGATTTGATTTTGGTTCAGTAACTTCACCTTTGGTGTGGGAGGCTGCTATGCAAACACAAGAAATGGCGTTATTAATTCAAGATGGCGTGTTATTGCCCGGTGGACGACTCGAGATCCGTGTTGTGTCACCGTGCGATCTCAGCATGATTGCCCGAGTGTTAAAGGGCCATTATCAACTTGCCTTTGCAGCGCTAAAAGCCAATAGCGAACTCCCTTGTTACATCACCGCCACTCGTTGCAATATCATCGATTTTAATCAATTAGCAGACAACAGTTTAAGCATTGTGATTGAAGGATCGCAGCGAGTAAAAATCTTATCCGCAGCGCAGCAGCGCGATGGCAGCTGGATTGCCCGTGCCTTACCTTGTCAAAACTGGAGCCAGGAGCCGATAGCAGGTGAGTTTGAAATTATCAGTGCGGCGCTGGAGCAATTTTATCAAGTGAACCCTGATTTACTTGAGCTGTATTCGCAAGTGCATTTAGAAGATGCCACCTGGGTTAGCCAGCGTTGGCTTGAAGTGTTACCTATGTATAGTCGCGATAAGTTAGTATTAGTTGAGCAGCCAAACTGCCATAAAACCATGGATTTTGTATTACAGTTGCTTAAATCTCATGTCGATGTGTAAGCGGTGCATCAGGGGCGATACACTGATAACATAGGGTGATTACCCTTTGCCAATGTTTGTACATAGCCCATTTTATGCCAAATTCAGACTCAAACGATTCACTCTCAAACGATTTAGCCCCACATTCAACCTCAGCCATCGCGGCGCAACCTTCGTATATTGTGCTACCTCGTGAAAGCGAATTGGCGGGTAAATCATATGCCACTGTTTTTGAGTTTTTGGTTGATCATTTTAAACAAATTGATGCCAGCGTATGGCAACAGCGCATTAATGAAGGCAAGGTGCATTGGCAACATGGTGAGTTAATTGATGCGACGAGTGAGTATCAAGCGACGGCACGAGTGTATTACTATCGTGAGGTAAAGGCTGAAACCAAAGTGCCATTTTATGAACAAATACTTCATCAAGACAGCGATATCATTATTGTTTATAAACCGCATTTTTTACCGGTAACCCCTGGCGGTAATTTCGTTAACGAATGCCTGGTGCATCGATTACGTATTGCCACACAAATCGATACCGTAGCGCCTGCCCATCGGCTTGATAAAGATACTGCTGGGGTGATGTTAATGACACTAAACCCGCTAACGCGTCATGCCTACCACCAGCTTTTTTTAGACGACAAGATCACTAAAGACTATCAAGCTATCGCAAAGGTTACTCCAGATTTATTAGCGCAATTAGCCGACAAAACCTGTGAGTTACCGCTGCATTGGACGGTTAAAAATCGTATTGTTGCGGCCAATCCTAGCTTTACTATGCAGGTGGCTGAGGGCGAGGCTAACAGCCATTCTGAAATAAGCCTGGTGGCAGTTAAAGACGGTTTGGGTTTGTTTGAGCTCAGCCCTATTACCGGTAAAACTCATCAATTAAGAGTGCATATGTTGAGCTTGGGTATGCCGATACTCAATGATCGCTTTTACCCGGTGTTACAGCCTAAAGGGCCAGATAATTATGATAAACCATTGCAGTTATTGGCCAAACGCTTACGGTTTAGCGATCCGCTAAGTGGTATTGAACACGATGTTGAGTGTCAGGGATTAGATTTGTTAGCGATGATGTTGTCGATTAAATAAAACCGCCATCGATAAGTCGATGGCGGTTTGTTTTTTAGCATTGATGCATGCTCTTTTACTCAGCTATTTAGCCGTAGCGTGTTTAACCCCTTTGCGGTTTTTCATGGGGTCGCCATTGTAACCTAGGGCTTTCCAATCTAGGCGCTCGCCTTTGTTATGGCAGTCATTACACTGTAATGCTTTGTCTTTTGGGGTCACCATATGGTTGATACGCCACCACATTTCGGTTTCAACAAAACCGTGTTTACCACTGTATTTAAGACCTTTTTCTACCATGGTTGGGTTCGCTTCCATACCTAGTTTAGCGGCGAGATCCCAGTCAAATTTATCCCAATATCCACCTTCACCGTAAGTTTTTGGTGTGAGTAAAATATTCAGTTCTGTGTCGTAAATTTGCTTACCTGTATGCACTTTAAAAGGGTAAATCTTGGCTTTAGGGTCGTTAATATTACCTAATGGATAAGCGAGTTTTACCGTTTTAGTCGGGTCAATTTTATCGCCAGCCATGTAGGCGTCGGCGTTGCCATTAAACCAGGCGTATTGTGGTGGCACATCTTTTTGCCAAATAAAGCTGCCTTTCTTTTTGTTAAAGGTATGCTTGCCATTTTCATCAGTGGTGTCTTTAAGATCTTGCCCTGCTGCAGACCAGTCCCAACGCATTTTTGTTGGTTCTACTTTGGCAAAAGTGGGAATATGACAGGTTTGGCATGCCACGGTTGCGGTATGGGTGTTGAGCTTTTTGTTTTGATGCGGCGCGTCGTCATGACAATTGACACAACCAATTTTGGTTTCTCCTCCAGGTGAAACGCCCATGGCATTACCACTGATTTGATGTTTTTCAGTCACGTGGCATTCTTGGCATTGAAAGTCATTACCGTCGGTGTCCATGTGTACATCGGTTTCGCGATCTGGATAAGACATTGACGAGTCTAAGTCGCCATGCTTAACCGCATCACCACCGCCGCCGTAAAAATGGCAACTGCCGCAGTTATCGCGTACGGGCGCACCCACATTTTGTGCCACTCTGGCTAAGTCTACTTTACCAAATACTTCACCGGCACCCGCTGGGTCTTTCATGTAAGTCCCTGTGGTGTCGTGACACACTAAGCAGTCCACTTTGGTCATGTCTTTAAAGTCGAATGTTGAATCTTTCCAACCATAACCGGCATGGCAACTTGTGCAGCGTGGCTCGTTACCCGAAATCGACACACAAAAGTTGTTAATACTGTTCTTTTTACCACGCTTGACGGTACGTCCTGGTAACTCTTGCTCTAGCTCCCATGTCCAGTGAGAAGATTTCATAAAGTCTTCGGCATGTTCTTTATGGCAGGTTAAGCATTGTGTGGTGACTTCGGGGCCATTGGCAAAGGGCCCTTGCAGTGCATCTTTATGATTAAAGGCAGCCTGAGCACTACTGCTTAACATCAGTAATACTGCCAGTGCTGTGAATGTTTTCATGATATGTGTCCTTACCCCTGAGTTTGTGCTCAGGGGGACCATTGAGAAGTTCAAGTTAGAAGTTGATGGTCAGTGATGCATTGATGTCGTAGGCGGTGTCGACTACGGGCAACATTGAGTAAGCATTGCCAGCAATCACATCGTCTACTTTTTGTGGTGCACCCACTGGAGAACCACTGCCTGTGTATTCATAGTCGTAGTACAAACCGGCTAACTTGATAAACATTTTAGGATTAATATCAAAGATATAATAAGCTTCGGCAACATGACCGCGGGTGGCTAATTTACTGCCCATAGGGTCATCTTGTGCTTGGGTGAATGGGCTCCAGTATTTAGAACCATAGTTATATTCAAGGCCAAATTTGCCGTATGGTGCAGGAATTTGCATCCCGACATATACGCCATAACCGTCTTTAGTGTCAGAGTCGACGGTTGAGGTAGGCACCATAATGATTTCTGTGCCTGTGCTGTTTAATGCCGCTTCAAATACAGCATCACTTAACATGCCACCAAATAAACCTGCATTACCTGTCGGTTCAGCACGAGTCCAACCAAGTGAGGCAAACATTTTCATGTCTTCGTCTGATTCATAGGCATAGCCTAGGCCACCTAGGTACATGTCACCAATCACACTGCTAGGCTGCACTCGGGTAACAAAGTTAAAGTTTTCAAACTTTTGCATATCTTGATACATGGTAGGCGCAAAAATACTGGCTAATTGTGTTGGGAATGCCATGGTGCCGGTGAAGCCGTCGTTTACATCTTTAGCGCCGAATAAGGTGAACTGTAAAAAGTGGTTGCCGTCGTTGATGACGTCGATATTAAATCCACCTAGATGGGTATCTTTGGTGATGATATCGCCAAATAATTCACCGTTACCGTATTGTGATTCAAAGCCCTGGCCGTAGCAAAAACGGACCGTTTGGCCTTCAATGCCGGTAATATCGGTTAAGTCATACCCTAACGTTGCACCGTCGAAGTTAAAGTTAACGAGGTGGCCAGAGGGTGTACCACCGCGAAGCTCATTTTCACGATAGTGACTTGGAGGCCCGTAAGTTGAAGGACGACGACCAATAGACAGGTATGCGCCGCTGCCATTAATGTCTTTCCAGTTAAAGTAGGCGCGCTCGACTTTTAATTCATCGCCGCTGGTGCTACCGCTGCTAGTGCCGTCCATGGTGAAGGAATTCCATGAATCAAATACTTTAACGCCTGTTGAGTCGCCCCAACTTTTGTACATCGTAAGACGTCCAGCAAAACTGACGTTATCCCACACTTTGGCATTAAGGTTTAGGCGAAGGCGGGTGGTGTAAAAAATATCATTATCGATATCTTGTTGGGTCTTTTGCCCCAATACCATCGGCATTACGCCTTGCAGCATACCGCTTTGGAATGCGGCGGCTAAATCAGGATTGGCCATCATCATTTGGCCTAAAGGTGAGCTGGCACTGCTTGGATCGCCAAATTCCCCGGCCATTGCTTTAGCGGCAAAGTCAGAAAAGTTGACGTTCATGGCGGGGTTCCAAGTGACATTTTGATAGTGCAATGAATGCACTTTAGTCCTGAAGTCACCGGTAATTTCGATTCTGTCTAATGCGCTATGACGTTCTGTTTTGTCAACGCGTGAGTTTAAGTAATCTAAATCTTCAGATATTTCGGCCAACTGCTTTTCTAGTTCGGCAATTTTTTGTACATCGGTGTCAGTTGCTACGGCTGCACCACTCATAAAGAGCGCGTTAGCAACCAGTATTGAGATAAGTGTTCTCATGATGTTTCTCCCCGTATTTGCCTAATATTGAATCAATTAAGCAAATTTTGGTTGTCAGATTCCCTGAGGCTAAGCCTCATTATTTTTTAATTCGATTCGGTTACTGGCTGATGTTGGCGTTTACTCAGAAACGTTGATCAGCTGGGCTGACTTAGCCGCAGGTTGCTGGCTGGTCTGAGTCGGCAGCATGGTCATACAAAAACTGTTGAATATCTTTTAGTTCTTGTTCAGACAATGCCTCAAAAACGGCAGGTTTTGCTTTGTGTTTGTCGCGCGAGAAGAAGCGATCCCATTGGCTCATGGTTTTGCTCATCGGGGTGAGCTCTTGACCTTCGCTATTGGCACTGTGGCAGGCTTTACATTCTTTTTTGTACAGGTGTTTACCTTTTTTAGGGTTGCCGCCATCGGCTGCCATGACCTGGCTACCGAGAGATAATGCAATAGCGACTGCGATACCAACTTTCATATAAGTGTTCATCATGTTTATCCTCTATGGGCTTTTATAGGTTGTGCCTTAGCAATATTGCTGTATTGCTTTGCTGTAAATAATGTTACCTAAAAAGAGGTATTGTTAATTTGAAGTAGATCATATTCATGAGAAAAATCTAATTGAAAAAAAGTTAATTGAAAAAAATCTAATGAACTTGTGTGACGCAGATCTATTGCTAATTTGGCTGGATGCTTGATAGGCGGGTAAGGGTATATTTTGAGATGTAAAAAGAGATCGCTTTTAGGGTTAGCTGGCTAATGCCATCACTGATTTAACCACTAAAACCGTGGCGCTGATGCTGCAGAGCACGAGAGTGGCAAGACGGGTTTTGTTTTTATCGACGTGGTTGATTAACAAACCAGAGACAAGATAGCCGCTAATGACTGACGGTAGCAGCATCAGTGACAACCACAAATGCTTTATTTCTACTAAACCGACCACGGCTAAAATGGCTAACGCAATCAGCGAACTGAACACAAAAAAGGCTGACAATGCCGCTCTAAATTGGCTGGCATCTTGTCCGGCGAGTAAAATCGCCATCGGTGGGCCACCAATCGCGGCGATGTTGCCAAAAATACCGGAGAATACTCCAGCAATAAATAAGCTTACACGGTTGATGGGGGCGGTAATCTTGTAAACACTCAGAATCACAGCAATGTATACGATAGCCGCAATAATTAAGCCGAGTATGGCTTGCGGGGCAAACAGTAATAATCCTGCGCCCACAAATCCACCGGGGATCCGCCCGAGTAAGGCGTACTGCAAGCCATTAAATTGCAGGTGTCCGCGCTCTCGGTATAAGGTCATTGCCGAAATGGCAAATCCCATGACAATTATGGGGACAGGGACAAGTTGGGGATTCACAATATACAGCAGAGGGCTTGCGACAACGGCTAACCCAAAGCCAATTAAGCTTTGGGTTAGCGCGCCAAAAAAAACGATAACTGATGCCAGTATCAATGTAGATGGATCGATAAATGACATCATAAGTTCTCTATAAAAATATCACGACTTCTTATTAGGGTCGCTTCAAAGTCTGTTGATTAAGTCTGTGGGTTATTCCATTTCTTCCCACTCAATACCCATCTCATCCATTAACTTTTTCGCTTCACTTGGAATGCTATCCGGTTCATCTTTGGATAAATCACCGTCATGAGGTAATGGTTGGCCTGTGTATGCATGCAAAAATGCCTCGCATAACAGTTCACTGTTGGTCGCATGACGCAGATTGTTTATCTGGCGACGGGTACGCTCATCTGTCAGTACTTTTAATACTTTTAAAGGGATAGAAACTGTAATCTTTTTTACTTGTTCATTCTTTTTGCCGTGTTCGGCATATGGGCTGATATATTCGCCATTCCACTCAGTCATTAACTTACCCTTAACGATAAATACGGGGCAGATTTTAACCCCTTACAATCTCTAGTCAAATTATTGCTACTATTTAGTGACGATTGCAAATAGATTTCTTTATGTTTAGACGTCTAAACGTCTAATTTAGGTTGACGTACGCTAACCTCTTAGGTAAATTTGGACGTCTAGACATCTATTTTGTGTGTTTGTGAATTTTTAGGAGTCTTTATGACTAAGTATCAAAGCGCCACATTGGCCGTTCGCCAGGGTATAGAATCAGACACACAACATGGAGCCGTAGTACCACCGATTTATTTATCGACAAATTATTCGTTCGACGGCCATAAAAATCCGCGCGAATTTGACTACAGCCGATCAGGCAATCCTACTCGTTGCATATTAGGTGACGCGCTGGCAAAACTTGAGCAAGGTGCAACCGGAGTGGTGACATGCACAGGTATGGCGGCCATTACATTGGTGACCAGCTTACTCGGCCCTGATGATTTATTAGTGGTTCCGCACGACTGTTATGGTGGCAGTTATCGCTTGTTTACCAATTTGGCTAAAAAAGGCCAATTTAAATTAGTGGTTGTCGACCAAACCGATGCTCAAGCATTGAGCCAAGCGATAGCGCAAAAACCTAAAATAGTGTGGTTAGAAACCCCGTCAAATCCATTACTGCGCGTTGTTGATATTGAAGCGATTAGCCGTGCTTGTCGTGATGTAGGGGCATTAGTTGCGGTAGATAACACCTTTTTATCACCCATTTTACAGCAACCGTTATTGTTGGGGGCTGACATCGTTATTCACTCAACCACTAAATACATTAATGGCCACAGCGATGTGGTTGGCGGTGCGGTTGTAGCCAAAGATCCTGAAGTAGGCGAACTGTTACATTGGTGGTCAAATACCCTTGGGTTAACCGGTTCTGCGTTTGACAGTTACTTAACCTTACGCGGTTTACGCACACTAGCAGTGCGTATTCGAGAGCATCAACGTAACGCACAAAAGATTGTAGAACTACTTAATGCCAGCGACGTAGTTGCTAAAGTGTACTATCCCGGTTTAAAAGACCATCCAGGTCACGAAATTGCGGCAAAACAACAACAAGGCTTTGGTGCTATGTTAAGTTTTGAATTGCAAGGTGGCGAGGCCGAAGTGGTGGCATTTTTAAATGCGCTGACATTGTTCAGTGTTGCTGAAAGTTTAGGCGGAGTGGAAAGTTTAGTCGCCGTTCCGGCCACGATGACCCACAGAGCAATGGATGCAGAAGCACGCCAAGAGGCTGGTATTAAAGACACTTTATTGAGACTATCTGTCGGCATTGAAGATGCTGAAGATTTGGTTGCTGATATTAAAGCCGGTTTAGCCGCAGTTGCAGCAATTAAATAGCCTGAACTTGGGTAAAATTAGCTTAATTTACGTTTATGTTAGCTGTAGTTTTCGTTAAATAAAGTAAAATAGCGGTCGCAATAAAAAAAGTCGTAGTTGTTTAAGGAGTGCGTAATGGCGCGAGGTCATTTACATAAGTTTGGTGGTTCTAGTTTAGCGGATGCTGATTGCTATCGTCGTGTTGCCCATATTTTACTGACTCATGGTAACAGTGATGATCTTGTGGTGGTGTCTGCTGCCGGTAAAACCACTAACTTCTTATATAAATTACTCAGTTTGCGCGACAGCGGTCAACTTTGGCAAGAAGAGCTGCAAGTGCTCATTAGTTACCAACAAACCTTAATTGAGCAACTATTGTCAAACGAGCAGGCGCGTGATTTACGTGAGCGCTTGTCTACCGACAGAGCGCAATTAGTCAGCTTGTTGTCTTTAGAGCAGCACAACGATTATCAGTTAAACCAGGTTGTGAGTTTTGGTGAACGCTGGTCTGCACGCTTAATGGCGGCATTACTGCGCGAAACCGGCGTGGCTGCAACGCATGTTGATGCCTGTTCTATTTTGGTTGCCGACGAAGGTTCAGTGCCTAATATTTTAGTGCAAGAGTCGCGTGACAAGGTGCAAGCTTTGTTGGCTTTGCATCCGCAAGAGCGTTTAGTGATTACCGGTTTTATTTGTGCTAACCGCCATGGTGATACCTTATTGCTGGGCCGTAATGGATCTGACTTTAGCGCCACGCTAATTGCTAGCCTGGCTGATATTGAACGTGTCACCATTTGGACTGATGTGGAAGGGGTATTTAACGCTGACCCTAACAAAATTAATGATGCCAAATTGCTTAAAAGCTTGTCTTTAGCAGAAGCTGATCGCCTTGCGCGTTTAGGCTCGCCTGTTTTGCACTCACGTACTTTGCAGCCATTATTTAACACCGATGTGAGTTTAGCCGTACGTTCAAGCTACGCATCTCACACCGACTTTACCTTAATCGCTCCACTGAGTTCATCGGCTAGCGCACCTGTGGTGACTAACCTCAATGAAGTGGTGTTATTTAGCTTTAAACTCAACACCGAGATTGCACCACTGCTGGCTATTTTAGATCAAGCAGGCCTGACGCCATTAGCATATTGGGAACTCGCCCAACATAAATTTGAGCTGGCATTTACCCTAGAAAGCCAAAAACAGGTTCAAGCACTGTTGGTCAAACATGGCGAGCAATGGGCGATTGATGAATTAGCCATACAAACTGACCTTGGATTGGTGGCGTTAGTCAGTGCAGATGCACATCATTTTAGACGCAGCTTTGCCCGTTTATTAAGCCGCGATGCCAAACCTGTTTATCAAGACTCGTTAAGCTTAGTGACCTTAGTGCCACAAGCGCAGGTGAGTTTATTAACCCAAAAGGTGCATCGTCGCTGCGCCGGTCCCAGAATGCGCATCGGCGTGTTGCTGCTAGGTGTCGGTAATATTGGCGAAGCATGGGTCGATTTATTTAAGCGTGCCAGCCAAACATTAGATCGCGAACTTGAAGCGTCGGTAGAGCTTATCGGCGTGGTTGGGTCGCAAAAGGCATTAATTTCAAATGACGGTATACGCCTTAATCATTGGCAGCAAGATTATCAAGCCCATGCCAAAGATTGGGATTACGACTCATTGTTTGAGCAATTAGCACAATTGTCTTGTGATGAAATTGTCGCGTTAGACATCAGTGCCAGTGCCACATTAACCTTGCAGTATCCTGAGCTATTTGCACGTGGCATTCACGTGGTGAGCGCAAATAAACTGGCGGGTTCTGGGCCATTACCTTTTTACCGTGAATTAAAGCAACAGCTCAGTAATCGTCGGTTATTTTGGCGTTATAACGCCAGTTGTGGGGCGGGTTTACCGATACAACACGCCTTAAACGATTTGCGTAATAGTGGCGATACCATTGAAGCGGTCGGCGGAATTTTTTCGGGTACCTTATGTTGGTTATTTGAAAACTACGATGGCAGCAAACCGTTTTCTGAATTAGTTCTAGAAGCGCGCGGTTTAGGGATTACCGAACCCGATCCGCGAGACGATTTGTCTGGCCGTGATATGCAGCGTAAATTGCTGATTTTAGCCCGTGAGATTGGTTTAGCCGTTGAGCTCGATGATATTACGTTGAATTCATTAGTGCCTAAGGCATTAGCAGAGTTGTCATTAGACGATTTTTTACCGCGTATTAGCGAGTTAGATGATGACTTGTTACAACAATATGTTGCAGCCGCTGAGCAAAATAAAGTGCTGCGTTACGTGGCCTCGTTAGACAAAGTCGAGGGTAAACTGCAGGCCGAGGTCGGTTTGCAGTGGGTAGACAATAATCATCCTTATGCCAACTTAACCCCAGGCGATAATGTGTTTGTTATTCGCAGTGCGTTTTATCAAGGTAACCCATTGATTATCCGCGGGCCAGGTGCTGGGCGAGAGGTCACCGCAGCCGCAGTGCAGTCAGATTTAGTGCATATTTGTAAAGACTTACTGCAAGAGTAATATTGATTAAAAAGACCATGTTGAATGGTCTTTTTTTTCGTCCTCTATTAGTTTTTCGTCCTCTATTAGATAGTGCTGCTTACGATTAAAAGGATATTAAATGCAAAGGCCAACAAAGGAGCAAATTCGAGATTTACCACTTTATGAGGGTATTGGTCTTGATAATATCATCGTTGTCACAAACACCGCTGACGCGATTAGTGCAATAGCAGAGTTAAAAACACACTCTTGCTTAGGCTTTGATACCGAGAGCAAACCTTGTTTTATAAAAGGTGAGGTAAGCGATGGACCTCATTTAATTCAAATCGCCACACAGTCCAAAGTATTTTTATTTCCTACTCAGTTTTATGAGCACTTCACTGACATTGCTAAAATACTGTCGGATCCTACGATAAAAAAGGTGGGGTTTGGGTTAAAGGAAGACAGAAAAATACTCTTGAGAAAATTTGGCATTACGTTAACCAATACAGAAGAGCTTTCTTCAAAAGTGATGCGCTTTGCACGCGTTAAACAACGTGTTGGCGCTAGAGTTGCGGTTGCGATGTTTTTTAATCAACGACTATCTAAGAGTGCACAACAATCCAATTGGTCAATATTCCCTCTGCATAACCATCAGAAAAAATATGCGGCAAATGATGCCCATACTGCATTACTCATCGAGCTCGAAATTGAAAGACAGAGCCAGCAGTAATCTTAGAAATATGGCACCTTTCACCACTCCATAGGTTTTATTATTCTTAATATTTTCTCTTTTTTGCCGAACGTAGCTACAGAATAAACTCAAAAAAACATAAATATTTATTATCAAATTAATAAAATTTGATAATTTTTATTAATGTCGTGTTCGCCGTAAGATTACTCCATCGAAACAAATGACGAATCGATTAATCGTTTTTAGGAGTAAGTTATGAAAATGAATCACGTAGGTTTAATGGTTGGCGACATGGATAAAGCGGTTGAGTTTTATACTAAAGCGCTAGGGTTACGAGTGGTAATGGGTAACACTAAAGTGCAAGAAGAGCGCAAAACGGCGATTGGCAGAATGTGTGTCGCTGTATTTGGTGAAGGCTTTAAAGGTTTTAACATTGCGCACTTAGTCACCACCGACGGTATTGGTGTAGAGCTATTTGAAATGGTTGATCGCCAAGAGCGCCATGATGTTGATTTTACGCGTCTTGGTATTTTCCACTTCTGTTTGCAAACCGATGACTTTGAAGGTGCAATTGCACGTACCGAACAATATGGCGGCAAGGTGCGTATGGACATTATGCGTTACCACCCTGAAGACGATGGCAAACCCGCTAAAATGGTATATTTAGAAGATCCGTTTGGTAACCTATTTGAATTCTACTCGCATACTTATGAAGAAACGTACGCTACTGATTACGAGTAAGTTATACCGTTGAACCTCACCCCCAAAGCGACCTTAAAGGTCGCTTTCTTGTTTTATACCAATCCGCATTAATAAATGACCACTCAGAATACAACCAGCGACTTCAATCGAGCCTTTAAAATAGATTCATTTGAATCGGTTTTATTTATGGGAGAAGTGTTATGCCACTAAATCGTGTGATGGATGTTTTTTTAGCTTGACTTAGCATGCAGTTAAACTAGTATATGGACATATAGACGTCCAAACGGCTAAATGGTTAGGTTGAAATAAACTGAATTTAGTCCAGTTAGCCGCTTGGTATAGACTCCGAAGTGTTACAGAAGTTGAAGGAATACATTATGGCTTTTCATCATGCACAACATGCCCAGTCGTTAAATCAGAGCTTGTCTGAGCTGAGTGATATTAATGTATCATTTGAGTTTTTCCCGCCTTCAACACCTGAGATGGAAGAGATCCTGTGGAATTCTATTCGTCGTTTAGAGCCATTAAACCCTAAGTTTGTCTCGGTAACTTATGGTGCTAACTCTGGGGTACGTGACCGTACACACAGTGTGATTGAGCGTATTCAAAAAGAAACTAATTTGTTAGCTGCGCCGCATTTAACCTTGGTTGATGCCAGTGATGAAGAGCTCGTTGAGTTAGCAAAACATTATTGGAACTCAGGCATTAGAGACATTGTTGCGCTGCGGGGTGACTTACCAGAAGGCAGTCCAAAACCAACTCGTTTTGCCAATGATTTAGTCAGCTTATTGCGCTCTGTTGCTGATTTTGATATTTCGGTTGCAGCCTATCCTGAGGTGCACCCAGATGCACGTAATGCTCAAGCTGACCTGATAAATTTAAAGAAAAAAATTGATGCCGGTGCTAACCGTGCCATTACCCAGTTTTTCTATGATGTTGAATCATATTTACGTTTTCGCGATCGCTGTGTTACTGCGGGTATTGATGTTGAGATTATCCCGGGGATCTTACCTGTGACTAATTTTAAGCAGACGAAACGTTTTGCCGATATGACCAATGTGGCGATTCCGCATTGGTTACACCGCCAGTTTGAAGGTTTAGATGATGACCCCGCAACACGTCAATTGGTTGGTGCAAATGTGGCCATTGATATGGTTAAAGTGTTAGCGCGTGAAGGCGTTAAAGATTTCCATTTTTATACCCTTAATCGTGCAGAATTAACCTATGCGATTTGCCACACTCTAGGTGTGCGGCCAAAGTAAGGTAATCTGGGATTGGGTATTGAAGCCTTCTGTAATATGATTACAGAAGGCTTTTTGGTTTTTAACGAGGAAATTCAGTGTCTGAGTTAGCGGGTCTATGCCCTATTTGTCATCAAAAAAATGCGTGTTCAATGGCGCTTGGGCAAGATATTTCAAGTTGTTGGTGTGTCGATTCTGCTTATAGTGCGGTTGAATTGATTCAGCAATATGTAACGACATATCCAGACAAGGCTATCCGTTCAGATCAATGTGTCTGTACTTCCTGTTTAGCCAAAATAGCACTCATCACAGCGACAGAAGCCTCTGCAGTACAATTATTTATTCCTTGATCCGCTCCTTTGTCATAACCTGATATAGTCATTTCAATTGTTAATTATTTGTTGTTTACAAGCGCTTGGTAGGTATACTAAAACCTCAATATTTGAGGATAATAATGTTAAAAAAAATTCTCCTAGGGCTTGCTGTCATCATCGCCATCCCTTTTATCGCCGCATTGTTTATTAAAACCGATTACTCCGTTACCCGCACCGTTACCATAGACAAGCCTGTTACTGAGGTTTTTGACTATATTAAACATCTAAAAAACCAAGATAATTTTAGTAAGTGGGCGCAAATGGACCCCGAAATGGTTAAAACCTTTCGAGGAACAGATGCGACAGTGGGTTTTGTATCTGCATGGGCGAGTGAAAACCCTGATGTTGGGGTTGGTGAGCAAGAGATTATTGCCATTGACGAAGGTAAGCGTATCGATTTTGAATTACGCTTTATCTCGCCGTTTGAAGCGACGTCACCTGCTTACATGACAACTGAAGCTATCAGCACTCAACAAACTAAAGTGGATTGGGACTTTAGCGGCCACATGGACTATCCAATGAACTTGATGTTTCTATTTGTCGATTTTGAAACCATGATTGGGGCCGATTTACAGCAAGGCTTAGATTCATTGAAAGTGATACTTGAAAAAGAGTAACGGACAAACCTGTTTTATCTTGAAGATGATTCATCACATCTTGTCTTAGGTTGCCTTGATTAACGTAATCGGGGTAACCTAAAAAATCCAATCATGACAATGGAGTTGGGCCGTTGTCATGATAATAATAATAACTAAACATCTAATAATAATAATTTCGACAATAGTCATTACTCATTATGAGGTTTTACATGGAAGCAATCACAAGTTTTGTCAGTACGGTCAACGGTATTGTATGGGGTATCCCCATGCTGGTTATGATTTTAGGCGTAGGCTTATTTCTGTCTATTGGGTTAAAACTCATGCCTATTTTAAAACTGGGTCGCGGGTTTAAATTATTATGGTCTGGTCGCCAAGTCACAGACGAAAGCGAAAAAGGCGATGTGAGTCCGTTTAATGCGTTAATGACTTCGTTATCGGCAACAATAGGCACGGGTAATATTGCGGGTGTTGCTACGGCAATCTTTATTGGTGGCCCAGGTGCCTTATTTTGGATGTGGTGTACTGCGCTTGTAGGTATGGCGACCAAGTTTTCTGAAGCGGTATTGGCGGTAAAATATCGTGAGACAGATGCCAACGGCAATCATGTTGGCGGCCCAATGTATTACATTAAAAACGGCTTAGGCAGCAAGTGGGCATGGCTCGGTACCGCCTTTGCTATTTTTGGTTCTATTGCCGGCTTTGGTATTGGTAATACAGTACAAGCTAACTCCGTTGCCGATGCCATGAGCAGTAACTTTGGCGTACCAAGTTGGGTGACTGGCGTGGTATTGATGGTATTGGTTGGTGCGGTATTAATGGGCGGTATTAAGCGTATTGCTGAAGTTGCTGGCAAGTTAGTACCATTAATGACGGTGTTTTATATTACTGCTGGTATTGCAGTATTGGTGGTGTACGCCGACCAAGTACCAGCGGCGTTTATGTTAATTATTGAAAGTGCCTTTAACCCTGTTGCTGCCCAAGGTGGTTTTGCAGGCGCAGCGGTATGGGCGGCTATCCGTTTCGGTGTGGCCCGTGGAGTATTTTCAAACGAAGCTGGTTTAGGGAGTGCACCTATCGCTCACGCGGCAGCGCAAACCAGTAATCCGGTAAAACAAGGTTTAGTGGCCATGTTAGGCACATTTATCGATACTTTAATTGTGTGTTCAATTACCGGTTTAGCCATTGTAGTTTCAGGTGCTTGGACCTCGGGTGAAAATGGTGCGGCATTAACCTCATTTGCTTTTTCGCATGCATTGCCTATGGGTAATTACATTGTGGCTATCGCATTAGCTGTTTTTGCCTTTACCACCATTTTAGGTTGGAGCTTTTATAGCGAAAAGTGTGTTCAATACCTTTTAGGTGATAAAGCCGTTAAGCCATTTCGTTTAATTTGGACGTTAGTGGTGCCATTAGGTGCGGTGAGTTCTTTAGAGTTTATTTGGTTATTGGCCGACACATTAAATGCCATGATGGCGATTCCAAACTTAATCGCGTTAGTGTTACTTAGCCCTGTGGTATTTAGTTTAACCCGTGAATACTTTCTCAAGCAGCGCGCACTTAAAGCGCAGCGCTAATGTTGCTGAATTATTGATGAGCTGTTGAACTTAATCTTATAATTCATAGTCTCTGTTAGACACGTTAATCAATTTTGGTTCTCAGTTAAGCATGTTCATTATTTTAGTGAGCATGCTTTTTTAAAAGGATTTTTACATGAAAAAAGCATTTTTGGCCACATTAGGTGCGACCGTGTTAGCGGTGTTATTTGCCGCTGGTTGCTCTAATTTGGGGTTTAGAACCAATGCGGGCGATATCGCGGTAGGTAACGTAAAAGCAGGTAATGTTGATACATATACCTCTGCGGAGATGTCGAGGTTTAAAGCGAGGTTTTTGGGCGAAGTCACAACATATTATTGCGAAAACTCATTAAACCCGGCGAAATTGGATAATTTACCCAGTTTGTCGTCTATGGCTAAGTCGCTTAAGGTACAAGTGTCGCAACGCGGAGGTAATGCGATTGTAATGAAGCAATGCGGTCGCCTTGTTGATCCATCTTGTAGTGCTTATTTAGAATGTAATGGCGAAGCTTATAGTATTGATAGAGGCTTTTAATTCATCGCAGGTCCAGCCTATTGCTGCTCAGCAATAGGCACTAATCTAAGCGTTTATTAAAGCGCTTTGCTGCTACCCACAATCCAATTAACGTAAATCCCACTAGCCATAAAATATCCTTGTAGAGCTCGCCTAGCGTTGCCCCTTTTAACACTATTGCCCGAATGACCCGCATAAAGTGGGTGCCAGGCAGGACTTCTGCAATCCATTTGGCTGTGGTTGGCATGGCTTCTAACGGGGTGATAAACCCCGACAGTAATATGGTTGGCAGTAAAATAAAAATCGTCATCTGCATGGCTTGAAGTTGAGTTTGGGCAATGGTTGAAATGATTAAACCTAAGGTTAAGCTAGCGGTAATAAACAGTAATGTAGCAAGCAATAAATGACTGATTGCACCATTGATCGGCACGGCAAAAATGAGGTTACCTAACCCTAAAATAATGGTCATTTGTATGAGGCCAATAACGATATACGGTAGAATTTTTCCTATCATCAACTCAAGCGGTTTAATTGGGGTGGTGATCAATAGTTCCAAATTGCCGCGCTCTCGTTCTCGCACAATGGCGGACGACGTAAATAACACCATGGTCATGGTAAGGATCACTGCGATGAGTCCCGGCACAATATTGACTGCCGATCGCTGCTCAGGATTATAAAAAAGACTCACTTCAAACCGAGATGAACTGCTCGTTTGCTCAGGCACAATGTCGTTGAGAGACAGGTTTTTGAGTTGTTTGATCGCGCCTGCGATCATGGTGTCTGACCCATCGACTATCCATTGGCCTATCGGTTCGTTATGCGCTAATTTTGCGGTTAAGGTTGGCGGTAAAATTAACGCGGCTTTAATGTCGCCTCGCCTGATGGCGGCTTGCGCTTGCTCTGCTGTGGTTAAAAATTGTTTTACCTCCACCACTTGAGTGACTTTAACCGCTTCAACTATCCATCGCCCAGCCGCGGAGTCACTTTGATCGACAATTGCCACGGGGATGGCACGCACATCGGTATTGATAGCATAGCCAAATAACAGTAATTGAATGAGCGGGATCATAATCACCATGGCAAAGGTAATGCGATCGCGGCTTAGTTGTTTGATTTCTTTGGCGGTAATGGCATAAATGCGCAAATAGCTATGACGAATGCTGCTTAATAAACTCGCCATGACCTTAGCCCTCTTGTTGCATAGGTTGGGCGGGTACGGGCTGGCCTGTATAGCTAACAAACACATCTTCTAGATTAGCCGTCACTAGGCGTATGTCTTGCGGATTCAACTGCCGATTGTGCTGCTGGCATTGATGTAATATCCAGGGGATAGGATCGCTGATGTTCTTACTCACCAATACCCGTAGGCGATGACCTAATTGCGCTGCTGAGGTAACGTGCTCAATGGTAATTAGCATCTGTTTTAATTGCCTTAAATCTGTGGTGGTGATTTCAACAACGTGGGCATTGATATTGTCCATTAATGATTTTGGTGTGTCATCGGCTCTAATGTGACCTTTTTCCATAATCGCGATTTTATGGCAGCGCTCGGCTTCATCCATATAGTGTGTGGTCACTAAAATACTGGTGCCTTGCTCTGATAAGTCGAATAACTGTTCCCAAAAGTCGCGCCTGTTTTGTGGGTCGACGGCTGAAGTGGGCTCATCTAAAAACAGTAATGAAGGCTGATTTAAACAGGCACAGGCTAATGCAAGCCGTTGCCGTTGTCCGCCGCTGAGTGTGCCTGCTAATTGGTGTTGATATTGATTGAGCTTATAAGTGCTTTGCAGTTGATCAATTCGTTTCTTACATTGGTCTGCATTAATGCCATAAATTCGCCCAATAAATTGCAGGTTCTCTTTGACGGTGAGATCGTCATAGAGCGAAAACTTTTGTGTCATATACCCAATATGATGGCGTAATGCTTCAGCTTGTTTAGGGATGCTTAACCCCATGACATTAATGTCGCCTTCGCTTGGTGTTAATAAGCCGGTTAGCATTCTAATGGTAGTTGATTTACCACAGCCATTGGGGCCTAAAAAGCCATATATGTGACCTTTAGGCACAGATAAATTTAAGCGTTCAACCGCAGCAAAGTCGCCAAAGCGTTTAGTGAGATTATGTGCTTGAATTACCCATTGTGGGTCTGTTAATGGCTTCATTTTTGCGCCGGTAAGATAACTTGAACAGGTATACCGGTAGGGAGTTCGCTAGCGGTGTCATCTAAACTCACTTCAGCTAAAAATGCCAGTCGTGAACGATCCGTTTGATTGAGTGCGTAATAGGGCGTGAATGCGGGTTCGGTGCTTATCCAGCGAAGCGTGCCGTTAAAGCCGTTATCGATCCCGTCGACCGTTACCGACAAGCTTTGGCCTATTTTTAGTTTAGCGGCGTAAGGTTCGGGGATATACACTCTGGCATAAGGCGCTGCATCGGCCTGTATTACCGCCACTACAGCACTTAGAGGAACACGTTCGCCGATGTTGTAAGGTAAGTTGTCTAATTTTCCGCTGCGAGTTGCGCGGATACTCAAATCGCTATACACCTGTTGCTCGTAGCTTAAATTAGCTGTGGCTGCATCGAGTGCCGCTTGAGCTTGAAAGATATCTTCTTGGCGAACACCTTTGATCAAAACCGTTAAGCGATCGTTTGCTGCATCGTATTCGGCTGTAGTTTGATCTCTAAGAGCTAAAGCCCGATCGAGTTCGGCCTCACTGACTAAGCGTTTAGCCAATAAACTGGCTGTGCGTTGATAGGATTTTTGCGCTTCAATTTTGGCGGCATTGGCACTTTTTAATGCTGAGTTTGCGCTGGCAATGTCTTCTGGTCGCTCGCCATTGGTGAGCTTTAATAAATAGGCTTTGGCTTTAACCACTTCGGCTTGCATCACGGCTAATCGTGCCGCTTGTTTGTGGGTATCAAATTG
Organism: Shewanella sp. MF05960; assembly: GCF_050849305.1. Classification (NCBI taxonomy): domain Bacteria; kingdom Pseudomonadati; phylum Pseudomonadota; class Gammaproteobacteria; order Alteromonadales; family Shewanellaceae; genus Shewanella; species Shewanella sp. MF05960. Next base: position 268,412 of record NZ_JBOZPS010000004.1, on the reverse strand, counting down.
AACTAATAAATCTCCATGATTAATGTTCATGCCTTTTTTTATGGGTTGGGCAGTAATGATTTCAGCGGCTGTAGCGCGCAGTAATACGCGATCGCGCTCTAAGGTCCCTAAAGCTTGGTCGGGCGTGGCCGGCGTGCAACCACTGAGGATTATGACGCAGGATAAGAACGCTGAAAATAGCAGATGCTTCATAGCAAGTCTCATATAAGGATATGATTACACTATAGCATTGCATTTGATGAGTCAGCTAAGTGTGATTTACACCACACTTAGCCAATGAGTCTTAGAAAATGAGCTTAGACAATAGTGATTAAGCGGTAACCATTACTCTAAATAATTGCCCGAAATAATTACTCGAAGTTATTGTCAAATTCTGAGTCTTCAAACAAGTCGACAGCCAATGATGGAGCCACGTGCTTAAATTGGCGGGCAAAGTGTCGTTGCACCCCTTTAAGATCAATATTACCGATCCCAGAAGCAAAACCAAACCAGGCATAAAGGCCACTGATGTCTTCAAACATCGGCGGTAAATATTTGGGCTTGGCAATGATGCCTTCCTGGTAAGCTTGATACAGTACCGGAATATCTTCAATCGCGAGCTTACCTAAAAATAACATTGGGATCAGTTCTGGTAAGCCGGTGCTAATGGCACTGCGGATAAAGTTAATGTTTTCAACATAACCGCGCACATATGAAATATCTTTAGTAAAAAAGCTGCCGCCAGCGACCATGCCGCCACGAAACACACGTTGAGTGACTCGGTAACTGTCTTTTGAACTTAGATTAAGATTTCTAAAGTAGCGATACACTTCGATAAAGTCGGCGCCTTGTTCAGCCATGTCGACCGCAGAAACTCGGTCGCTAATACGACGAGCGCGCCCTGGGTTTGAGCTTAAGGTAAGCATTTCCATTAGCACTGCCAGGCCTTCTTGCGATGCCGTTACCCGTGGCGACCCGACACTGAGCCAGGTTGCATGTGGCTGAGCACGACCATTAAGCGTTGTGCCTACATGAACCCAGCCCTCATGGACTTCATACACATTGAGATCGGATTCGCTAAACATGGCGCTAGTATTCAGTTTTACTGTATCGCCACCCACCGCGGCGTCAGAGGCGATACCATCGCTTAATTTGACGTGAATTTCATCGTTATGAAAATACTTAACTAAGCGCTCACTCAGTACGTTAACGGCTTCTGGGGCGGTAATGATTTTAGGATGACGATTACTCATATGGCGCGCTGCTGGCAACGAGAAAATATGGCTCAAGCGGTCGCCGAGTTGACGCAGTGTATGGCGGTCGCCATGCAATTTATGGCTTGCACTGCCGTATAGCTCTTGGCTGAGTTTACCAAAGGTAGGGTTACCGCGATTATGCAGCATGTCGATCACGATTCGATATTGATCAATGTTAGCCAGGAGGATTTTGCCTAATTTATCGCGTTTTCCTAGGCCTCGTTCAATGGCACTTTTTAAACCTTGTAGATCGGTTTGAGTTTGAGCGGCATTGAATGACAACGGTATCGATTGATAAAAGTCATTGCTGACGTTGGGCAATACTTTAGTTTGTTTGGCTAAAAAGTCATCTTCAATTTGTTTAGGCCACTTAATCGAATCTAAAATTTTAATGGGTGCTTGGATACGAATTAATTCATCAGAAAAACGACGAATATCTTGCTGATAACGCAATAAAGAGTCAGACATTGTCTTTTCCTAATCTAGAAAACCTGAGCCATAAAGTTTTGTGGCATATTCCTGATGCTAATGAGCTTATACCCAAACAACCTGAAGACGCTCGATTTCAGCAAGAATTTACACGCGTGTAAAACTTGCCCTTTGGGAGTTTCACCGTGTTCCCACTACGTTGTTGCGCTAATTTATAAGGTGCCTACATTACCGCATTAACGCGCCTAGTATTGAAAACACGGTGAAGCTCTGAAACACGTATCTTCAAGTTGATTGGGTATATATTAGCAGAAGTCGATCACAAAACCGCAATGAAAAAATATAGCGGTATAAGCCCTATTTTGGTGCGTGTTGAGCGTTAATTAAGTAAATATTATATTAGTTTAGACTTTATCGTATTGAAAATAATGGATTTACTTGTTGGCATTAAAAGTGCTTTGTTTCATTGTCGTGTCGATGAAGAGGACAGCATATGGCTGCAATGAGTTATTTAAGCGTGATTGAGCGTTATCACGAATACGAAAATCTAGTACACGAACTGCTTGAATCCATTTTAGTGGGTGTGGGTGATGTGAATTTATTCGATAAGCCTGTTTCTGCAAAAGTGTTTGAAGATATGGCGGTGAGTTATCCGTTTGTTGAGCTGATTTATTTACTCGATGAACAAGGGATACAGGTTAGCCCCAATATCAGTGTTGTTAATCAGCAAGTGAAGCTACTCAATAACGGTAAACAGGCAGATAGAAGCCAGCGGCCTTATTTTACTCAACTTTCTCAAGCCAATACTGCACACATTACCCGGCCTTACTTGTCTAATGCCGGCGGTGGTTTGTGTTTATCTGCGTCACAAATTTTAACCTCATCAACGGGTGAGACAGGCATTGTGGTGATAGATGTCAATTTAACTCGGCTCATTGAGTTCATGATGGGGGACAGCGCAAGACGTAAAATGTCGCCGTTTTTTAAAAGTATTTACGCTGCTATTGTGTTGTGTCTTTTTGTGTTGGTGACCGTACTGATGTGGACGGTGACATTAGATATTTATGAGCTCTTTAGCCAGGCCTCGGCCCGGCATGATCCATTGCAGCCCTTTGGCATTATTATCTTTTTAACTTTGGCACTGGCTATTTTTGACTTGGGTAAAACCATATTGGAAGAGGAAGTGCTGATGCATAAAGATATTTTTAGGCACAGCTCGACGCGTAGAACCATTACCCGGTTTATTTCAACGATCTTAATAGCGATTTCGATTGAAGCCTTACTGACCATGTTTAAAGCTTCATTAGGTGAAAAACAATATATTGAGCCAGCCATTTTAATGATGCTTGCGGTGGTGGGATTGTTGGTCGGCCTAGGCATTTATGTTTACCTTGGCGCGAAAGCTGAATTGTTATTAACCCAAACTCAGGCAAACAGACACTGCGGCAGAGCAGAAAAAAATACCCCGTAACGGTATGGAGATAAATTAAAAAGGGATAAACACGATGTTTATCCCTTTTTGCTAGAAAAAGTCGTCATCACCAATGGCTTTGCGCAATTGCGCTTGCTCGAGGAAATCCTCTAACCTGCGTTTGATTTGACGCTTATGCTGTAATGACTCGGTTGACTTACTGCCTCTAGGCGTTGTCATCGCGTCAATTTCTGTGTCATCTGGCACTCGATCTGTAAGATTAGCCATAACGAAACCCTCAAGTTGAATGGTAAAAACGAAACGAATTCAATGAGCACTTTCTAACTAAAAAAACACCAATAGAAAAGTAAAAGTTTTTGTCTGATATGGACAGCTATTTTCACCTTTCATTTTGAGCTTAGCAGTAAATTTTTTTGTTGCTATAAAGCGGACTAAAATTTGTGACTAATATTGCCAATATAAAAAATGCCATTGCATATGGCAATGGCATTTTTTTGAATAAAAATAGCGTGATAGCTTAATTTTATTGCAGATGTCTTATAGCTTGTTACAGATTTTTTATAGTTTGTTACAGATGTTTTAAAGCGTAAAACCGTATGAGTAGCCTAAAACAATTTTAGCATCGCTGTCTGGTAGATCTGTATCAGACGCCATGAACGACACGGTACCAATGTCTGTTTCTGCGCTTAATGTCACGTTGTAGTCTGTGTATGTATCGCCAAATAGATCTTCGACGACATCACCTTGTGAGTAACCGTAGTGGAACGCTACGCTGAGCTTTTCAGTTAATGGGAAGCTCGCATTCGCTTGGATATAGCTCCAATCTTTTTCGTCTGATGCGCCAGATACATCTGAGTCAGCATTAACAACTTGAGAGTAGCCTACGTCTAACCATTTCCAACCGAGTACGATAGATATTTCACCAAAATCAATGCTCGCTTCTGCATCTGGGTAAGCGTAGTACAGGTAGCTTATATCGTAGGTCAGATCTTCAGTGAAGTTACCGCCGTAACCGCCATAGAAGTCTAACTCGTAGCTGGTTTCATCACCAAAATCGACGTTTGAAGCCCAAGTACCGGCATAAAAACCAGAGTCATGCGCGTAATCAAGCCCACCTTGAATTGCCGCTTCATTACTGGTTTGTGTAGTACCGCGCCATAAGTAGTTTGATGTCGCGCCAATATTGCCAGTGACTTCAGCAAGGGCACTGCCGCTCAATAGTAAACCTGTTGATAACGCAATTGCTTGATATAGTGATTTTTTCATCTTCATCCCTTAACGTTTTATTGTCACTGAGTCATTTATTTATACTTAAACGTACTCAATGTTGGTTTGTCTGATGATCAATTAGCGAATCGCATGCCACTTTTTTTATTTCATACTAATCAATGGTTTAATTGTCGGTGCTACATTTTGTAGCAATGCTGTTGCGGCTTAATGATGCAGCGCTGCACTTTTTTTGTGCAATTGCGGATTGTTGATAAAGGCTTTAGATTAAGCCATAAACTGAATTGATCTTTGGCATTTGTTAAATGTTACGCATAAAAAAACCTCCCAAGGGAGGTTTTCGTCAAAAGGTGTTAGCGAAAATTAATTCACGCTGTCTTTTAATGTCTTACCAGCTTTAAACTTAGGCACTGTCGCTGCTGCGATTTGAATTTCTTTGCCAGTTTGTGGGTTACGGCCAGTACGAGCTGCACGTTGAGTGGTTTCAAATGAACCAAAACCAACGATTGAAATCTTGTCACCATTTTTCATGGCTTCAGTTACCGCTTCTTCGAAAGATTTAAGTGCGCGGCCAGCTTCAGCTTTAGTTAGTTCTGCATTTTCTGCGATTTTTGCTATTAATTCACTTTTGTTCATATTGATATTCTCTGCTTTCCATAGAAGTGTTTTTTAAAACATCATTAACATGCCACAAGCCATGCAGGTTTAAAAGCACTTTATCCTATAAATTCAGTATCTGTAATGGTTTTGGAGCAAAATAAGCCTAAATCATTCGCCTAAAGGGTGATCAATTTACTCTTCTAGCAATTGGTAAAGAATTTTCTTTACCAATTGTGGCTCGAAAGGCTTATCACATAAGGCGTTAACCCCGGCACTGAATACATTACTTAGATGAGTGTCGTTTGCTTCAGATGACACCATTAAAATCGGAATATGCGACTGTTGGCTTTCGTTACGAATGTATTGAGTGAGCGCTAAACCATCTACCGAAGGCATGTTGTAGTCGGTGATGACTAAGTCATACATGTTTTCTTTCATCAAGCTTATCGCTTGCTCTCCATCTTCGGCTTCTGTAATGAGTTGCATACCTAAATTGCCGATAGTGCGTTTAATCACGTTACGTGCCATTCGACTGTCATCGACCACTAATACACGAATATTGTGGACATCAAAATGGCTTAAATCGAGTTCATCATTACTCAGTAAATCAACGGTTGAGTTGAGTGCAGTGGCGAGGTTTTCGGCGTTAAATGGCTTAGGTAAAATAGCGACTACGCCAGATTGTCTAAATATTTCTAATTGTTCACGGCGGCATTCACTGGAGACCAACATAAATTGAATGTCGTTTAACCCTGGAGTGTTTTTGATATATTGCAATAACTCAGTCGATTCACCATCAATAAAGTGCAATGCACTGGCTATCAAGTCGGGTTTATGACGTTGAATGATCTCTTTTGCTTGGGTAATTGTGGCGGCCGTTTGTATGCTACTAACGCCTTCTTGTTGTAAGCGGCTAATGATTATTTTGCGCTGCGTGTCAGACGATTCGACTAGCAGAATAGACAGTTCGCTCGGAGATAGACTTTTCATGATTAACGTTCCGCATTGTTGTATTTATTATTTTAGTTTTAGGGTGTTGCTGTGTAGCTAATTTTTTTAACAAATCATACTCAAACTTATGAGGAGATTATAGACGACAAGTTATGTTATGTCGTTTTGCTCTGCTTTTGAGCTAAATAAGTGCCAGTGACCGTTGATAATCCAACCCACCATTGAAATCCAATAAGTGCTGCGAGTAATAACCATAAGGGAATAAGCGGAATGTCGTTCCCTTGAAACATTAAATTAACGTCATTAGGGGTAATTTGATACGCGATGATCGCGGTTGTGCTGATAGCGGCTAGGCCAAGGGTTTGTAAGCCGACATAAAAAAATAGCACCACTTTCGTCCACTGTGCTCGGGTCAAAATGCCAAATAATAACGGTAAGACACCTAGGGTAAGCAAATCAAATGCATAAAAAGTGGTCATACGCCAAAGCGCGATTAACGCAAGAAGTGCATACAGTGCTACCAGCATTTTTACTCTTAAAGGCATGGCGGATTGTGCTATCTGATTCATATTGGTCATCTGGCTATAAAATTTGAGGTAGAATATCGCACAAACACGCTATGTGGGTATATTTTGATGACTGAAAACGATTTTTGGGCCCTGGTTACACGTGAGCACCCGAGCCAATCTTCTGATGAAACCGCGCAACAACTTCGTGATAAATTAACCGTTTTAGACGATGACTCGCTAAAAGCGTTTGATAAAATGTTTGGCCAACAATTACGTCGCAGCTATTTGTGGTCAGTCTGGGGCGCGGCTTACATTATTACTGGGTGTGATAGCGATTATGCCTTTGCCGAATTTAGATGCTTTTTATTGTCTTTAGGCCAGCAATGGTATGACAACATAGTAGAAAACCCCGATTGCTTAGGTGAATTAAACGACTGGCCGTTAGTGGATAATTACGCTTATCCATTTGTTGAAGATTATGATCTTATTGCCGGGCAGATTTACGAAGACCGTACCGGAGATGAATTACCTTTTGTGCCGTCTGGGCAAAATACGCCAGTGGGTAAAAAATTTAGCACTAAGCCAAAAATTATGCGTCAAACCTATCCATTATTAAGTGCACGTTTTCCATTTTAAGCGCGTGACTAGATTGTTCTTGTTAAGCGTTGGTTCAGCTTGATAGCGCTAAAGTGAATGCATTGAATATGTCACTATGAGTGGCGACTCATGTTACTGCTGCGCGGTTCAAGTTATCCGCGTTAAAGTGGAGAACGGTTAGGTATTTTGGAGGTTTATTATGAAGATTAAATATTTACTATTGGCTTCGGTATTTTCGGGGCAAGTTGCGATGGCTGAAGATGCGCCTGAACCTAATCCGCTAACCGAAGTCGGTGTGGTAAAAATTGAATGGCAAAATCCAAAAGATTTTCGGGATATTAAAACCTCTACGGAGCTGCAGTCTCGTTTTGAAAAGCGGTTATTTGAAACCTTAACCAAGAATATTAATAAACAAGCTGAAAAGTCGCTTAAATCGGGGCAAACCTTGCACATGCAAGTGACTAATCTGGATTTAGCGGGGGATATGCGCCCAACCTTTGGTGCGACACCAGGTGATTTACGTATCGTAAAAGATTTGTATCCGCCAAGAGCGACGTTTAGTTTTACGGTCAATGAGGGTGATAAGGTGATTATTAGTGGCGATGAAAAAATCACTGATATGAGCTTTATGTACAATTCTCGTCGTTTCAATGACAGACCGTTTCAGTATGAAACCACGCTTTTTACCGATTGGCTGCAAAAGAGTGTTGAGCCTAAGTTATAGTGCTTTTGGTGACTTCATTGGGTATATCGCTTTAAAAGCAAAAGCTCCATAGTTGGAGCTTTTATTTTTTATTCAGCCAGTGAAGTCACCATTAAAGCCAACATAACCACAGTTAATGAAACGTTAGGTTACTTAGCAAGCTTAAACACTTGCAGTGTTTGTAACAGTGTCGCAAGCTTTTTAACAAACGCCTCTAGGGTTTCTTGCGCCACATGCGTACTGTTTTGCATCTTATCGAACTCAATAACAAGCTCTTGTACATAAGGCAAAAAGCGATTACTGCTCTCGGTAAAACCTTGATCTTCAGTAAAAATCGCCACAAACTTACCATGACCGGCTTTACGCAACTCGTCTAGGCGGGCATCTGAATCAATGGCTTGTCTATAGGCTATTTGCAGGTTTTCTTTTATCTGTAGAAAAACATTGGTGTACGGCATAATTGCCTCATAGTGCATGAATAAAGAATATAACTAATTATAAGGAGCTGCTATGCAAGCAACAAGGAAAAGTCGGCTTAATTTGAATATCAATTTGATTCATCGACTTTTAGCACTCAATCTCAAGCGATGTGTTGTGTTGATATTGTGCTTAGGCGCACTCCCTGCCGCGGCATTAGGCTCGCCCGTTTTTTATAAAGTAGAGTATCAGCAACAGCAAGCCTACTTATTAGGTTCGATTCATATTGGCCAGACAGATTTTTATCCCTTAGCGCAACATATCGAATCGGCGTTTAAGCAGTCGGATGCATTGGTGGTTGAGGCTGATATCACTCAAGGTAATGCGGCAGCGTTGTTGCAGCAATACGGAGTATTATCGCCAGAGATTGCTGCCGATGTCGATGCCACACGTAAGGCATATTGCCAAACTCATCAAGCGATGTGCCAGGCGTTAGCGCCATATGCGCCCTGGCTGCAGTCAACGCAGATTAGCGTAAACCGCTTTGCAGGGTTAGGTTATAGTGCAGAGCAAGGTGTGGACACTTATTTTACCGCGAATAAAGAGGGCAAAGCGTTAATTGAGCTTGAAAGCATTCAGTTTCAATTTGAGCTTATTTCATCATTTTCGACAGAAACCCAATTACAAATGCTCGACGATGCCATTAACGCCAGCGACGCTGAAATGCTTGATTTGATCCATGCTTGGCGTCAAGGTGATGCTCAGGCATTAGCGCAGATTATGGAAGCGCAAGCGGGGGAGTCTGATGAGTTTTTAGATAAATTATTGTGGCAGCGTAATCATTCTATGACACACAAGATAATCCAGTTACTGCAAGACAAAAACCAAAAGCAGCTGTTTATTGTGGTAGGTGCGGGACATATTGTCGGCCAACAAGCCATTCCTGATTTGCTTAGACAACAAGGCGCAATCGTCACTCGCTGCACTTTGTTGCAATGTTGATACTGTGAGTAAATAACCATCACGAGTGTTATTTTGTCGATGATTGCGCTAAAAAATGCACGTAACGACCTAGAGATAAATAAGGTTCTCGTTGCGAGTAGGCCAATTCCATTTCGATAAGCTGTTTAGTGTCAAAGTCAGGCGGTAAATGTGTTTTTAAGTAATCGTTAATAACCCGTACCCCTGACTGAGTCACCATTGTGAGTTGCCATTGTGCAAACCACTGGCGCACATCTTCGATATATAGTGGGTGTGTAGGGGTTAAGCCGACCTTCTTTTTCACCACTAAATCGCGTTTTACATAGTCAAAATTACCCGACACCAGGCTGTGGAATCGTAACGCTTCTTTGTTATAAAACATCAATGAAAATAAACCATTAGGTTTAAGTAAACTCAGCAATCCGTTAAGGGTGGTGTTGGCATCGATAAGCCACTCAGCTACGGCATGGCACAATATGACATCAAATTGTCCATATTGTGCGGCCGTTAACGCTTGAATAGGACTGTGTACTAATTCAATCGATAAGGGTGTCTGGGATGCGGCAATTTGTTGTTTGGCCAGTGCGAGCATTTGTTCTGAAATATCACACAGCACCACATCGTGACCTAAAGCCGCTAATTTTTGACTCAAAAAACCAAATCCACCTCCCGCATCTAAAATGCGTAATCGTGGTTTACCCTGCGCGGCAAGCGCGGGGGCGAGGTCTCGCCACAATACGGTTGCGCGGATTTCACCTTTGGTGGTGCCGTAAATGTTTTTAGCAAATTTAAGGCTCAGTTTATCGAAGTTTTTATCTTGCACGGTATCATCACGTTTTGGGTCAGTGTCAGTGCGGCAATTGTCTCATTGTGAATGAAAAAAGGTAAAGACAAATCATTAATTGTGTACAGACAGTAAAGAAAAGTTTGCCGATAAATCAACAAGGACTGTCACTACAACTGATATTAAACGCATTTAACAATTAGCTATTTAGTAACCTCAATGCAGTAAGGTATAATGATCTATTAACCATTTTGCAGCTTAGTATTTTGGCTGCCTATATAGGGTGCATATTGTGAGTCACGACTTCGCTATCGAATTAAAGGCAATGCCTTCGCTTTTGTCTTTATATCGCAAAATTCTGTTTGGGCGTAAACCTGGATGGGATCAGCAACCGCTGCCGACGATTTATGTGCAAGCATCAAATGTGGTGATGTCACAAGATAAAATTCGCCAATATGCTGAAGTGTGTGGCTTTGAATTCGACGGTGTGACGCTACCGCCAACGTATTTATATGTGTGGGCATTTCGATTACATGCGACTATTTTTACCCATAAAGCGGTGACATTCCCGTTGCTAGGCATGATCCACCTTAAAAATAGCATCAGTGTATTTCGCCCCGTGCGAGCAGATGAAACCTTAACGGTGCAATGTGAACTCTCTGGCAGTCGTAATACCGATTCAGGACTTGAGTTTGACTTAGTCTCTAAGGTATTTGTCGCGGACGAATTAGTATGGCAAGCGTTGTCGACGTATTTATATCGTATCGACACACCCGGTCGTCGTGCTCGTCCTCCGAAGGCGTCGGAAATGGCCTGGGAAGATGTAAAGCAATGGCGTTTAACGGAAGATTTAGGTCGTCGTTACGCTAAAGCCTCTGGCGATTATAATCTGATTCACTTGCATCCTTTATTGTCTAAACGTTTCGGCTTTGAGCGTGTACTTGCTCATGGTATGTGGTCTAAAGCGCGTGTATTGTCGCAATTAATGACCTTTATTGGCGATAAACCTTTTCAGGTGGATGTTGAGTTTAAGCTACCTGTGTTTATGCCATCTGAAGTCACTTTTGGCTTTGAAACTATTGAAAACGGTAAACGTTTTGAAATGCGTGACGTTAAAGGGCGCAGACCACATTTGCAGGGCAATGTGACTTATTTATAAGCAATAAGTGTTAATGCCAATAGCAAAAAGCTCAAGTCTCTGACTTGAGCTTTTTTCGTGTATACCCGCTTATTATTTTTGATAAATATGCACATCGCGTTGCGGGAACGGAATGCTAATACCCTCAGCGTCAAAGCGCATTTTAACTTCGCGAGTAATATCCCAATACACTTCCCAGTAATCATCTGGTTTTACCCAGGGTCTGACAATAAAGTCGACCGATGATTCGCCTAATGTATGCAGTTTTACAATCGGTTCTGGTTGGGCATTCACTTTAGGGTGTTGCTCAACAATGCTTTTTAAAATCGTTTCCGCATGCTCAATATTGTCGCTGTAACTAATACCAAACGTCATGTCGACACGGCGTTGATGCTCAGCGGTAATATTGTTAATCGTGTCTCCCCAAATTTTATTGTTAGGGACAATCAGTCTTTGGTTATCCAACGTTTTGATAGTGGTCGACACTAAGCTCATGTGGCTTACTCGGCCGGTAACGCCGGCGGCATTAATCAAGTTACCTACATCAAATGGGCGATAAATTAAGATCATCATGCCCGAGGCAAAGTTTGACAGTGTGTCTTGTAATGCAAACCCGATAATCACACCGGCGATACCAAAGCCTGCCAGTAATGGCCCAAGTTCAAATCCCAGTTGTGATAAGGCGATTAATAAGCCCACCGCGTAGACGACTTTGCTCGACAGCGAGATAAAAAACTCTTGTAATAGCTGGCTAAATTGTAATTTAGAGGCGCGGACTGTCTTGGCGATAATTTGGGTTACGATTTTGGCGACTAAGCTGGTCACGAACAAAATGAATAAAAACACCAAAATTTTAAACGTGAGGTTAGGGCCGTTATTGATGGTTTGATCTTTAATCACTTTTGCCCAGCCCTGAAGTAAATTAGACGCCACGCTAAAGTTCAACACGTCCTGGGTAATATCGCCAGACACACTAAATAAGGTTTGTTTTAGTTGCGATACATTTTGCCCTAAGCTTTCAAGTATCGATGCTGAAATCGCTAAGCTTGAACTGTTTTGGCCTAAACGTTCTTTTAGAGAGAGCACATTGGCTTTTTGTTCGGCGCTAATGTCTGCACCCGCAGTAGCGGCTTCTGCCACGGCTTTTTGTAATTCGTCTTGGGTGTAATTCACTAAACTGTCAAATTGGTCAGCTCGCTGAAGCATAAAATCAGTAAACGTTTGCTTTTGCGTGGTGACATCAATGGCTAGCATTTCTGCCCATTGCAGCGTGTCTAATGTCGCTTTTAAGTAATGGTCGCGCTCCAATTCACGGTCAGACATGGCGGCAATCACGTTACTGTCATCGTCACTGCCTAATTGATTACTGAGTAACAATAAATCGGCATCTAAATAGTTAATCACTTGGCGTAAAAACACCAATTGATTTTGCACTAAGGGGATCAGGTATTGTGGATCTGTTGTGCCGGCCCTAATCAATTGGTCGATTTCGTCACGCAGTTGTGAGGACTTATTTTTAATACGGTATTCGGTAATGGTCCGCATCTCGCCTTTGGTTACTGGTAGTAGCTTCGTGTTATGGTCAATGGTTTGTTGCAACAAGGTCATTTTATTGAGCGTATTAGTGTCGATAGCGACACTGGTTGTTTCTGGTACTGCTGCAATGGGGTCTTGTGCTAACACAGATGGAGTCAGTAACAATGTGGTTATCAATAAAAGTAAAGCAGGTAAAATCCGTAACATCTAAGCGCGTCCTATGAGGCTAAGTTGCGATTATGATAGTAGAAAACCACAGATGGAGCTATGTTCAGCGATGTTATTAGCAGGGTTATTTGTTAAACTTGCGGCCATTATTGATTAACGGTACTCAACATGGCACTGCAATGCGCCCATTGCTACAAACACTTTTCTATTGCTAAAGTCACAGAAAGCCGCGGCAAAGGGTTATCGGTTGAGGTGCAATGTCCGCATTGTGCAGCATGGCTTGGGCACAATAAAGCGTTAGCTATGATCAAAATAGTCGGTTTTTATAGTGGGGTGATAGCAGCGTTAGTGGCTTATTTTGTTGAAGGCGTTACACATATCACCACGCCATTGATTATTTTAGCGGTAATTGTAGTGGGGTTATCACATATTATGGATCATTTAAACATGGTTGAAGCGCCAGAAGATGACGCTAGCATAAATAAAAAATAAGCTTGGCCAGATTGGTTTAGTCAACCACGATGACTTGGCTTTCTAATGACGACTCTACATAGTAAATTCCGCCGAGTACGACAATGCCTACGATGGCCATGACTAAAATGATGCCGATATTTTCGCGAATAAATTGTGTCATGATGTGGATCCTATTGAGGTGGTATTGTCTATTGCGTTAATGGTATGAGTCACAGCTTAAGCTTATCTTAAAAACACTCAACGTGATGGAAAAGTCGACTGTGACGCCATGGATTTAGCCCATGATCATGAATTGTCACAATCTATGTGTTGCTTTTCAGCACGGCTCTTTTACACTAATGCTCACATTTATTAACCTGATGGAGTTGTGCCGTTGAGTTCACGCATCCACATTAGACAAACTATCGCAATCTGGCTCAGTGCCATTTTGATTGTGCTGTCTATTGCTGCGTCTGCCCACTCAGTGCGCCATCTTGATGATGGGGTGCAAAATCACTGTACCTTATGTTTTCATCAACATCAGTTAAATAAAACGATTCACACCAGCGAACTTGTATTTAACGCAAGTAAGCAAACTTTTGAACGTCAACAATATACGCTACCATTTCTGCTTAGCGTATTTCATGCTTATTATCAAAGCCGCGCCCCGCCTGTATCTCGTTAATCCAACAACGTATTTTACCTAAACTCAGGATAGTAAACGACGCTAAAGCCGCCTTTTACTTTGCGAACTGTATTTTTCACCTGCAATAGACAAGCTATTGTGGTGTTAATTCAGTGTATTAGCAAAGCTAAATAGCCAGCTTAATCGCGTTTAATTAATAAGATTATCAATCTTTTACCCCTGATTTAGGCACATCAATTTTCTGTTGTCAGCCGGTGTATTTATACCTAGAAAGTCGGCTATTTGTTGTATTTTGGAGATATCATGTCTGCGTTAAACACTCGCATTTCTTTATTGGCACTGGCGTGTGCTGTTAGTTCTTATTCGGCAATGGCTGAAGACTCAAGCTTAACTAATCCTAGTATTAGTGCCGTATTAGACGGTTATTATCAAACGGGCGATCGCCCTTTAGCTGAGCGTGAAGAAGGCTTTGGACTAGGCGAAACGGAGTTGGCGTTAAGTGCCAATATTGATGACAACTTTTACGGTAAAGTCACAGCCGTAATTGAGTCAGCTGATGGCGAAACTGAATTGAATTTGGAAGAAGCATTTATTCAAACGTTAGCGCTACCAAGTGGTTTGTCTGTGCGTGCGGGTCGTTTTTTATCTGATATTGGTTACTTAAATAATCAACATCTACATACAGATGCATTTTCTGAGCGTCCTGCAGCGTATCGTGCTTTTTTAGGCGGCCATTATTTTGATGATGGTGTGCGCTTAAGCTACGTAGCGCCAACGGATCTGTACTGGACCATGGGTCTTGAAGCATTTGGCGGGGACAGTTTGCGCGCTACTGACGAACATGGCGAGCGTGATTTTGACGATGTCGGTGTGTTTACTGCGTTAACCAAAATTGGTGGCGATATTGGTGTTGAAAGTTCATGGCAGCTAGGGTTAAGTTATTTACGCAATGAAAATGGCTTAGCGTATGCTGAAGAGCACGAAGAAGATGAAGAAATAGCTGATGAGCATGAGCACAGCCACAGTGCTTCATACACTGGGGAAAACACTTATATTGCAGATTTTGTCTACAAGTGGGCACCCAATGGTAACTACAAGTACCAAAATCTTACTGTAAGCGGTGAATACTTCAGAGTGACAGATATTTTTGGTGAAGAGCCTGGTCACGTTGATGATGTCGGCGATGTAGATGACCATGAGTTAAGCGGTGATGATTATCATGAAGGTTGGTATTTAAGCAGCGTTTATCAGTTTTCTCCAAGCTGGTCTGCCGGTGTGCGTTATGGCTTAGTGGATACGTTTGAAATCCATGAAGATCATTTAGACCCGCAAAAGCTGAAAGAAACTGAAGTTAGCCTTGCATGGCACAGCAGCCATTTTTCAACTGTGCGCTTGCAGTATACCCATCAGCAAGGTACTAACTTTGATGGTTTCGAAGACGATAATATCGTTACTTTACAATATGTCATGTCATTAGGAGCTCACGGTGCGCATCAATTCTAAAATGCTTTTAGCAGTGACGTCATTGTCACTGCTGTTTACCGCGACAGCAAAAGCGGAACTTAATGTGTTTGCCTGTGAAGCAGAATACGGTGCTTTAGCTAAAACGTTAGCGCCGTCGGCAGACGTATATTCGGCAACGACAGCCATGCAAGATCCTCATCAAGTGCAAGCACGTCCAAGCTTAATTGCTAAAATGCGTCAAGCAGATTTAGTGGTATGTGCGGGTGCCGATTTAGAAATTGGCTGGCTACCTATGCTGCAGATGAAAGCGTCTAATCCTAAGGTTAAGTCTACTGATAAAGGCTTATTTTTTGCCGCTGAACAAGTCGACACTTTGGATAAATTGGCGAGTGTTGACCGTTCAATGGGTGACGTACACGCCAAAGGGAACCCACACTTACACCTAGACCCAGAGCGTATGCTTACCATTGCCAAAGCACTTAGCGCCAAGATGATTAAACTCGACCCACAAAACAGCAGCGAATATCAGCAGTCTTTAGCTGATTTTAGCCAACGTTGGGAGGCTAAAACTCCTCAGTGGCAAGCGCAAGCTAAAGGTTTGGCCGGTAAAAAGGTTATCGCTTATCACTCAAGTTTCCGTTATTTATTTAACTGGACTGGAATAGAACAAGTTGCCGACCTCGAACCAAAACCAGGTTTGGCCCCTACCAGTAGCCACTTAGCAAGTTTACTGACTCGAGCAGAAAAAGGCGATGTCATGGCCGTAATAGTGGCGTCTTATCAGGACGAACGTGGTGCAAAATGGTTAGGTGAACGTGCTAATTTACCCGTTGTGATGTTACCTATGTCTGTGGGTGGCAATGAGCAAAGCCAAGATTTATTCAGCCTATATGACAGCTTATTAGCCCTACTAAATGGGGTGAAATAACGCCATGTTTGATGTTGAGCTTCTGTCGATATTATTACCCGCGTTAGCGGCTGGTTTGTTGGTGTTATCAACTCATGTGTTGCTGGGCCAGCAAGTGCTAAAGCGCGGTATTATTTTTATCGACTTAGCCATTGCACAAGTCGCAGCGTTAGGGGCGATAGTGTCTCACATGGATCATGATGTCGAAGGTTTACCTTTTGTTCATATGTGGATGCCGGCATTGTTTGCACTTGCTGGCGCTGGCGTTATAGCCTGGATGGCTAAGCGGCTGACAGGTGAGCTTGAGGCAATGATTGGTTGCTTTTATGTGTTAAGCGCTGTTGCGGCGATGCTATTGCTGGCAAACGATCCTCATGGTGCAGAGTTGTTAAAACAGCTTATGTCTGGGCAAATTTTGTGGGTGAGTTGGTCGCAGTTGATGATACCTGCTGTGGTCTCTGTTGCGATTTTGGCATTAATTGCGATTAAGCCCAATATACTCGACGGGGCGGGTTTTTACTTTTTATTTGCGTTAGTGATTACCTTATCGGTAGAGCTTGTTGGGGTGTATTTAGTGTTCAGCACCCTTATTTTACCGGCATTGGCATTAAACAAATACTTAGGTAAATATAAACTCGGGTGGGCTTATGCAGTTGGTATCGTTGGTTATGTAGCAGGCTTATTATTGTCTGCTAGCTACGACTTGCCAAGCGGCGCAGCGATTGTCGCGACATTGGCGATCAGCGCGCTAGTGTTTAGACAGTTACTCAAACTTCGTCCTACAGCGGCTTAGTTTGCAGCGTTGGTATGACATCATTAAACATTGCGACATTCATTTAACCTAGGAATGTCGCATGGCTGTCACATAAATCGTATTATTCTGCCCTGTATAGCAGGGCAGAGTATTTCAGCGTACATATGTAAACAAAATAATTGAGTCCCTAGACCTGCATCGTTATACTGTCGACAATTATTTTGCAGGAGTATGCTGTGCTGCTAATCGCTCGTTTAATTATTCTCGCCGTGCTATTGTTTTTAGCCTTTGTTTTCGTAATGGTTTTTTGCCTTTTAAGGCCAATGCATCGCAATAACGTTCATGTCGTGGCTAAGATTTTCTCTTCTGTTGCGCCGGTGCTGGGCATAAAAGTCATTACCCGGGTTCATCCTGTCAGTGACATGCCACAACCGTGCATCTATTTAGCAAACCATCAAAACAACTTCGATTTGTTCACTCACACCTCTGCAGTGCCAAAAGGTACCGTAAGCCTAGGTAAAAAGAGTTTGGCGTGGATGCCATTGTTTGGGCAGATTTATTGGTTGTCTGGCAATATCCTGATTGACCGTAAAAACCGTCATAGCGCGTTTGATACGATGGCTAAAACCGTAGAGAAAATGAAAACTAAGTTGTTATCAGTGTGGATTTTCCCTGAGGGTACTCGTTCACGTGGTCGCGGTTTATTACCCTTTAAAGTGGGCGCATTTCACACGGCTATTGCAGCGCAAGTGCCTGTTGTACCAGTATTAGCTTCATGTCAGGACCATATTAAGCTAAATCGTTGGAATAACGGTATTGTGATTGTCGAAATGATGCCACCGATGCCGACTGAAGGATTAACTAAAAATGACGTTAAAGCCTTTAGTGCTAAAGTTCATGAGGCCATGTCAGCAAGACTGGTTGAGTTAAATAAAGAAGCGTTAGCATTAAATCAAACCGTTAAATACTAAACTGCGTTGATAAGTTCGCAACTTACTCGAGTTTGGGTATAATTGGCTAAAATTTATATGTGTTTATTAACGGAGTAATCCATGTCTGTCGAGCGTCAGTTAAAAGAGCAATTTGCTGAAAACCGCGAAATTGTTGATGCCTTACTTGCTGATGGTTCAGAGCCTGATGCGGAATATACAATTGAACATCATTTTTCGGCGACCAACTTTGACCGTTTAGAAAAAGCCGCTGTTGATGCATTTAAGCTTGGCTTTGAAGTTAACGATGCCGAAGAAATGGAATTAGACGATGGTTCTATCATTTTTTGTTTTGACGCAATTGCCCATCACAAGTTAGAAACGCCTTTGCTTGATAAGGCCTGTGAACAAATGATTCAACTTGCTGTTAAGCAAAAAGTGGATTACGACGGTTGGGGTACTTACTTTGTTGGCGATGAAGCAGATGCTGAAGATGACGACGAAGATGATGAATTTGAAGATGACGGTTTTGACGACGATGATACCGATTCGTTTCATTAATCCGCAACGGTAAACATTAAAAAAACGCTCATCATTGATGAGCGTTTTTTATTTTAGCCGATGTAGATTATTGTCGCGAGGGCCAGTGATATCATGTCGCTCTATCGATTAATCTACAGGTCGTTTCGGTTTGTTATTTAAACACCACGCTCTTATTACGGCCTTCTTGTTTAGCCATATATAATGCTTTGTCTGCACCAGATAACCAGTTAGAACTGTTATCAATTTGCGAGCTAAGATCGTTAATGCCTAAACTCACCGTGACTTTAATGAGGCGATTATCGAATGCGACTTCAGACTCTTCAATGCGCTGTCTTAGGCGCTCTGTAAAGTGTAATGCTTCGTCAGCCGTGGTTTTCGACAGCACAACAGCAAACTCTTCTCCGCCATATCTGCCAGCGCAATCGGTTTCACGTAGCGACTGTTTTAATAGATACGCAATGTGTTGAATCACTTTATCGCCCGCTGGGTGACCATATTTATCGTTAACCTGCTTAAAGTTATCGATATCGATCATCACTAAGGTTGAGGTATCGCCGTAGCGCGAATGACGCTCAAACTCTTTTTCCATGCAAAGCTGCCAATGACGACGATTATGCAGTTGGGTTAAACCATCGGTTTGGCTTAACTCTTCTAATTGCTCGTTAGCGGCCTTTAATTGTAATTTATTGACCGCAATGTCGGTAACATCATAAACAATAATACTGATATGAGTAATTTGCCCAGTAAGCGATGCAAGTGGTAGCAAAGTGATGTTTTGGAACATAAAATCAGCGCGACCAGTAACCGGACGATAATTTTTAAATTTGAATACATATGGGCGCTGTTCCCAACTAATAAAAGTGCGGTTTTTTAAGACAAACACCGACTCCATCTTTTGCTTAAGCCAATCTGCAGGCAACTCGGGAAACTTTTCAAATAAGTTATGGCCTTTAATTGAATTAGGCGATACGCCGCTGTGGTTTTCCATAAACCCGTTCCACAGCTGAATATTATAGTCGCGATCGAGCACCACTAGGCCTACTTCAATGGTTTGTACCATATCGATTAGCCAGTGTAGTTCGTTCATCGCACTTTGGTCATTTGACATAATAAAGTTATCCAGCGTTAGTCGAGTAGGTAGCCGAGCTTGTAGTTAAGCGTAGGGATTGAATCTTCTGTAAACAGCAGCAATAAGTCGCATTGGATATTGTAATCTTCAATGCGATAATTAATTTCCATAGCGAGAGTGCGCTGCCACTTTTCTGAATTGTCGTGTATGAGTTCGTTAACGCTGCAATGTCTACCAAGTACCACGGGATGTGCCTGGCTGAATTTCATGTCGAGCTGTTCTGAAATACCATTTAAAAAGGCCCCAATGAGCACATTACCTGTGTCCATCATGACTTCGATTTCAGTATTAATATCATCTGGGTTCTCTAACCCCATGAGTTTTGCCATGTCTTCAAAGCTAGAATCATGGAATAGCAACAATGCTTCACCCGCAATGCCAGCACCAATAAACCCTTGGCAAAGCCCTGATACTTTTGCACTCTGCTCAGTGGCTTTTAATGCCATGGTGAGCTCGCTAACTTCAAGCACGTTAACGTTTGGAATAGGCAGTAATACGAATACATCGAGTAATTTTGCTAATAAATCGGCAGCGCGGCCCATCGCAACGTTAGCGATTTCTTGACATGCATCGCGCAAGTCCACTTTCATTATTGGCGTGTCGTCGGCTTTAGAGCCTTGAGTCAGAGTCAGAATGCCATATTCTTGCAAGATGTTACTGATGGCATCGGCGCTCACAGGCTTTTGAATAAAGTCGAGTGCGCCCAATGCTTTAACCCGTTCATGGGCTTTAATTTGAATATCGCCAGACACCACAATGATCAGTGCGGGCAAATCTTGTTGTTGTACTGCCTGGAGCACTTCGTAACCGTCCATCACAGGCATGTTAAGGTCGAGAAATACAATTTCGCCTTTACCGGCACGGATAATATCGAGACCTTCTGCACCATTTGTGGCGTAGCTAATTTCAACGTCCCAATCTTTGGGCAGAGTTCGTGCCATTTGTTTTCTGGCTAATGCAGAATCATCACATATCAATATCGGTATAGTCATTGTGACAGGTGTTCCTTAATTCGCCTTTAGGAAAAAGCACTCTTAAATGCAGTCGCGAGTGGTGCGAGGCGTCATCGTTATTATTAGGGCTGTTTTACAGCACTTTGTTTTTGAACATTCATTATACTTAATTGTTAATAAAATGGGTAATTCAACATCATAAAAAACAACTTTGTAACATAAGTTGCGGTGTAACTCCCATTATTAACAGTTTCAAGCACGCTATTACCTGTTAGTTGTTAATCGAAAATAGGTCATCTTCATTATTTTACTATAAACATCATGGCAATATTTTGACCAGTGACGCTTATTTGTCATGTTATTACTATTCGACAGATAGTCCAGATATGTTAATCTGAAAACTGGACTGACCAGATGAGTGGAACCCATTTATGGAAAAGGATTTAATTAAGCTTAGTATCGAACACGGAATAGCGCATGTCTGTTTAAACCGTCCGAGTAAAATCAATGCGCTCAGTTTTGAGATGTTTAAGGCGATTGATAAGGTGATTAAGCAAATTGCTGCAGATAAAAGTGTTAACGCGGTGGTGTTGTCTGGTGCCGAAGGGAATTTTTGTTCCGGTTTAGATGTTAAAAGTGTGGCGAGTTCGCCGAGCAAAGCCATGAAGTTATTGTTTAAGTGGCTACCCGGTAATGCCAATTTAGCACAACGAGTGTCTCTGGGGTGGCAGCGGTTGCCTATGCCTGTTATTGCGGTTCTTGAAGGCTGTTGCTACGGTGGCGGCATGCAAATAGCACTGGGCGCCGATATTCGTATTGCCAGTCCTGATTGCAAATTATCGATTATGGAAGCGAAATGGGGCTTAGTACCTGATATGGCGGGGTTGGTGGCGTTACGTCAAATTATGCCTAAAGATAAAGCGTTAATGCTGACTTATACTGCTGATATTTTAACGGCGCCACAAGCGCTTGAACTTGGCATGATCACTCAAATTAGCGATACGCCTTATGACGCCGCGGTGGAGCTCGCTAATAAAATTATGCGTACTTCACCCGATGCGAATGCCGCCATTAAGCTAAGTATCAACCGAAATTGGACTGGGTCGATCCGCAGCTTATTAGCTCGAGAATCTCTGAGTCAAATTCGCTTGTTAATAGGAAAAAACCGAGTGATTGCGGCCATTAGGCAAACTAAAAATCCTGACAAGGCTTATCACGTGAGGCAATCTTGGTGGTAAGAATGGATACCGATAATACGATGTTGCAAAAGCCCATTAACGGCCGATGACGGTTCGTGAAAAACCTTCTATTTGATCGAGAGCCTCTTCCCAGCCGCTTTGATTGCTAAAATCCAAACTCATTTGATATTGGCGATAATAGCGAGCGGGTTTCACTTGGTTGTAATTCAGTCTTGTGGGCGCTTCGGTAATCGAAATAGGATGGGCATCGCTCGATTGAATGTCGAGGATCGGTAATGACATTGTCACTAACTGCTCAGCGATCGATTTACGCTGACTTTGCGGATCGATTAAATATTCAAACTCGCGGTAAGGGTTAACCACCACAAATACATCGGGTGTGGGGATTTTTTTGTCATAAAGTAAGTTGGTGACCATGCCCGCGCTGTCGTCAATAGCAACGAGAATACTGGCCCCCGGAAATAAGCTTACGGTTGAGCCGAGCTGATTTATTGCTTCGCTTAGCGCCGCTTGTTGAAAATTACGCAGTTCGAGCAATTGTTCTGAGGTGTACTTAGGGATGCTTTTATTGGTGCTGAGGGTGATTTGTTCGCTGCCGGCTTTGTTAATATCTTCAGGTTTGGTGGCATAGTTGGGGCGATAAAGCCCTTTTGCCGGGGTTAAGCTGATGCTGGCCCAGCCGCGAGGATTAATTTGAGTGCGTAAATAACTCGCCAACCCGTTAGCATCGGCATCGGTGTCTGATGGTCCTACAATCATCAGCGAACCAAATTGTTTTTTGCTTTGCCATGAGCGAACTAATACTTCTGACTGTTTCCCATCGACGGTAATAAATTTAATTTCATTGCTGTTTACGTGAGCGTACTTTTGCTGCGCACTTGCGGCAGGGACGAGTGCCCACAGCCCAACGGCAATCATTACTATGTGGCAAAAATGTCTTACTTGCACAAAAACCTCACCAGTAAACATAAAATCTAAAAACAATAATGCCCTGAAAACAGGGCATTATCAAAGTACTAAATATTTTCTCTATCGTAATAGGGATTAAACGTGACTCACTAACACCATGCGGATGGCATCAAGCTGTAACTGGCTGTTGTCCATGTAACCGGTTAGCTCGACCATTTGGTTGCGAATATACTCTAGCTCATCTTCGCGAATGTTCGGGTTAACGGCTTTTAGGGCTTCAAGTCGTTCAAGCTCACCAGTTAATTGTTGGGTCATCTTAGCGCGTGCATCGGTGACTAAGTCGCCCAGAGCTTGTTTTGCATGCTCTTCACCTTTAGCAAATAAAGGGTGCAATATTGGCTGCGATGCATTGACCAGTTTACTGGCGATATGTCGATTTACTGCACTTAGCTGTTTATCAAAGCTGGCATAATCGACTTTATCGGCTAGGTTTAAGCCGTTTTTATCGAGCAACACACGGATAGGTGTTGGCGGTAAATAACGGTATAACTGAGTTGATTTAGGGGCTGATGCGTCAGCCATGTAGATCAATTCTAAAAATAATGTGCCAGCAGGCAGCGCTTTATTTTTAAGGATTGCCACGCTAGTGGTGCCGGTTTCAGAGCTTGTGATTAAATCTAAGCCTGTTTGCACTAGCGGATGTTCTTGCGAGATAAACGCAATATCATCACGTGATAAGGCAGTAGTACGATCAAAGGTTACCGTTATGCCATCTTCATACAAGCCTGGGTAAGTGGGGAACATCATGTGCTCGCTAGGGCGCAAAATAATCGAGTTTTCACCACGGTCTTCTTGATCAACACCAATGATGTCCCAAAGGCGAATAACCGAACCAATCAACTGGGTGTCGTTGTCGCTGTCTGACAAACGTTGTACTAATTTATTGGCACGCTCACCACCATGAGAGTTAATTTCTAGCAGCTTATCGCGGCCTTGTTCCATGGCATGTTTGAGTTCTTTATAGCGGTGCTGCGTATGGTTAAGTAGCTGCACCATGGCATCTTCATCGTCGTGACTCAGTACGGCTATCAACTCATCAGCAAACTCACCAAATAACACATGGCCACTAGGACACGTTAACTCAAATGAATTAAGGCCTTCATGATACCAACGCATTAGACGTTCTTGCGCAGTGTCGCGTAAGTAAGGTAAATGTATTTGAATATCGTTTTGTTGGCCGATCCGGTCCAAACGACCAATACGCTGCTCAAGTAAGTCTGGATTGAGCGGTAAGTCGAACAAGACTAAGTGGCTCGCAAACTGGAAGTTACGTCCTTCAGAACCGATTTCAGAACAAATTAGTGCCTGTGCACCGCCTTCTTCTTGCGCAAAGTAAGCACCGGCTTTATCGCGCTCGATGATCGACATGCCCTCGTGGAATACTGTTGCTTGAATCCCTTCGCGAGTACGCAAGGCTTCTTCAAGGCTAAGGGCTGTTTCTGCCTGGCTGGCAATAATCAGCACTTTTTTGCTGCGATGCGATTTTAAAAATTCGATTAACCAATCTACGCGCGGATCAAACTTCCACCAACTGGCACTGTCATTTTCAAATGCTTGGTAGAGTTTTTCAGGGCTTAACGCTTGTATCGCTTTAGCTTGCGCCGTTTTTGCGCTGCCCATCATGGCATTAACACGCTCAGCGGTGACATATTGAGCCGGCATTTCTTGTGGGTAGGCATTAAAGAAACGCTTAGGGAAGCCTTTTACCGAGGCGCGGCTGTTACGGTACAGCACACGGCCAGTCCCGTGACGGTCGAGTAACTCTTGCAATAAGTCTTGGCGCGCCGCTTGTTGTAGCTCGCTATCAACCTCTTTTGATTGGATTAAGCGAATACTTGGCTCAATGTCTTTTTCGCTGAGCAGTTCCGTTAAACTGTTGATTGCACTGTCGGGCAACTTAGCGTCTTTACTTAATGCTTCAGCGGCATCAGCAACGTCTTTGTAGCTCGATTCTTCTGCTAAAAATGCGTCGTAATCGTAAAAACGATCGGGATCGAGTAAACGTAAACGTGCAAAGTGACTTTGATGACCTAATTGATCTGGGGTCGCGGTAAGCAGTAAAACACCCGGCACCACTTCACTTAATGCTTCTACGATTTGATAGGCGCGGCTTGGCGCGTCTTCAGACCATTCTAAGTGATGTGCTTCGTCGACAACCATTAAGTCCCAGTCAGCGTCTAAAGCTTGCTCTAGGCGTTTTTTCTTGCGCAATAAATCAAGTGAGCAAATGATTAACTGTTCGGTATAAAACGGGTTGTCATTGTCGGCATAGGCTTCAACGCAACGGTCTTCATCAAATACAGAGAAACGCAGGTTAAAGCGGCGTAGCATTTCGACTAACCATTGATGACGCAGTGTGTCTGGCACAATCACTAAAATACGTTCAGCGCGACCGGTTAATAACTGCTGATGAATAATCAGGCCTGCTTCAATGGTTTTACCTAAACCCACTTCATCGGCCAGTAATACACGCGGTGCATAGCGACGACCGACTTCGTGAGCAATCCACTGCTGATGCGCAATCAGTCCAACGCGCGGGCCTTGCTGGCCCAGTAAATCTGATGTGGCTAATTTATGGCGTAATAGCTGACATTGGTAACGCACACCAAAACGCTCTAAACGATCGATTTGCCCAGCAAATAAACGATCTTGTGGTTTATTAAAACGAATATTGTGGCTCAGCATTGTTTCACGAAGGCTGACGTTTTCTTGGGTTTCACTATGAATCCCGTGATAAATCACCAATTGGCTTTTTTCTTCAACCTCATTGATGGTGATACTCCAGCCTTCACCGCTTTCTACGGTGTCACCGGGGTTAAAAATAACCCGAGTTAAGGGAGCTTCACTGCGAGAAAACATCCGGTTTTCTCCAGTGGCAGGGAACAGCAGCGTAACCATGCGGCCTTCAATTTGAACGACGGTTCCTAATCCGAGCTCCGACTCGGTATCACTAATCCAGCGTTGACCTAAAGCAAAAGGCATCTTTAATTCTCTATTTGAAGCGGGGGAAACAAAAAGGGGGCGTATGTTAAACCAAACCCATGCAGATTGAAATTCTAGCATCGATTTATCTATCAGTTGGGTGTTTTTACAACAAATTGACATTTCAGTGTCACATTGACGTCATACTGTGGAACAAGGGATAACCATATTTTATTGAGTTATGATGATGCAGGTGCCATAGTCATTTAAGTATGTTGTAGAGTCATATTAAGTTTGCTAATGACTAAACATACAGCCTGTTTTCAATAATGAAATAAATTATCCTTTTATGTTAAGCGTTTAAGTCGATAGATTGAAATCAATTAATTGAGAGCACACTGGAGGCGCCATGGAACAACACGACAAGAAGTTGTTTGTACTGGATACCAACGTGTTACTGCATGAACCTTTAGCGATATATTCGTTTAAAGAGCATGACGTAATCATCCCGATGACTGTGTTAGAAGAGCTCGACAGTATTAAAGATAGAAAGCGCGATGTGAGTCGCGATGCACGGGTCGCCATACGTGCATTAGAAGATATTCTTGGCGGCCCCACGACACCTGAACAGATCCTAAAAGGTGTTGCATTACCCACCCGTGAAGAACACTCTGAAGTATCAGGCCATTTGTCGATATTTCCAGACCATCAAGTTGAGTTTATCATCGGCTCTTTGCCAGGTGACAATAACGATAACCGCATTATTAATACCGCACTGCATCTGCAAAAAATTCATTTTCCTCGTACCGTAGTCTTAGTCACAAAAGACATTAATATGCGTTTAAAAGCCAAAGGTGCAGGAATCGAACGAGTGGAAGACTACCGCACCGATCAGCTCATTGACGATATTCGCTTTTTAGCCAAAGGCTTTTATCAGTTTGCGGGTGATTTTTGGCAACATGTTGATAATGTCTCAACAGATCGTAAAGGACGACACACAGTGCATCAAGTGCCATCGGATCATTTAGGTAATGAACACTATTACCTAAATCAATATCTTATTGATGAGGATTCTGATTTTTGTGGCCGAGTGGCCAGTAAAACCGATAAGCATCTTGAGATCATTGATCGAGGTCGCGATCGTTTAATGCACCATGAAGCATGGGGGGTAAAACCTAAAAATATCTATCAAGGTATGGCGCTTGATGCCTTACTCGATCCCGATATCGAACTGATTATTTTGACCGGCCCAGCAGGCTGTGGCAAAACCTTATTGGCCATGGCCGCCGCGCTTGAGTTGGTGGTTGAACGTAAACTGTATGACAAGGTTATCGTGACACGTAATACCCCTGACATTGCCGAATCTATAGGCTTTTTACCCGGTACCGAAGAGGAGAAAATGGCACCATGGTTAGCAGCCATTACCGACACGCTTGAGGTGTTACATAAGAATGATGTTAATCCTACGGGCAGCGTGAATTACATTATGGAAAAAGCCAACATCCAATTTAAGTCGATTAACTTTATGCGCGGCCGCTCGATTCAGAATTCTGTGGTGATTTTAGATGAATGCCAAAACTTAACCGCATCACAAATTAAAACCATGATTACCCGTATGGGGGAGGGTACAAAGCTGATTTGTAGCGGCAATTTAGCGCAAATCGATTCTACTTATCTCACCGCTGTGACTTCAGGTCTTACCTATATCGTGGAGCGTTTTAAAGATTTTGAGGGCAGTGCCAATATTTACTTAAACGGCGTAGTACGTTCACGCTTGGCAGAATTTGCAGAGGAACATTTGTAACCGCTGCAAAAATGGTACAGCGTTAAGTCAATAAGGTTACCTTGGTAACCTTATTTATTTTTATCTGTATTTTATTCTATGATTACAGCACTATTTTTGAGGTTGGACGAGTCGTTAACCGGTCATTATTACATGTGCTTGAGCTTATCTTCCTGATATCATGACCATTCGTTTTTTTATTGCCTATTTTTTTGGTGTTATTCGTTCGACAGCGCGCTATTTCCCGCTGTATCAAGGGTCGTTAATGAAACCGACAGAGCCAGATTTACAACTAAAATCTCCAATTCAACGCAATTATAACCAAGCGGTGTTTTACACCTACATTGGGGTAATTGTAATGGCCTTATTGTCGGCCGGTATGATGTTTGAACGCCAAAAAGATCAGCAAATTCAACAACGAGAAGAACAAGTTGCACGGCATGTATTGCAAATCGATTTGTTACTCGAATCAAGCATTAGAGCCGTTAAAAGTTTGCGAGATGTGGCGGTTGATCATTTACGTCTCGGCGAATTCGTGCGTAAAGATCGCCTACCCAAATATGAAAAGTTTAATGAAGACGGCCAATACTTCACTTTAGAACCCATGTATGGCCAAAGTGATGTGCCTTTTACCAATATGGGCCGGATCACCGGAGCGGGATCGCTCAGCGATCGCACTGAGCCTTTTTATCAAGAACTTGAAATGCTGTTTGAGTTGTCGCTATCGTTTCCGGTCGCCAAAGAAGCCGCGCCAAAAGCCTCGTCAATTTATTATATTTCGAAACGCCGCATGATGTCGTTTTACCCTTGGGAAAATAACGAACTGCGTTTTAGAGATGAACTACTGAATAAAAAACAATTCCAATTATCGACACCGTCGATGAATCCACAGCGCAGTGTATTTTGGAGCGAAGCCTACATTGACTCAGCTCATCAAGGTTTAATCACCACCCTTGGGCTGCCGGTATATTTGCAAGATGAGTTTATTGGTTCAATTAACCTCGACATGACATTGTCGTCATTAGATAAACAAATTCGCACCTATTTTAAAATGCCGGGTACGGTGATTTTGCTAGATCAGCAAAATAATATTTTATCGCACAGTGATTTTGACTCCAACGAAATGAACAAGGTGTATCACATCAGCCAGCGCATTCCTGCGGCGCTGCACTCTTTGTCAGAATCGGAACTGTTTGATGCCCATGAAGGGATTATTCGCAATGGTTATTACATTCACTCTGTCGCCTTGCATAATGCCCCATGGCGCTTATTGTATTTACAAGATGAAGATGAATTGTTTAAAGACTCATGGGACAAGTTACAGCTGAGTTTTTTATTAGTCGTTTTAGCTTTATCACTGCTGGTCACTATTGTGCATTGGCAAACGCGGCGTGCCTTTGTAAGCCCAGCATCGCGGTTGTTAACTCACCTTGAAGCGTGTTCACAAGAGCCAATACGCCCACCTGAAAAAATCACTAATGGTTGGGAACCCTGGTTTGCGTTAGTGAGCCGTATTTTTGAAGAAAACCGCCAATATACTCACAATTTAGCTGAGCAAAATAAACGTTTAGATAACTTAGTCGCCAGACGAACTCAGCGCTTACGTGAAACCACAGAGCGACGAGAGCGTGAATACGCATTATTGCGATCGCTCATTGACTCGATCCCTGAAGCCATTGTGTTTAAAGACAAAGAAGGCAAATACCTAGGCTGTAACAAGTCTGCTGAACGCATGCTCGGCTACAGCGAAAATGAAATTATTGGCTTAACCTCGTCTGAAGTTGTGAGTCCAGAACAGGGCGAGCGTATCCGTGAAGAAGACAAAAAAGTCCTCAGCCAACAACATTCATTGCGCTATCAAGAACGGATTATAGTTGAGGGTAAAGCCGTATTGCTCGACACCTTTAAGTTGCCATTTTATAACCGCCGCGGTGATTTACTGGGGTTAATTTGTGTGTGGCGTGACATCACCAAAGAACATGATGCCGCAGAGCAACTGCGTATGTCAGAACAACGTTATCACCTTGCGATGGATGCGGTAGAGGATGGGCTATGGGATTGGTATATCGATTCTGAGCAGATTATTTGTAACCCTGCTTTTTATTCGATGCTGGGGTATCAGGCGCATGAATTTCCGCCATTACTCGCGTCAATCGATGCATTATTCCATCCAGACGATCGTGAACGTGTGCAGCAGTATCGCAGTGGATATGTCGAAAACCCTAATGGCACTTATGAAATCGAATTTAGAATGCTGGGCAAAAATGGCAAGTATTTCTGGGTGTTATCTCGTGGCCGTGCCGTTGAGTTTAGTGAAAACGGTCGCAGCAAACGTATGCTGGGTACCCATAAAGACATCACTCGTCAAAAGAGTAACGAAGTGGCCTTGCTAGAAGCTAAGCAAGATGCTGAGTTAGCCAACATGTATAAGAGTGAATTCTTAGCGAACATGAGCCATGAAATCCGTACGCCAATGAATGCCATTATTGGTATGGTGCAATTGGCGCAGCGAACCAACTTAACGGCGCAGCAGCAAGATTACCTCAATAAAGCCGGTTTCTCGGCGCAGTCGCTATTACGTATTATTAATGACATTCTAGACTTCTCGAAAATTGAAGCGGGTAAATTAGAACTTGAACGCGTTGCGTTTCCGTTAGATACCGTGCTCGACCACGTTATTGATATTAATGCCATTAAAGCCCAAGAAAAGGGTGTGGAACTGCTACTGTATGCACCCGTCACGGCAGGATTAATTTTAAATGGCGATCCGCTACGATTAGGCCAGGTGCTGGTTAACTTATTGTCTAATGCGGTTAAGTTTACCCAAACGGGTGAAGTCGAGCTCGGCTGTGAAGATGTGGGTGAGCGTGACGACCGGATCACCATGAAATTCTGGGTACGTGACACCGGTATCGGCATCGGTAAAGACCAACAAGCCATGCTATTTGATGCATTCTCCCAAGCAGACGGCTCAACTACCCGTAAATATGGCGGTACCGGTTTAGGGCTCTCTATCAGTAAGCACTTAGTGTCGATGATGGGCGGTACGATGCAGGTAGAGTCTGAAATGGACGTGGGCAGTACCTTTAGCTTTACCATCAGTTTTGAAATTGCAGAAGAGCAAGTGATTGAGCCATTAGTGGTGCCAGAACAACTCAATAACTTAAGCACCTTGGTTGTTGACGATAACCCAAGCGCATTACAAATGTATTCGACCTTAATGCAAGACTTCAGTTTTGGTGTCGACACGGCTGACAGTGGCCAAAAAGCGTTAGATATTTTGCGTCAAAAGCCGATTGATTTACTGTTGCTCGATTGGATGATGCCAGAAATGAATGGCTGTGATGTTATTAAGATCTTGGACGAAATGATCCGTGACGGGGTGATTGCAAAACGTCCGATTATTATTCTCATGACCGCCTACGCAGCAGAGCCTCTCGACGCTGAACTCGCCAAAGATAGCGTCTATGCCATTTTACAAAAACCGTTCAAAGCGTCTGACTTATTTGATGAAATTATTAATGCATTTGCAACAGAGCCCAAGTTAAATGCAATGCCAATCATTAAAGCCGATGAGCCGAGTAAAGATGCAGGGTTAGTCTTGTTAGTTGAAGATAACTTTATTAACCAGCAGGTGGCCTCTGAACTGCTTAAAAGCGCAGGGTATGAGGTGGTGATTGCAGATAATGGCCAAATTGCGTTAGACATTATTGATTCTAAGCCTTTTGATGCCGTGTTAATGGATATTCAAATGCCAGTGATGGATGGCCTAACCGCCTCTACTGAGCTGCGTAAGCGTTACACAAAAGAGCAAATGCCGATTATTGCCATGACCGCACATGCCATGTCTGGCGATCGCGAAAAAAGTTTAGCGGCGGGAATGAACGCGCACATTACCAAACCCATTGTATTAACGGAGTTATTTGAAACGTTATCGCATTGGATTACTTATAAAAATAATCATAAATAATGCGATTAAATACACAATCTTACTCGCATTATTTTCGTTGATAGGATATTCACGACAGGGAGATAATTTATGGTCCGCCGCAGTATTTCATTGGCACTTTTACTGGCAATCGCGCCAGCAACGGTTGTTTCAGGCGTTGCGATTGCCGCGAGCGATCCAGCACAAAAAATCATAAAACAAGCGCAAGCAGCCCAGGGGTTTATTAACCTGTTTTATGATGCCAAAGCGGGTCAATTATATCTTGAAGTCAATAAGCTCAACCAACCCTTCTTAATGTTAACCAGTTTGCCTCACGGCGTGGGCTCTAACGACATTGGTTTAGACCGTGGTCAACTAGGTCAAACCCGTATGGTGCAATTTGAGCAACATGGGCCTTATCTCGTATTAAAGCAGCTCAATACAGATTACCGCGCATCAAGCGACAATATTGCTGAGCAACAAGCCGTTACCCAGGCATTTGCTGAGTCTATTTTATGGCGCGGTAAAATTGTGGCGGGTAAACAGGCTATTGTTTCAGTAAATGATTTAGTGATTAATGACTTACATGGTGTAGCTGATGTGCTTGCTGCGACCAAACAAGGCCAATATAGTTTAGATGACAGCCGTTCGGTTATATTGCCACAAGGGATTAAATCGTTTGAACGCAATGCCGATGTTGACGTTAATTTAACCTTCAGTACCAGTAAAGCGGGTGAACAAGTTGCGAGCGTGACACCCGATGCTAAGTTTTTATCTGTACGGGTGCGTTACTCTTTTGTGCAACTGCCAGATGAAGGCTTTGAGCCGCGTCGTTATCATCCAATGAGCGGCTATTTATCTGATCAATATATCGATTATTCAACCGCAGTTGACCAACCTTTAGTGCAACGGCATTTATTAAAACACCGCCTGCAAAAAGTGATCCCCGGTGATGCTCCAAGCAAAGTGGTTAATCCTATTGTGTATTATTTAGACCCTGGCGTGCCAGAGCCTATCCGAGGTGCGTTATTAGCGGGCGCGCGCTGGTGGGAAGATGCGTTTACTGCGGCCGGTTTTATTGATGGATTTAACGTGGCGTTATTACCTGAGGGCGCGGATCCTCAAGATGTACGCTATAACATGATCCAATGGGTGCATCGCGCAACACGCGGTTGGTCATATGGTGCTGCAGTCACCGACCCTCGTACCGGCGAAATTATTAAAGGTAATGTCACGTTGGGCAGCCTTAGAGTGCGCCAGGATCATTTAATCGCAAGAGGCTTAACGGCTGGCTGGCCAGATCGCAGCGCCGCAAGTGAAGCGGCAATGGCATTGTCGCTAGCCCGTATTCGCCAACTGGCTGCTCATGAAATTGGCCACACGCTGGGCCTAGATCATAACTTTGCCGCATCGGCTAACGATAATTCGTCAGTGATGGATTATCCTCATCCCTATGCCAGCATCAAAGATCAGCAAATTGATATTAGCCAGCCATATCGCGAAGGTATTGGCGAATGGGACAAGTACACCATAGCTTATGGGTATGGTTCTTCATCGCAAGCGGAAGCATTATTAGCATCAAGTTTAGAGAAAGGTTTTCGATATATTGGTGAAGCTGATTCTCGCCGTTCGAGTGCCAGCAATGCTTATGCGAGTTTATGGGACCGTGGTAACGATGCCGTGGCAGAATTATTGCGTTTAGAAACGGTCCGCCTAAAAGCCATTAATGAATTTAATTCAGATGCGTTATTGGCAGGTGAGCCCAACGGTGAGCTCGCCGATGTATTTGTGCCAATGTATTTGCTCACCCGCTACCAAATTGAGGCCGCAGCTAAATGGATAGGTGGCGCTGATTACAGTTATCAGCAAGTTGGTGGCGGAGTGAGATGGAGTTATGTACCGCCTAAAATGCAATTAGCGGCATTAGAGGGCTTATTGGACAGTTTGCAAAGCAGTAGTTTGGCGATCCCTGCCAATGTGCTTCAGACATTGGTACCTAAAGCAGGTAATTACCGCAAAACCCGCGAAAGCTTTAGCTCTAACCTAGGCGTATTGAGCGATCCGGTTACAATGGCTGAAATGTTGAGTCGTCATATTACGGGCTTGATATTAACTCCAGAGCGCTTAAATAGAGTCAACCAAGCTTATATGGAAGACAGTTCACAGTTATCGATAGTCACTCTAGTCGACAAACTTGTTGGCAAAAGCTTATATCAAGATTTACCAAATGGCCGTGAATTAGCGATACAAATGCGTATTAACGCTGTGGTTGTTGATGCGTTGTTGGCAGCATATCGCGATCCAAAAACTGCGCCAGAAGTACAAGCTCAGCTAGCTGCGCGTTTTGACTATATCGTGAAACAATTAAAGCGTCGCAGTAATCGTGGCAGCGACTATCAATCGGCTCATTACGATTGGTTGTATAAGGGCATAGTGAACGGTTTAGAACATAGACTCATTAAGAAACCCGCAGCAATGCCGCCAGGTTCGCCTATTTAAGGTGATCTCAAATGAAAAAATGCGACCGAGAACAGTCGCATTTTTTTATGTTTGAAATGAATCTTATTGCTGTTGGTCGAACGCTTTAGGATTTTTAGGGTAAAAGCGATCGGCCTTACGATCGAGATGACTAAACTGGCGGGTATTTCGATAAGGCAGCTTCATAAACCCAGAAATACCATGTCCCTGAATTTTATTGACGTGGGAAATGATACGGTCAAGACACGCCCTAAATGCCGCTTGTTTACGTGGGTTGAGCAAGCGTAAATAGCTGTGGATTTTTAAATGGTTTGGTAGCGCTTCAAAAATAATACATCCGGTGTGATGTATTTGGTTTAACCAACCCAATTCGGTCATGATCTCGGCGGGTAATTCTAGGTTTTCTTCAGGATCTTTACCGTCTTCAAAGTACGAGTGCAGCCTGGATTTATCTTCTAATGTGGGTACATCACCAACTTCAAACGGCAGTTGTAACTCACCTGTGATGGTGTATTCATGTTCGGTACTTTTTCGCTCTAGGTGCAAAGTGTCTTTGGCATTAAAGAAACAGGCTTTAAATACCCCAATACGTTTAATGCCACGAGCCATAGTAACCATATTATTCACCGCTAAAGTTAGCGGTGCTTTGCAGTCTGGGTCGTAAATCGCCAAGTTTGAGTCAATAAAGACCCCAGACTCTTGCCAGTGGATCACCAACCCCCCCACAATAGGATATTGAGCTAAACGTCCCACTGCGGCTATAAACCCTTTTTCGGTATCGGCCATTCCAGCCATAAAGTTTCGGTAGTATTTTTCTAACTGCACATCATCCATTTTAGCGATAGGATCTTGAGTGTTGTGCTCTTTTAAAAATGATTTACGCGAGCTGTAACTCACGGTCTCAACTGTTTTTGAACGAGGCTGCGCCCATACAGGAATATCAGGCACTAACGGCGGCTCTGGCAATATGGGTAAATGCATTCGATGGCTATGACGTAGGCTTGTTAAAAAGTAGTCGCCCGCAAGATTACGCCGTGTAACATCATCGCTTAACATGGCGTCCAGCGTTTTAGCCAATTCAATGGGTAAGCCGATGCTGGTGGCAGGGATAACCTTAGTGCCAAAGCGGCTGATTTGTCCCGACGCTAAAGCATATAAGGTTGCGGCAGCGCCTTGCTCGTCAAACCTTGGGGTAGATAAAGCGCCACTAAGTTGTTCCTCGCCAATAAAATACACATCGCCCATACGGGCATTGGTGTGTTGTTGATCGCTAGACAATAACGACATCACGTTGTCATCAACGGCGCGATTATGCTCATCGCGTTGGGCAAACACGGCAGAGCCCCAATCGATTAACGACAGTTTGTCTGTTTCAATGTCGTATACCAAATTAGAGGGTTTAATGTCGCCGTGTACCAAAGGCTTACCCTTACGCAGGTAATACAAAATATTGGCCAGTTGTCTGGCGATACTCACTACCATCACTGGTGGGAGTGCGCCTAAGCGTTGGCAAATTTTATCGAGGTCTTCACCAATTGCCCGCTCCATGACTAAAATGCCTTGCTTGCCAACGCGTTCAAATTTTATCGCGCTGGGCACATTGGGGTGCTTAACCTGGCTAAGCATGTAAGCTTCTTCTTCAAGCCTGTCTTGCACACTTTGCGGTAGGTTAACGCGTGAAAACTTAAACACATGCGATTGACCAAATTCATTTATTCCGGCAAATACAAACCCATAAGCACCTTTACCAATAAATTCAATTTGCTGGTATCCCAATTTGCTGAGCTGTTGTTTACATAAACGTACCCATGCTTTGTGCTTGCGGGCATCATTGGCACTGAGTAAGTATATTGATTGCTCTTCATTGATATAAAAGTGCTGTAGCTGTGGAGTTTGCAAAGTCATCCCTCTTTAGTTATCTCTCCATTAAACCTTGATTCGCCTGTGTGCGGCAAGTGCTTCCTAGCTAAAAAATTACGATATGTAAACCTTGACCTACATCAAATCAAAATCAATCAACAGTAGGTAGTATGGAATGTAAGATCACTTAACGCTTTTAGCAGAGGTATTCATGCCTAACATTGATAAAGCACAACTAATTCAGTTATTTAATTTTCCTCGAACCCGTATTTTGCAATCGATGGAAGTGACTCATTGTCCTCATGCCGTCTTTTTTAATCACAGTGATGAGGAATGTATCACTTGCCATCAAGGGGAAGAGTGCCTGTGGATTAATCATAATGATGAAATGGTTGCACTCGAAATGAAATCTGTCGACGAACTCAAGCAGCAGCTACTTATTGCCGTTGATTTTGTTGATTCAAACTTGAGTCCACACCATATGTCGCGTCGTAAATGCCAGTGCGAAAATTGCCGTTGGTTAAGACAGGTTCAGTTAACGCTGGACGGTAAAGCCTAAGTTAATGTGTTTAGTTGCATCTGTTTTTTTTAGTCTTTAAAGTAGCCTGTAATATGGGTAAATAGACTAAAGAGACCATCATGGAACCACGCTTTTGGCATGAAAAATGGCAACTACAACAAATTGGTTTTCACCAGCAACAAGTTAATCCGTTTTTAGTGAAATACTGGTCGCGTTTAGGCTTAGCTGAACAAGCTGAGGTGTTTGTGCCTTTATGCGGTAAATCACTCGACATGTGTTACCTCGCAGAGCAACGGCACCGCGTGTTAGGTTGCGAATTAAATCCCATCGCAGTGGAGCATTTTTTTACTGACAACGAGTTAGCATATCAGGTTGAGCAAATCGGCGAGCATGGTGTGTTTAGCGCCGACGAAGTTCGTATTTATCAAGGTGATATTTTTACCTTACCGCATCAATTAACCACAGATATAGGTGGTTTTTACGATCGCGCGGCATTGATCGCGTGGCCAGAAGCCATGCGCCAACAATATGCCGATGCATTAGCTAAATTGATCCCCGCGAATGTGAGCGGTTTATTAATTACCCTCGATTACCCACAAGATACCCTTAAAGGACCTCCATTTGCAGTCAGCCCGGATTGGGTAGAGACTCATTTGGCGCCGCACTTTGATGTTGAATTATTAGAATGTGTTGATGTGTTGGCAGACAATCCTCGTTTTGTGAATAAGCAGGTGCCTTGGTTAAACGAAGCTGTTTATAAACTGACTCGCAAAGCGTAAAACGAGGATCGCAAGGTATAAAAAAACCTACGCCAAATTGGGGTAGGTTTTTTATTGCACATTGGCAAAATTAATGAATATCGCGCAGGGTAATCTTTGGGCGCAAATCAACTTCACCATCGGCATAAATCGCTGCTATATCATCATGCTGGCTTATTACTGCAACCGGTCCTGTCAGCATGTGGCGCACAAACAGTAAGCGGTAACCATAGCGGTGTAAATCATACAGTGCGAGTTTTTGGTCTGCTGTAGTTAAATCCCAATGCTCGTCGTGCTTTAACATATCCTTGTGTCGACGCTCATTTATTTGATATGCAACTTGAGTCATAATCCCTTCACCTAAGCCGTTTAAATATTGAAAAGTAAATGGTCAACTCAGTGTTTAATATTTCAAGCTAACATGAGATTGTGCAACATGTTGCTTGTCTATGAGCAGACTATTATTGAACACTGTTCTTTAATACGAACAATTATAGCAATAAAACTTTCGATTGATAGTTTTTTATCAGTATTTAGTATGAAAAATTGACTTTTTATGCTCAATTACTGATAACCCGTATTTCGTCTCCTTATTCAGAATAGCGGTCTCTCATACTCCAAGTGACCAATGAGTATCGCTGGGGAAAGTGTCGTGTTTCAAGGTTCACCATCATCATGATAATGAGTATCACCTATTTGATGTGAAGTTATATTACGTAAACCGCGATTTACACAGCGATAATATTTGCCGTTTTCTTGGTGAGTTTAGGCTCAATAAAAAATGCAAATCTCATCGATTAATTCACTTATTAAATTGCACACTGGCATAAGTTAGTGATCTAAGTATGGTTGGTTTTTGTGACTGATTCATACTTGATAATGATAGGTTATTACATTTGTTTCAATGTGTTATTGATTCATGCGGGTTGTTTGGTAAATATGGTTCAGGCATCAATTTTTGGATTTTATTTAAAGTAAATGTAATAATTGTGTTAATCTGGTCGCAGTAAAACAAAAAAAGAGTTGCTACTTTTAGCGAATATTTCGTTGTTTTAAAATCTATTTTATTGAACAGAGTCTATACTTTTTAAGGTTGTTGAACTCGGCATTAATTTTGTTGACTAATTAAATAGGTTATTGAGTGTTATGACATTTATGCAGGAATAAAAAAGTAGAGTTTTTGCATAAAAATTCGTTGCGTATCGGTTAAAAATATCGTTTACTGCGCATGTTTTTATAAACCAGAAAACGCACTTTTATTGCCCAACTAACAGGAGGCACTGGCCTAATGAGCCAATTTCAATCGATTGATGTTGCAGATTATTATGACAAGGACACGTTTGAGCGCATTAAGGCATTTGCTGAAGATAAGCCAACGCCGTTTGTAGTTATTGACACCCAAATCGTTGCGAAACAATACGATGACATGGTTAATAATTTTCCTTTCGCAAACGTTTATTATGCGGTTAAGGCAAATCCGGCCAAAGAAATTCTTACTTTGCTGCGTGACAAAGGCTCAAACTTTGACATCGCCTCTATTTATGAGCTTGAGATGGTCACATCGATTGGTGTTTCTGCTGACCGTATCAGTTACGGCAACACCATTAAAAAGCGCGTAGATGTGCGTTCTTTTTACGAGCAAGGCGTGCGCATGTTCGCTTCAGATTCTGAAGCTGATTTACGCATGATTGCAGAAGAAGCTCCAGGCGCTAAAGTGTATGTGCGTATTTTAACTGAAGGCACACACACCGCCGATTGGCCTTTATCGCGTAAGTTTGGTTGCCAAAACGAAATGGCATACGATTTATTGGTATTAGCTAAAGAGCTTGGATTACAACCGCATGGTATTTCGTTCCATGTTGGCTCACAGCAACGTGATATCGGTGCGTGGGATTCGGCGATTGGTAAAGTGAAAAGTATTTATGACCGTTTAAAAGAAGAACACGGCATTGTGCTTAAAATGATCAATTTAGGTGGTGGTTTTCCTGCCAACTATATGGATAAAACCAATGAACTTGGTGTTTATGCACAACAGATTAAGCACTTTCTAGAAGAAGATTTTGGTGATGAATTGCCAGAGATTATTTTAGAGCCTGGTCGTTCATTATTGTCAAATGCCGGTGTATTGATCTCTGAAGTGGTATTGATTTCTCGTAAATCAAATACAGCACTAGAGCGTTGGGTATTTACTGATGTGGGTAAATTTTCAGGGTTAATTGAAACCATGGATGAAGCCATTAAGTTCCCTATCTATACTGATCGTAATGGTGAGTTAGATAAGTGTGTTATTGCTGGCCCAACCTGTGACAGTGCCGATATTATGTATGAGCACTACAGTTATGGTTTACCGGTTGATTTAGCCATTGGTGATCGTATGTATTGGTTAACAGCCGGTGCTTATACTACAACTTATTCAGCTGTGTGTTTTAATGGTTTCCCACCGTTAAAAGATTACTATTTGTAATCAGTCTGGTCGCTATTAAAAAAGGACGCTTAGCGTCCTTTTTTGTTTTAGCGAATGAATCACGGTTTAATTCAAATTGTGTTACAAGGTTAATTTGATGTGAATCACGTTAATGGTTTTTAAGTTAGATAAATAGCTTGTTGTTTTTCACCGTATTCAACTATGCTCAAAGCCATGATTTTTGTGGGTTTTGGTCATATATTGGTAATAATTTAACGAAACTATATTAACTATTATGAATTTATATGTGATCAAGTTAACCTTATCCTCCTAAAGACTAGGTTAAAGTCTGGAATATAAGAATTTAATATTCAAAAATGAAAGGGGTTTTCAAAATGTCCGATGTATTTCACTTAGGATTAACTAAAAAAATGTTAGATGGCGCTACCTTAGCAATCGTTCCTGGTGATCCAGAACGTGTTAAGCGTATTGCTGAGCTAATGGATAATGCAACGTTCCTAGCTAGCCATCGTGAATACACAAGCTACTTAGCTTATATTGATGGTAAGCCAGTTGTTGTTTGTTCAACAGGTATCGGTGGACCGTCGACTTCTATTGCTGTTGAAGAGTTAGCACAATTAGGTGTGAGAACGTTCCTACGCGTAGGTACCACAGGTGCAATTCAACCACATGTTAACGTGGGTGATGTGATTGTGACTCAAGCTTCAGTGCGTTTAGATGGCGCAAGCTTGCATTTTGCTCCGCTTGAGTTCCCTGCAGCCGCCAACTTTGATTGTACTACCGCTATGGTTGCAGCATGTCGCGATGCCGGTTTAGAACCGCATATCGGTATTACAGCTTCTTCTGACACGTTCTATCCTGGTCAAGAGCGTTACGATACCGTTTCAGGTCGCATTACTCAGCGTTATGTTGGCTCTATGAAAGAGTGGCAGTCAATGGGCGTGCTTAACTATGAAATGGAGTCAGCCACATTATTCACTATGTGTGCAACTCAAGGCTGGCGTGCAGCATGTGTAGCAGGTGTGATTGTTAACCGTACACAACAAGAAATTCCTGATGAAGCGACAATGAAGAAAACTGAAGTGAGTGCAGTTTCTATTGTTGTTGCAGCAGCGAAAAAATTATTAGCATAATGTTATTGAGTCATACGTTTACCATGCTTGCTAAGGCTAGCGTAAACAGTAAAAAAGGTGCCTAGGCACCTTTTTTGTTATCTTATTTTCGCCATTTAGAAATGATACTGGGCAATAATAGAGTATGTATTTTGATCAACACCATTCACACCGTACTTGCTTTGCCAGTAATCGTATTCAAATCCGACTAGCAATTTGTCCTTTTTGTGCTCGCCAAATAAACTTTTACCTAAATCGTATTTAATCTGTGGATTAATGTGTAGGTTTTCATCGTAACCAGTGTTGTCTGCAACAAATACCCAATCAATAAAGCCATCGATAATGATGTTTGCATCACCGATTGGCATGTCGATTCTAAATACTGGCGTAAACTGCCAACCATCGCTGATATTGCCATTGCTAATAGCATCACGGCGATAAGTATTGAGCTGCAAGTAAGTGAAAAATGGCACATCAAAGTCAAGCCCCACACCGTAAAGCATGCTTTCTACAGGGCCATCGCCATGCTCGTACGTTAAGGCAACAGACATATCCTTAATCGCACCAAACTCTACTGGCTGACCAAGGATTTTACTGGCACTAAAACGCGGTGAAATTTCACCATAATGGCTGTTATCGTCACCACCATTGTTGCCGTTAAAGTTAATAAAATCGTGAAACACAAACCAATCGCCATATGTCCAGCCACCTGCGGTTTCTAATGTAATCGTGGTTTGTCTTTCTGATGGTGCGAGGTCATAGTTTTCGCCATGCAAGACAGTTGCACTTACATCCCACCACTGGATAACATCATTTGCAAACACGTTTGGTGAAAGTACTAGCGTGGCTAAAAGGCAGATTTTTTTCATTTTTATTCCGGTTCGTAACATGGTTGTGATGCCATAATGATTGTAAATTCAGCTTAATCGAGATGAAAAGGCAACTGGTATTATTCCCGATCGTGCACAATGGGACGCAATATATTCAAAATTGATAATCAGCACAATAAAAACTAAGGAAGCACAGCTGATTTCAGCGTTTTGTAGACAGAAACATCTTACTTTACACTTTTTACTATTGCGATGTGATGTGAAACATTGGACTAAATTATTGATACTGTTATGTTAACGGTGATTGATTTATTAGATGAGCTGTTTGTGATGAACTTTGACATATTATGTCGCAATAATAAAACGCAACTGATATAGTAAATGCACGGCATACTCATTTATTGAGGAGGATTTATGGAGCTTTCTAATCCGATCACAGTCTGGTTAGTGCTTGGGCTGTTATTAATGATATCGGAAATTATTGTTCCGGGCGGCATCGTCATTTTGCTTGGCGCTGCTTGTATTATTGTTGCATCGTCATTAGCGTTAGGGATTATCGACGGCTTTGTACAAAGCATGACGCTATGGTTTATGGCATCAATGGTGCTACTACTTAGTTTTCGTCATGTCACTCAACGCCTTGTCGGCGGTGATGCTCATGTGGCCAATACTGACGAAGAAGTTGATTTGTATAATCAGGTTGCCACGGTTAAAGAAGCTATAGGGCCAGGGCAGCAAACTGGGCGAATTCATTGCCTAGGTTCTGATTGGACTGCTTTGGGTGACGGTACAGAAATAAAAGTGGGCACCAAGGTCAGAATTATATGTCGCGATAATATTGGGTTTGTGGTTGAGCCTATTATCGATTC
Organism: Shewanella sp. MF05960; assembly: GCF_050849305.1. NCBI lineage: Bacteria > Pseudomonadati > Pseudomonadota > Gammaproteobacteria > Alteromonadales > Shewanellaceae > Shewanella > Shewanella sp. MF05960. The sequence continues at coordinate 226,274 of NZ_JBOZPS010000004.1, read as the reverse complement.
AGTTTAGAAGTGACTGTTTAGTTATGGTTGTTTAGTTATGATCGTTAGAAGTGACTGTTTAGTTATGGTTGTTTAGTTATGATCGTTAGAAGTGATTGTTTAGGGATTCGTCAAATTACAAAAAGGAAGTGGATATGTTTGTGTTAACCATCGCATTTTTATTTATTATTTTCATATTATTCAAATTGATGCTCATAGTGCCCATGCGCGAAGTGCATGTGATTGAGCGCTTAGGTAAGTTTCGTACCGTGTTAGCTCCTGGGTTTCATTTTTTAGTGCCATTTGTAGACAGAGTGGCTTATCGACACGATACCCGTGAAGAGGTACTTGATGTACCGCCACAAAGCTGTATCTCTAAAGATAACACTCAGCTAGAAGTTGATGGGCTGGTGTATCTTAAAGTGATGGACGGCAAACTAGCCAGCTACGGTATTGAAAACTATCGCCGCGCGGCAGTAAATCTAGCGCAAACTACCATGCGTTCTGAAATTGGTAAGTTAACCTTATCGCAAACTTTTTCAGAGCGTGACAGTTTAAACGAATCGATAGTGCGTGAAATTGATAAAGCTTCAGACCCTTGGGGGATTAAAGTATTGCGTTATGAGATTAAAAATATTACTCCATCGCATAATGTTATTCATACCCTTGAAAAACAAATGGAAGCAGAGCGTCGTAAGCGTGCTGAGATTACCTTAGCCAACGCTGAAAAAGCGGCGATGATCAATATGTCGCAAGGCGAGCGTCAAGAAGCGATTAACCTGTCAGAAGGTCAAAAACAAAGACGTATTAACGAGGCCATTGGTACCGGACAAGAAATATCAATTGTGGCCAATGCTAAAGCTGAAGGCATGGAAATGATATGCAAAGCGTTGACCATCAATGGCGGTAATGATGCCATGAACATGTTGCTTAAAGAGCAGTTTATTGGTCAAGTCGGCAAGATTTTATCTGAGGCCCAAGTGTCTGTTGTGCCTGCTGAGATGGCCAAACTTGAAGGTTTTTTTGAAGGCATGGAGCAAGTCACTCATGCGGTAAGTCATTCACCAGCGAAAGGAGCACGCTAATGTCGATTAACGGAATTGATACTGATTTTATTGTGATGGTGATTTGGGGTATTATTTTTGCTATTTTCGTGTTGAAACTATTTCAATCGATTCGTTTAGTGCCCACTAAATCTGCCTATATTGTAGAGCGTCTAGGTAAGTACCACAGCACCTTAGATGCTGGTTTTCATACCCTTATCCCTTTTGTTGATAAAGTGGCTTACATTCATGATTTGAAAGAAGAAACCATTGATGTTCCACCGCAGGAATGTTTTTCGAGTGACGAAGTCAACGTCGAAGTAGACGGCGTGATTTATATTTCGGTTACCGATCCAGTTAAAGCCAGTTATGGCATTACTGACTACCGTTACGCTGCGATTCAGCTCGCTCAAACAACAACCCGTTCGGTTATTGGTACGCTAGATTTAGACCGTACTTTTGAAGAGCGTGATTTAATCTCGGCTAAAGTCGTCGAAGTGCTAGATGAAGCCGGTTCTATGTGGGGAATGCGCGTTCACCGCTACGAGATTAAAAATATTACGCCACCAGAAACCGTTAAAAACGCCATGGAAATGCAGGTTAATGCCGAGCGTGAGCGCCGTGCGTTACTCGCTAAAAGTGAAGGTGATAAACAAAGCAAAATTAACCGTTCAGAAGGTGTGATGGCAGAAACAATTAACCGATCTGAGGGTGAAATGCAGCGCCGCATAAACGAAGCTGAAGGTAAGGCGCAAGAGATTTTAACCTTAGCTAAAGCTACCTCAGAGTCGATTGAGCGTTTAGCGGTAGTGATTTCATCTGAAGGCGGACAAAGTGCATTGCGTATGCAGCTCGGTGAGCAATACATGAAGCAATTAGATGGTCTAAGCAAAAAAGATAGCCGCATTGTATTACCAGGCAACTTGGTCAACTTTGAATACTGGATGGACAGCATTGGTTTAAAAGACGATAAAAAATAGGTTGTTAAAAAATAGGTGGTTACGATGCACCATTCAGTAGGTTATCCGCTCGGTACAAACGCTGTATTGTACTGATGATATTGTACTGAGGATATTGCACCAATGAAGCTATTTAAGCTGATGTGATGAATGTTGTCACAGAATGATAAAAAGGGGCCAGCAGCAATGCTGACCCCTTTTTTGTATTTTTAAGCCCCCGTTTTAATCCCTTAGTTTTCGATACGTTGACCTTACTGGGTTAAGCTGGGTTTAGCCGAGGTGTACTATTTAACGATATCGCCAAGATGTTCAACAAACACTTTGGCAACCGGCGAGGGGGCGCTATCTTTGGGTGAGAGAATATTAATATCGGTAAATCCAGCGCTTAACTCAGGCAGTACGTTAATGAGTTGCTGATTTTCTACGGCATCCACAGCAATAACTTGGGGTAGGAGAGTAATCCCAGCACCGCCGAGACAAAAGTGATACAAAGAATTGTAATCACTGCAAATAATTTTGTAGTTGGCACTCACGTTTGTGTGCTGGAAATTCCATTGATGCTCTAAAACACCTTCGGTATCACGATAACCAAGTAATGAGTGGTAATGTAAATCGTCAATGGTTTCTATCACAGATGATTTTTCTAGGTAAAGGCTGCTGGCATACATTTTTCGCTCAAACGTCATGAGCTTTTGTTTGCTAATATTGCCTTTAGTGACTTCTCCTGCATTAATCATGCAGTCTAAATTTAAGCGTTTTATGTCTTGATGCTGTCCTGGCACAATAAAGACTTCTAATTGAACCTGTGGATAGGCATGCACAAAATGGGCGATGTGTTTGTCCATCAACTTATCAACAAACGGTTGTAAGCCAATTCTTAATTTGCCTTGTACGTCGTCGTGACGATGTTTAAATACGTCTCCAGCATGGTTAAGTTGACTAACCAGTGGCGTTATTTGGGCCAAATAACGTTTGCCCGAGGCGGTTAGGTTCATCACTCGAGTGGTACGGGTAAATAGTGGGGCGCCAAGTTGTTTTTCTAAATCAGCAATGCGCCGACTCACCAGAGCGCGGCGGGTATCAAGTGATTTGGCCGCCTTAGTAAAGCTACCTAGTTTAGCCACGGCAATAAACAGTTCTAAATCTTTGATGTTCAATGTGTCAGCCTAAGTCAGTCTCTTATTTTGTATAGTAATTTTCGTGATTGTCATTGTCAATTTAGTCCTAATGCAGCTTTAAGCCTTATCACTCGCTGTATTCTAGGTTTCTCGCCCCAAATAGGTAAACTATTGCACGGCTTTCCAACGCTAATTGATATATAATACATCGCAGATTTCTGGGAGGAAAAATGGACGTATCATCATTATTAGACGGCCTAAACGATAAGCAGCGTGAGGCAGTTGGCGCGCCACTTTCAAATATGTTGGTGTTAGCGGGTGCCGGCAGTGGTAAAACCCGTGTATTAACTCATCGTATTGCGTGGTTAATGCAAGTAGAACAACAAAGTCCATATTCTATTTTGGCAGTCACCTTTACCAATAAAGCGGCAGCAGAAATGCGTGAGCGCGTGGAAAAAGTGGTCGGTACTAACATGGGCCGCATGTGGATAGGCACCTTCCATGGGTTGGCCCACCGTTTATTGCGTACCCATTATCAAGATGCTAATTTACCGCAAACTTTCCAGATTATTGATTCTGACGACCAGTTACGTTTGCTTAAACGTATTCTTAAGAGCCTTAACTTAGATGAGAAGCAATATCCTCCTCGTCAGGCTCAAGGTTACATTAACGGTAAAAAAGACCAAGGTTTACGCCCTAAGCATATTGATGCGGGTGGATTTCCTATTGAGCAAAATTTACTGAATATTTATAAAGTTTATCAAGAGTCGTGCGATCGCGCAGGCTTGGTTGATTTTGCTGAAATTCTGTTACGTGCTCATGAGTTATGGCTCAATAAGCCACACTTATTAGCGCATTATCAAGAGCGTTTCCGCCATATTTTGGTTGACGAATTTCAAGATACTAACGCCATTCAATATGCTTGGATCCGCGTATTAGCGGGTAATACGGCTAACGTGATGATTGTCGGTGATGACGATCAGTCTATTTACGGATGGCGCGGCGCACAAATTGAAAACTTGCACCGTTTCTTGAAAGACTTTTCTGGTGCACAAACTATCCGCTTAGAGCAAAACTATCGTTCAACAGCGAATATTTTGAACGCCTCTAACGCCGTGATTGCCAATAACCCTGACCGTTTAGGTAAAGAGTTATGGACCGAAGATAAAGATGGCGAACCTATTTCAGTTTATTGTGCCTTTAATGAAATGGACGAAGCCAAATTTATTGTAGCGCGCATTAGTGACTGGCAAGAAAAAGGCGGCAGCTTAAGTGAATGCGCTATTTTATATCGCTCAAATGCGCAATCACGAGTGCTCGAAGAAGCCTTTTTACACAAAGGCTTAGCTTACCGCATTTACGGTGGTTTACGCTTCTTCGAACGCCAGGAAATTAAAGATGCGATGGGCTATATGCGTCTTATCAATAATAAAGATGATGATGCCGCATTTGAACGTGTGGTGAATACACCAGCACGTGGAATTGGCGATCGCACCTTAGATATTTTGCGCTCTACTGCCAAACAGCATCAGTTAACGTTGTGGCAAGCCAGTGTGCACTTAATTGAAGAAAAAGTATTAGCCGGCCGTGCAGCAAATGCAGTGCGTGGCTTTATGGAACTCATTATTTCGATGCGCACAGATACTGCCGATATGTTGCTGTATCGAATGGCTGATAGCGTGATTGAACGTTCCGGTTTACGGACCATGTACGAAGCTGAAAAAGGCGAAAAAGCCCAAGCGCGTATTGAAAACTTAAACGAATTAGTGACTGCTGCCCGCAGTTTTGAAATGCCAGAAGAGCTTGAAGATATGGGCGAGCTTAATGCCTTCTTATCACATGCGGCATTAGAAGCTGGTGAAGGACAGGCCGATGCCTTTACTGATGCTGTGCAATTAATGACATTGCATTCAGCCAAAGGACTTGAATTCCCGATGGTCTTTATGGCGGGTGTTGAAGAAGGCTTATTCCCGAGCAAGATGGCGTTAGATGAGGGCGATCGCTTAGATGAAGAGCGCCGCTTGTGCTATGTGGGCATGACTCGTGCGATGAAAAAACTGTACATCAGTTATGCAGAATCTCGCCGTATTTATGGTCGTGAAGATTATGCTAGCCCATCACGCTTTATCAATGAAATTCCTGAAAAGTTTGTTGAGCAAATTCGTATCCGTGCTCAGGTTAAGCCTTCTGTTAGCCAGCGTTTCCCATCGCGAGCGGCAGATGCAGTGGCGACTAAAAAACCTCATGGGTTTAATGACACCGGTCATAAAGTGGGTTCTAGAGTGAAGCACTTTAAGTTTGGTGAAGGCATTGTCACAAGCTTTGAAGGCTCGGGTGAAAAAGGCCGTGTACAAGTCAATTTTGTTGATTTCGGCAGTAAATGGTTATTGGTATCACTCGCTAAGTTAGAGCGTTGTTAAGCTGTCAACATGCGAAATCATGGAGATATGACATCGATGTCATTGCAAGACAAACTTCGTGCTTATGCACGATTAATGCGAATCGATAGACCCATAGGTACGTTGCTTTTACTCTGGCCTTGTTTAATGGCGTTAGTATTAGCAGCGCAAGGCATGCCTTATATTACTGTACTGCTTATTTTTATTGTGGGTGTGGTCATAATGCGAGCCAACGGCTGCATTATTAATGACTATGCTGATCGCAATTTAGATGCACATGTGGAGCGCACCAATATGCGCCCATTGGTGTCGGGCGAAGTCAGTATCAAAGAGGCGCTTTGCTTATTTGTGGTGCTTGGGTTAGCCGCATTTAGCTTAGTGTTATGGCTTAATCCGTTGGTAGTACAGTTGTCGGTCGTTGGCATTATACTGACGATTATGTACCCGTTTATGAAACGGATTACCAATATGCCGCAGATGTTTTTAGGCATAGTGTGGAGCTGGTCTATACCGATGGCCTATGCCGCACAGCTGGGAGAAGTCCCCGTTGAGGCATGGTGGTTATTTATGGCTAACTGGTGTTGGACGGTGGCTTACGACACCATGTATGCCATGGTCGATCGTGATGACGATTTAAAGGTCGGGATTAAGTCTACTGCGATTTTATTTGGCCGATTCGATAGGCAGATTATTGGTTTATTTCAACTTGCTGCGTTAGGGTGTTTTATTATGGCTGGCGTGTTGGCTGAGCGTGGTGTGATTTACGCTTTAGGCATTGTGAGCTTTATTGGCTTTGCCGTTTACCAACAAGGGCTTATTTATCGTCGTGAGCGCGCGCCCTGTTTTAAAGCCTTTTTAAATAACAACTGGGCTGGAATGATACTGTTTATTTCGCTATCGCTGGACTACATGCTTTAACGTAATGTGGTAGATGGATTATGGCAGGGATGCTAAATAACCTGAGCTCGGGATAATAAACGCCTTTCAAACAGTCCTTTGCCCTGCTAACTGCGTTGAATCGACTTACAATAGGCTAGCTATTGACGCGTCAGTTCGCCTTGTTAGCAGAACAAATGACAAGCTTGAAAGAGAGAAGGGGTAACATGTTGATTTTGAGTAGTATAAGTTCATCCCTTAATCCGAGCTCAGGTTAAATAACATGATATACCGCTTTATTGGCCTCTTGCTGTGTGGCTATTGCTTAACTAATAGCTCATTTGCAAGTGCTGACGGCAGCGACAATGTGCAATCAAAACCAGCGAGTCAGTGGGTCGATGCTTATGCTTCGGCCGCTGCGGTTAATATTCCTCGCACCCTTCAGTTTACCCTTAAAGATGGTGGCCGTGATTATCAGGTGATGATCAAATTACCTAAAGATTATCAAAAAAATAGCACTCACTTTTATCCTGTTATCTACATGACCGATGGCATGTACAGTATGCAAGTGGTTTCCGGCGCAACACGATTTCCGATGAACAGTAATATGATGCATCAAGCCATTTTAGTCGTAATAGGCTATCAAAAGGGCAGTAAAGGGGCGTCTAGTCGTATTCGAGATTATACTCCAAGCCATGATCCGAGTTGGAAACTCAACACCGGTGAGGCAAAACGGCATGTTCGCTTTATACGCGACACTGTCATGCCTTTTGTTGAGCATTATTATCGTGTTGATACCCAGCAAAATACCTTTATGGGGAATTCGCTCGGAGGGTTATTTGGTGCATATGTGTTACTGGAGCAACCTACATTATTTACCAACTATGTGCTGGGCAGCCCTTCTTTGTGGTTTGATAACAAGCACTTGTTACAACAATTTACTCAAGGCTTTAGCCAAATACCCGCCATATCCGCTAAGGTCTTTATTGGTATTGGCGAATTAGAAAGGCCGCCTTATACTCACGATAATCATCACATGGTGGCCGATGCTCAGGCGTTTTATCAAATACTCCTCTCTCATCCCTCTGTCGAAGCGGACACATTGCAGCTAAAACTCTTGGTGATCCCTGAAGCCGATCATTCAATGGCGTTTCCAACAACAGCTATCCATGGTTTATCTTGGTTATTTAAACGCGCTGATTAGCTCAAGCGACTAGATAAAAAACTCATTTGTATTGGTCATTTCCTGTAACAACTTTGTATGCAATCAAAATCCTTACTGGTCACTTTTATTGTTATGTTAATAACTTGTTTAAATAGATGTTGCCCCAATATCTATACTTAGCACACAGTATTAATGTGATTAAAATAGACCAAGGAAGAGTATTGAATGAGAGCAGCTGTAAAGTACCGGTTAATTTTTTTAGTCTTAATGATATTCAGTTTCGTGATAGGTGTTAACTGGACGCCAGAGACGTTAGCTAGCGATGCTGACAAAAGAGCTTTGTACTTTATTTGTGCACTGTATTTTGTATTTCTGCCCTTAAGTTATTGGTATTGCATTATTAAAAAGGGCGCCCAAAAACTGTGGAAGTTGATTGTTGTTTTCAGTTTAAGCAGCCTTGTTGCGCGGTTAAGTTTCCCAGCTGAAATTGCCCATTACTTTGAATTTATTGCCTGGTTACGCTACCCGATTATTGCCGTGTTGCTGGTGATTGAATTATATTTGATTGTGAGTGTGGTGCGCGGGTTATTAAAGGTACGTAAGCTTAAAGGAGATCCACGAGTTGGCGCCGTTGAAACTTATCGTGAAGGCGATGATAAAAGTTTAACGATTGCGCTTATTATGGCGAGCGAAGCGACAAACTGGTTTTATTCTATTCCGTGGTTTTCACGCAATCATCCGCCAGCAATTGCCAACATTAACCTTAAGAGTGCCGTGCGCTGGCATGTGTGGTTGATGTTAACCGGCTGTATTATTGCATCATGTAGCAGTTATTTTTTACTGGTGTCGTGGAGCGAGTGGGTGGCCATTATTGTCTCGAGTATTATCGGCTACACCTTAATGTCGATAGTTGCTAATCATAGGCTGTCGCGTTATTACTCGTTGTATTTAATGAGAGATAATCTGGTTATTAATAACTCATTATGGGGATTTATGGTGGTTAATATAGCGGATATTGCTGATGTTACTGAGCAAAAACCAACAGAGTTAAACCAAGATGGAGCGGAGACAATGAGTATCGGCCGCGGACAAAGTAATGTCACTGTTACGCTAAACCGTCCGGTTATTTATCATGGCGGTATGGGGCAGTTACCCGAACCGATGACAGTGATACATTTGAGTGTAGATGAGCCGCAGCGCCTAATTAACACACTCAACGATGCTAAATTGTCGTAAGCGGCATAGCACTAAATTTCCATAAAAAATGCGCTTTTAAAGCGCATTTTTATGGTTAATTCTACAAGACTGAATAAACGAGTCTTGAATATTTTACTCATTAACCACTAACGTCGTTAAGTCTGCTGGGCGGTAATAAACAGATTTCAGCACCTTACCTTGACGCACAACTTTACCGGCCATATCAACATCTTTAGCGCACTTGGCAATAATAAACTCACCTTTCACACTGCCCACAATTTCGACACCTTGCTTAGCATAGTGAGCAATTGTTTCATCTAGCTCTTGCTGGTTACGGCACACTTTACTCATGTTGCTAGAGTGAACTTCATCCCAGCATTGAATGAAGTCGATTTCACGGTTTTTAGCCACGTTAAGCAGTATATCTATAAGATAGCTTATCTCGATGCGATCGCTTACCTGAGCCGCGCCTAGGTGGACTAGACGGCCCATTAACACATACACCGAGTCTACAATCGCATCGGCTTGCTCAATGCGCGAGTCTGCTTCAGCTAACTCGGTCATTTCTTCAATAATTAATGAGGTGTGCAGCGTATCGGCTTTATCATCTAAGCTAGCACTGTCGTTAACCGGTAAATCAAAGGTGCTGCGAAACTCAAAAATATCGCGATATAAATGGTCATAGATTGGTTGAGTTAATTGACTGAGTTTCATAGGATTACCTTAATGATAAATGTGACATAATTTTAAATAAATGAGTCGTGGAATACAAAGCGTTAATCGAATAAAAAAACCGGCAAGTTTGCCGGTTCTATGACGATTTACTGACAGGTTTAGTTAACCTTAATGCTTATCCGGATATAGCTTACTTAATGAATGCGAAAGCATCGCCGTATAAGTGGGCTTCTTCAACACCAAGTTCGCGGAATAACTCACGTGCTGCGCCAACCATATCAAAGCGACCAGCGATGTAGATGTCGTAACCGTTTAAGCTAATAAAATCATGCTTAATTTGTTCTAGCAGGTTGGCTTGTTTGCCCTGCCAAGTGTCGCTAACTATTTCAACAATTGGGATAAACTCTAACCATTCGTGGTCTGCATGCCATTGACGTGCAATGTCTTGGTAGTACATGGCCTCTTCGTTACGACAACCCCAATACAATTTTGTATTAATGGTTTCGCCGTTAGCAATTTGCTGTTCAACAATACTTTTTATGTATGAAAAACCCGTGCCGCCAGCAATTAAAATGCGAGGTCTGTGGCTGTCGCTGCGTAAGTATGCATCACCAGCAGGTGCTTCAATGTCGATATGCGTTGATGTCTTTAAGCGTTCTACCACTTGCATTGGGTAGCTTTCACTTACTGCTGCACCGATATGTAATTCGATTAACGCAGAATTAGGCGCAGAAGCGATAGAAAAAGGACGTTTGTCTTTTTCACCCATGACTACACACAAGTATTGACCAGCCTTGAAGTCAAAGGCGGTTTCTGGTTTTAGCAACACTTGATAAACAGCGTCATTAAACGGGGTGACTTTTTCAATCTGACAACGAATGGTTTTCATCTAACGTCCTTTAAGGCCTTTTTAATTTTTATCAATCACTTATTTATAGCCAATAGCATCCTAATTGGATCACTCTGGTTACAGCGTAGGTCTTTCATCAATGCCAAGATCATCCCAAATTTGGTCTACTTTTTGTTTGACCTCAGGGTCCATCACAATAGGCGTGCCCCATTCTCGGGTGGTTTCACCTGGCCACTTATTCGTTGCATCTAAGCCCATTTTTGAGCCTAAACCAGCCACTGGAGAAGCAAAATCTAAATAATCGATGGGGGTGTTATCAACTAGCATCGTGTCGCGCGTAGGATCCATACGGGTCGTAATGGCCCAAATAACATCTTGCCAGTCACGGCAGTTAACATCTTCGTCAACGACAACAATGAATTTAGTGTACATAAATTGACGCAAGAAAGACCATGCGCCCATCATGACTCGTTTAGCATGCCCAGGATATTGTTTGCGAATTGATATTACCGCCATACGATACGAACAACCTTCTGGCGGTAAGTAAAAGTCGATAATCTCAGGGTACTGTTTGCGTAAAATAGGCACAAATACTTCGTTTAATGCCACGCCCAACATGGCTGGCTCATCGGGTGGACGACCTGTATAGGTACTGTGATAAATCGCATCTTTACGATGAGTAATGTGAGTTACGGTAAATACTGGGAATGAGTCGGTTTCGTTATAGTAGCCAGTGTGATCGCCGTATGGACCTTCTACTGCGGTCTCATCTGGGTCAATATAGCCTTCAAGAATAATTTCACTGGTGGCTGGTACTTCAAGATCGCAACTAATAGCTTTACACACTTCTGTACGTTCGCCGCGCAGTAAACCCGCAAAAGCATATTCACTCATGGAATCTGGCACGGGAGTCACAGCACCTAAAATAGTGACAGGATCGCTGCCCAATGCCACTACGACAGGATAACGCTCACCAGGATGGAGCTGTTTAAAGTCTTTAAAATCTAACGCGCCGCCACGATGATCTAACCAGCGCATAATGAGCTTATTTTTGCCCAACAGCTGCTGACGATAAATGCCTAGGTTTTGACGTTTTTGACGTGGGCCTTTGGTAATCGTTAATCCCCATGTTACCAGCGGGGCAACATCTCCTGGCCAACAATGTTGTATAGGTAAACTGGTGAGGTCGACTTCATCGCCGGTTTTAACCACTTGTTGGCAAGGTGGATTACGTACTGTTTTAGGCGGCATGTTGAGTGCTTGCTTAAACATGGGGATTTTAGCTATAGCATCTTTAAAGCCGCTTGGCGGTTCTGGCTCTTTTAAAAAAGCCAGTAATTCGCCTACTTCACGCAGTGCCAATGGATCGTCTTTGCCCAATGCCATGGCAACGCGTTTGGGGGTACCAAATAAGTTTACCAATACTGGCATGGTGTTATTTTTAGGATTTTCAAATAGCAGCGCGGGACCGCCCGATCGTAAAACGCGATCAGCAATCTCAGTCATTTCTAAATAAGGGTCAACAGGGTAGCTAATACGTTTTAGCTCGCCATTTGCTTCTAAATGATCGATGAAGCTGCGTAAGTCCTTAAAACTCATGTTTACCGCCTGAATATCAAATCCAATATGGCGCGCACTATAGCATTTTTCTAATTTAGGGTTAAGCCAAAATGGAGGATATCGACTTTATCTCGACTTAGCGTAAAATGAATGCAGTCGATGACGACGTTGAGGTGACCCATGCAAAGAATTAAATCCCCATTATTGCTGAGTGTTGTAGCGGTAAGTGCTTGTTTATTAACTAGCGTATTAGTACCTGTTCATGCAAAAGCGCCTGTCGATAATGATCGACTTACCCGCGAGTCACATTCGGTAGGTAACCAACATGATGGACGACGCCATTCACAGCATCGTTCTCGCCATCGAGATCCCTGGCGTTTGGGCTTAGGCCTAGGGTTAAGTCATGCCTGGGGATGGAGTAATGGTATGGGTGTTCACAGTGGCTGGGGCATTAACAGTGGTTGGGGCCCTACTATTGGGGTGAGTTGGCCTTATGGTGTTAACTCTCGCTATGATTATCGTCGACAAAACGAAGGTTTTTATCCTTACCGTAGCGTTAATATTGTGCCAACAACAGGTTATCGGGTCGTTGATGAGCCTATTATTGTGCCTACTCGCGTGTCTGCGCCACAACAAACAACCATAGTCACTCAGGTCAATAAAGGTTTACGTAGTTTGCCGCAGAACGCTAAAGTCATTCAACGCGACAGTGGCACAGTGTATGAGTGGCAAGGGGTAGAGTATTATTTTGACTGGAATACGCAAACTTACGAACTGGCTAACGTTGATATGCCATGATCGTCCGCGTAATAACAATACTCTATACTGTTGTCTGCTTTAGCTTGGTACATGGCCGTATCTGCTGCGCTGATTAATTCTCTGCTACTTAATCCGTGTTTTGGTAGCACGCTAACGCCAATGCTGGCGCCCACTTCTAAGGTGTGAGGCCCAATGTTTATCGGCTGTTTGATGAGATTTAAAAGCTGAGTTAATTTTTGGTCGATATCGATAGGTTCAGCAATCAAATCTAGCCATACCACAAACTCATCGCCGCCGAGCCGGCCAACAATATCGGTGGTTCTTAGGTTGCTCATTAACCGCTGAGCGAGGGTAACAATGACTTCATCTCCTACGCTATGGCCTAACGTGTCATTGATCTGTTTAAACTTATTTAAATCGATAAACAGTAATGCTGCTTGATCGTCGGAACGTAAATCTCTGGCAATGGCACTGTCGATTTTTTTAATAAAAGCGCGTCGATTATAGATACCGGTTAACTCGTCATGTTCAGCCAGAAAAATAAGCCTGTCTTGCTGCTCTATCAGTTTATGAGTTTGCCGGTCGACCTCTTGTTTCAGGCTGTCTTTTTTGACTGTAATTTGAGTGAGCGAGTGTTTCATATTATTAAAATTCCCCGCTAATGCAGACAATTCATCATCGTCACTAAATACAATCCGGCTGGTTAAATCACCAGACGCAAGCGCCTCCATACCTTGATTTAATGAATATAATCCGTTTCTAAAGCGGATTAAGGTCATAAACGACCATGCTGTGATTAATGTTGTTAATAACAATAAAATAGCACCAACCATCCACAATAAGCTTTGTTGTTTAATCTTTGCTTGTTTAATCGATAACTGATGTAGGCTAAACATCTCTTCTGTCATCTCTTCAATAATCATGCTGTATTTTGTTTTAAATAATCGCTCTGCTGTGGGGTTGACTGCATCATCGAGTTGTTTGCTGTGATGAGTATTTTGTGTGTTAATCAATACTCTGACATTGGTGTTGAGTCGATTGATATTTTGGATGATGATTTTTTGCTGCACATCCCAATCAATATCTTGCGATAACTCCGCGGCGAGCTCTGCTTGACGGTTATTGAGTTCAATAAGCCCTTGTTTATCTGAATATTCTTGATATAACCACAATTGACTGCGTAAGCTGTCGATACTGAGTTGCAGCTTCATTGAGTAATTAAGTTGACGATAAATTTTTTGCTGATAATTATGAACTTGAATAAGCGACAAACCAACAATCAATGTCAAGATTGAGCATAATATGGCGGTCCATTTAAGGCGCTTTGATAACATCATAACTTACCAGCCTGCCTCTTGATTATTAAAGGTTTCAAGTAGTTGCCGGTCAAATACTTGTCTGAAATCGACTCGGTTTTCTTTAGGCACTAATTGGTTATCAATCGCCCACTGACTTTGAGTTTGAATGTTAGAAAACAATGCGTTACTGAGTGACAATCTAAAAGTATAGTCGGCCCATGAGTATTCGAGTTGCGATGGTGTAATATTCAAGACTTGGCTAAGGATCTTTTGAGCCTGTTTTGGGTGTGTGTGAATATATACCGTGGCATCAGTAATCGCTTTAAGCAGTGCAAGTTTATGATGTGTATCAACACTGGTATTTTTAAGTCCAATTAAATTAAATGACAGATGATATAAACCACGGCTATTAATCATTTCTGGGTTTTGCGAAAGATGTTCTGACAGCATATAACTCGATGGCTCCCAAGCCGAAATAATGTCTACTCTATTATTGAGCAATGCAGGTATGAGTTGGTCTGAGGTTAAATATACGCGCTCGATAGGCAGGTGAGTTTTATTATACATAATTAATAGACTGTCTAAAAAAAACTCACTGGCACTGCCTTTAATAATGCCAATACGGGTATTGGCAATATTATCAAGTTGTCGATACTTTTCTGGGGTTAAGCTGAGTAATTTAACGTCATTATCAGATTCAACAAAGCTCGCAATTACCGAAAAATCAGTGCGGTTAAAACTATTAAACATCACTACCGTTTCAGACGATGTTGCAAAATCAACCTGTTCGTTAATTAAGGCATTAAAGCAATTTACTCCGCCATCAAATCGGACCAGTTCAACATTGAGATTATTATCTGCAAAAAAGCCCATTTTCTCAGCAATAAAAAAAGGCGCTGATAATGGAGTATTAGATACGGCAATTGTGATGGTTTCTTTTGACGTAGCCTTTAGCGATGTTGATTTAGCTGAAAAATCACAGCTAACGATACAACATAAGGCGCTAATGCTAATAATGATAAAGACACACTTTTTAAATGCTACGGTCATTAATTATGTTCAATCAGTATGGGGTATGATTAAGTGTAGTAATGGTAACAATTTTTGTGGGTAAATATTTGTGTTATTTAGTCTTTATTAATAAAACCAAACAACAACACTAATACTTTAGTATTGGTTAGCTATCATATTATGCGACTTATTGATTTTTATCCGTCTGTGGAATTGTAAAAGCCCTAGCTGGCAGTGTTATCGTCGCTTCATTTTATGACTTTGTCTGATACTTTTGCAGTAACGTTGGCTGAATATTATTGAGGATCGCTTCTGCTTGTTGGAATTTAAGGTTTTTGATTGAATGTGCTAATAACTCATAATCAGTTGGCTCAAGTATTTTAAGAATATGAGCTATTTGAGGGAAAGTATTGGTCGCATTCATATTAAATGTGCCAATCTCTTCTCGTAATATGTTAAATAACCTCAATACGTCATCGCTAATGTCTGTTGACGGTTTAACGCCTGACTCGTTTGCTACAGGCTGTTTGTCTTGCAGTTGAGTGAGTAAACCCTGCGCGATAGGCAATGTAAGGTTTATTTGCCCAACAAGAGCGCTGTAGCCTTGTGCTAAATCGTAATTTTCAGTGGTTTTTATCTCTGTTTCCTGTTGCTTGGCAAAGTGGGCTAGTTCAGTAAAGCCCAATGTGGCAGATGAGCTTTTAAGGGTATGAAACATCATTTTGAATTCAGTGTTAGCCTCTGTCGATAACACATCTAATGCTGCATATTGAGTGATATCTTCCATAAACAGCTCTAGTGCTTTCAGATAGACAGTTTTGTTATAGCTGAGGCGAGATAACGCGCCCTGATAGTCGATGTTCTGCTGCTCGCAATAGCTTTCAATACTGTTATTACTAACATCTTCAATACTGATATTACTCGTGTTTTCTACAATGTCATCACTAGGGTCATTATTAGCGGTTAAGATGCTGGCGGAGTCACTCGGTGCAATGGGTAATACGTGCTTAGCACTTAATTCTTTTACTGTTGTGGTCATCAAAGGTAAATTGGTGTGTCTTACTGCGATACTTTTAATTTCAATAAAAACAAATTCAACATCGTCAATACGGATTAATGTGGCCGACATCCGCACGGGTAGTGATGGGATATTCATGGTATGAATATTATATTCAAGTTCCTTATTGCTGCCATTAAGCAAATTGAGTTTTAAGTCTTGCCACGTTTGCTCGCTGTTGTGCACCAATATACTGTCGATATTTTGGCTTTGCATGTCTTTACTGCTGTAACCTAAAATCTGCTCAGCATATGTGTTGCTGTGAACAATATAGCCCTCTCTATTGACCCACAATAAAATGTTCTGCGAACAATCTACTGCACTGTTGATTAAATGCAGCTGCTTTAATAAGCCCTTTTTTTCGGTTAAGTCTTCTACAACAAATACAAACCCCGTTATGCCTAATGTGCGTTGTTTTATTGCTGAGACATGCAAATATATCTGTTTATGGTCGCCATACTTTTGCTTTATCGCGCACGACAAGGTGAGATGCTCTTGCAGTTGTAAATGCTGATGTAAAAAACTGAATATTTTTTTACTGTCTTGAGGGATAACCTCTGGCGCTTTGGTGTTGCCATTTTCATTATTGAGTTTTTCATTATTGAGTAATCCAACGTCCTTTATCAGCGTCGTTAGGTTGCAACTACCGACCATTTCATCGTGACTAAAACGCAGGGTTTTTTCTGCACCGCGACTAAAAAAGGACATTAGCCCAGATGAGTCGGTGGCAATAATAATCACGTTGCTGTTGTTTAAAATATTTTGTTGAAATAAAGCTGCTTGCTCAATTTCTAAATTACTTTCATCTACTTGGTTTTTCAGCTCACTGTTATGTTGTTGCAATTGACCTTGTAGTAATTTGAAGTTGGACACATCGTTGATAGTAAAGCTAGCACCTAAAAAATGATTGTTTTTTAATAGTGGTGTAATGGTTAACTCAAGCGACCGAGCTTCAGTTTCGTTGTTGAGCTGGTAGCTAAACTCAATGTTACCGACTTGCTGACCGCGGGCTACTTTTTTAAAATAGGCAATTAACGTGGCTGGCGATATGCTTTCCCTTAAGTAGTTAATGATAGGCTTTTTGGAAGACCCCGCCTCTAAACCAAAAATAGTTGCAGCAGAATGGTTCCAATTTAAGATGGCAAAACTACTGTCTACACCGATTAAACACTCTGAGGAGTTGTCGATAAAGGAAGATAAGGATATTTTTTGTCTAATATTGTCCATTCTTCGTGTGATATAGCGTAAAAAACCGTGGAGTATCACAATCAATAATAGCGTGGAGCCCAGTGTAATCATCAACACTCGTTCTGGGTCTGCTAAGTTAAGATCTGTTATCCATTGTGTCGATGGGGTGAACGTGATTTGCCAATGGCGACCATAAATTTGTATTTGTTGTTGGTGCATATGGCTATTGTCTATTGCTGGCGGCTCTATTGCTAATGATGCTGATGAATCACTTGTATCGGCTAAAGAAGACGTGAAAAATTGCACATTGTTGGTTGGGCTAATATCGGTTATATCAAGTTTTATACCATTATGTTGATCCGTTAATGTCGCTAGAATTTCATTGATCAGCAAAGGTGTATAGACCCAACCAAGCACTTCTGGTGGCGCTAAACTAGGTGTATTAAGCGGTTCAAAAATAGGCAGTAATAATAAAAAACCATGGTTCACTTTATTGTCTGCTTGCACTAGGGTGATGGGAGCTGAGAGTGTTGCACTGCCTGCAATAGCTGAAGATAATGCTGCTCTGCGGCGCTTTTGCTCTGAACCAATATCTAACCCTAGCGATTCTATATTAGGGCGTTCTGGCTCAATATATTGCACAATAAATAAAGGGTCTTGTGGCTCGTCTAGCTGTTTAAATGTGAACGCTTGTTTTCGATCAAGCTTTGCTTGCTGTAAAAAAATATTTAAATCTTTTTTGGCCACAACTTTTATCACACCAAAACCCCGAGCGCCAGGGAACTCCCTGGCATAATCTCGACTTTGGAAGTAAGCTAAGTTTTGTGAGTAGTGAAAGTTATCCAGGCCAACAGTATTGATTGCACCTCGTAATCCTTGTAAGCCATATTCAAATTTATTAACTCGTTCGACCACCTCTTGACTGACTTTATTTAGGTGTTGAGTTAAGCTGTTTTGTAGCAATACAGTATTACGTTGCTCGGTATTGTGTTTAAGCGTAAAAGCGATAAACAAGCCAATAATTAAGAGTAAAATAGAGGTTAGGTTTGCCCATTTGTATGTATTGAACTGTGCATCCATTTTAAACGTATTAGGCATAATGCTACCTGTTTTGAATGTGCATTGCTGAATGAATGCTGAAAAAGCTTAATGGATTTAACCCTAACCGTTTTCTACTGACTAATACAATGTAAAAATAGACTAAGTCGTTAAAAACCTAACAATATGTATAGGGTAAATGGATGTTAAGTCACCAAATGGAGAAAGGCGATCATGTTGTTGTCGGGTTTAGCTAACACCGTATATCGAATTTTGATTATCGATGACGATATTCAAAATATCTTTGTTTTAGAAGATATTTTATCACCTCTTGGCAATATTTATTTCTCGGAGTCTGGCAGCAATGCTTTGGCTTTAGTGGATAAAATTAAGCCTGATGTCATTTTGCTTGATATTGAAATGCCCGATATGGATGGTTGGCAAGTTTGTCGCGCCCTCAAATCTAATCCGCTTTACAGTGATATTCCGATTATCTTCATTACGGGTCATACTGAACCAGAATTCGAAAAGCTGGCACTAGAAAGTGGTGGAGTCGACTTTATCACCAAACCCTTTAATGCCTCTATTTGTTGCCTGCGAGTGCATACTCAACTTAAATTTAGGCAGCAAAACCACCTGATTATTAAAGCAAAAGAAGAGTTACAGCAACTGGTTAACCAAGTGCCTATGCTGATTACCTATTGGGATGATGAAGGTAATAACTTATTTAGTAATGATTATTCTGGCGCATGGTTTGACAACTTAGCTGGCGAGGTCAATGGCAAACACATTTCCAGTCTATTTCCAAACGAGCTCAGTCGTGCTGTGCTGATGCATCAGCGAGAAGTCACTACCGAACCATTGAAATATATCGTAACCGTGACGGATAAACCGGGCATGAGTTTTTATGAAGTCTTTCAGTCCAAAATGAAATCAAGCGCTGGCGTCGATGGTTACTTGGTTACAGTGGTTGATGTGTCCGAAGTTAAACATGCAAAACAAGCCTTATACTCAGAAAAAGAACGTTTACGGGTCACGTTAAATTCTATCGGCGACGCTGTGATTGCCACAGATACTAAAGGGCTCATTACCTTTATGAACCCGATAGCTGAACGCATGACAGGCTGGCGCATTAAAGATGCGCTGCACCAAAAGATTGAAAATGTGATGCAATTGCGTGACGCCAATACTCGGCATACGTTGCTCAATCCACTTTACATTGCGCTGCGTGAACAGCGTATTGTGGCGATGGCATTAAACAGTCAGCTAACGGCCAGAGGCGGTCAAGTCTTTGCTGTTGAAGATTCCGCAGCACCTATTCGTAATGAAAATGGAGAAGTGATCGGCGCCATTATGGTATTTCATGATGTGAGTGAAACGATGGCGATGGCGATGAAAATGAGCCATTTGGCAAACCATGATCAACTCACCGATTTACCCAACCGGATTTTATTGCAAGACCGCTTAAGTGTAGCCTGCTCTACAGCGCAGTCTTTTGGCACCAAAGCGGCGGCATTACTCGTCGATATCGACCACTTTAAATACTTAAATGATTCACTTGGGCACCAACTGGGTGATGAAATGATTTGTTTAATGGCGCAACGTCTGCGCTCGTTAATTCCGCCTTCGTATACACTTGCAAGACTGGGTGGCGATGAATTTGTGATTTTGATGAGTGACACTCACTCTGTAGAAGCGTCATCGGTGTTGGCCTCTAAATTAGTCGAGGCCATGCATGAGCCCTTTACCTTGGCGGGACAAAAATTCAGTGTGTCGATCAGTATCGGCATTAGTGTTTACCCAAATGATGCTGCCGATGCCGAAGAGTTAATGCGTCATGCTGATGTAGCGATGTACAGAGCCAAACAAGAAGGCCGAAATCGGTTTAGCTTTTTCTCACATGACTTAGAAAGTAGCATTCGCGAACGGCACCAGTTAGAAACCTGCTTACGAAATGCCATCGCAAATGATGAACTGCTTGTGCATTATCAGCCCAAGTTTGATTTAGCCACTAAACAGATTGTTGGCGCCGAAGCCTTAGTCAGGCTGGTGGGCGCAGATGGCGTCTATATTTCACCGATAGAATTTATTCCGTTAGCCGAAGAGACGGGACTGATTATTAAGCTGGGTAAGCAAGTGTTATTTAAAGCCTGTGCAGAAGCAAAGCGCTGGCTTGATATGGGGCGAATAATCCCTGTCTCGGTTAACGTTGCCGTGGCACAATTTTCCGATCCTAATCTTGCCAATATGATTGAAAAAGCCTTAACAGATTATCAGTTACCTGCCGATTTACTCGAACTTGAAATCACAGAAACGGCGTTAATGATTGATGCCGCTGAAATGCAAACCAAATTAAGTCAGTTAAAGTCGTTAGGTATTAAGATTTCGATTGATGATTTTGGTACTGGGTATTCGAGTTTATCTTATTTGAAAAAGTTTAATGTTGATGTAATGAAAATTGACATGTCATTTGTGAAAGACATGCTCAATAATAAACATGATTATGAAATTGTAAAAACGATTATTTCATTAGGAAAATCAATGTCACTGGCGTTAATTGCTGAAGGTGTAGAAACTGAAGGGCAGCGTCAGGCACTACTTGAGCTTGAATGCACTATGGGGCAGGGTTATTTATTGAGCCGTCCCTTATCTGCAAAGGATTTTAATGCGTTTTTGGTAGCAAACGAAAGCTAAAGGAAGACTATGTTCAAACAATGGTTTGATAGGAGTAATACGGCGAGATACCAAACATTGTCTTACTTAGGTTATTTTGTTATTGGCTGCTGTTGTTTGATGTTTTATTTGGTGTTTTCTCATTTTGCCAAACAAACGATTATCGATAACAATAAAAAAACGTTAGTACAGTTGAGCCATACCGCTTCACAAGAAATGACCAATGTTTTTGATGTTTATGCTAATAAGGTGTCATTTTTACATTCTACTTCCTCTGTTATTGGTATCAGTCGAACCATGCAGCATGGTGATATCGACCCAATAGATGGCACCACTACAGCGCAATGGACGCGCCGTTTGCAAGATATGTTTACCGCATTTATTGAAACTAACCCAGAAGTACGTCAATTACGCTTTATTAGCCGTTCAAACAATGGCCATGAAGTCGTTAGAGTTGAGCGGCGTAATGGCAAGATTGTAGTCGTGCCTGAAGGCTTGTTACAAGAGAAAGGCAATACTGATTATTATTCGGATATTGCAGCATTAAATGCTAATGAACATTATATTTCTGATATCAGTTTAAACCGCGAGTATGGGGTAATTGAAACGCCAATTTGGCCAACTTTTAGAGTCGCAAGGTCAATGTTTGACGATAACGGTGATTTTTTTGGTTTTGTTATCGCTAATATTGACGCCAGTTTATTGCTTGAACAGCTACAAAGAGATTTTAAACATTCGTTGTTTGACCTGGTTATTTTGAACTCAAATGGTTACTTTATTTCGTCACCGAATCAGGCACTGCGGTTTGGTTTTGACTTACAGATCCCTCATGCCACATGGCAAGCACAAACCGGCAATACTCCATTACCGACGTTAGGCAACATTCAATCCGTTAAAATGGGCAAACAACATTATTGGTCTATTGGTGAAACCATTTCTTTATCGAGTGGTGAAGATCGGCAGTTAACGGTTATAGGCTTATTTCCAGAAACAGCCGTTGATACATTATGGCAACCGCAACGCAATATCATGCTGCTGTTGATGCTGGTTATTTATGGCATTATTGTGGCAATTATTCTGGTATATCAAAAATACGTGAATAAAATTATTGTGCTGTATGACAATCAGTCATTGTATCAAGCGATTATTGCCGGCTCGTCAGATGCCATTATTAGTATTGATCGCCAAGGGCTGATACTCAGCTGGAATGAGTCGGCAACATTTTTGTTTGGTATTGCACAAAGCCAGGCAATCAAGAGCAATTTATTAGATATTATTGATGAAACTGCAAATGAGACCGGTGATGAAAAGAAGCTAAGCCCACGTTTAATTGCTGAGGTGTTTGATGCCAAAGAACATACGATGGTTACGGTAGAATCGGCATTTAACGGGTTGCAAAGTAAAGTGCTGACAGTGAGTTTATCACCTGTGATTGCCATTAACTCAAAGCAAATAAGCAGTATCTCTGCGATCATTCGTGATGTAACTGATTCGCGGCGCAGTGAGAAAAAAATTCTGCAGATGAACGAGTCCTTAGAACAACAAGTCATTTCACGGACTCAAGAACTTGAAGCCGCTACGGCGGAAGCTATTTCTGCTAATCGACTTAAGAGTGAGTTTGTGGCCAATATTAGCCACGAAATACGCACGCCATTGAATGGTATTGGCGGCTTGGTTGAATTACTCAAACGTGATTATTTATCTGAGAAACAGCTCAGTTATTTAATGATGGCTAAAAATAGTATTGCCACACTAACAGTGTTGATAAATGACTTACTGGATTTATCTAAAATTGAGTCGGGTAATTTACAGGTTGAACTGGATTCTTTTGATTTACTCGAAAACGTCTGCGGCGTCATTAATATGATGTCGATTAGAGCAGAAGAGAAAGGCTTGATTTTATTGCTCGACAGCGTTGAGCTAAGGCACAGGAAGTTAATTTGTGACCCTTATCGAATCAAGCAGGTTTTGGTTAACCTTATTGGCAATGCGATTAAGTTTTCTGTGCAAGGGCATGTGATTGTAAAGGTCAGTACGCGTGCTTTTGATGACCAACCCGACAATATTAATGTTGAATTTTCAATTACTGATAATGGTATTGGTATCACGAAAGAGCAGCAGAAAAAATTATTTAAACCTTTTATTCAAGCTAACGGCTCAATTACGCGTGATTTTGGCGGTACTGGATTAGGCTTATCTATTTCTAAGCAATTAGTCACCTTGCTGGGTGGCGATATTGGCGTGAGTAGCGTGTTGGACCAAGGAAGTACCTTCACGTTTAACGTGTGTGCTAAACAAAATCGCGACCTATACAACAACCCCATAGTGTTACCAATGGCTAATCAAGCTGTGCTGATTTTTATTGCTGATAAACTAACGGCCAGCATGATGCAAAAACATTGTGAGTCGTGGTCTGCCAATGCGACCCTCATTCAATCGTATCAGCACCTTGTCGATGAATATGCACTACAACATGCAGATGTAGTGATTGTTGATAACAGTTTAGTGACGGGAAAAACGAAGCAATGGCTCGAACATTACCAAGCCTCAAAAGGTGCTTTGTTGCTAATGATTGGTCGCGATGAAGTAGACGTTACAATGCTTGAAAATGCTCATTGTAAGCACCTAATTAAACCTGTACTACCGATTCAACTGATGGATGTTTACCGTAAACTGTTAAGTGAAAACAGTGAAAATACTTCTTTATTGGCACAACCTGATGACAATCATACTCCGGTAGTCAAAGATAAAAAGTACAGCGTTTTAGTGGTTGATGATAACCAAATTAATCGGATTGTAGCCGAAGGGTTGTTAGAAGAATTACCGGTTATTGTCCATACTGCTAATAATGGCGCCGAAGCAATAACCTTTTTGCAGAACATCAAACATAAAAATGAGTTGCAGTTAGTCTTAATGGATGGACAAATGCCGATATTGGATGGCTATAAAGCTACAGAGCTTATCCGCAACGGAGATGCTGGCGACGTTATGGCTGAAGTGACTATTATTGCGATGACAGCTGATGCAATGGCTGGCGATCGCGAAAGGTGCTTAACCATAGGGATGAATGATTTTATTTCTAAGCCGATAGACAAAGGGGCCTTTTTACATAAAGTGATGTATTGGCTAGAACAAACAGAAACGCATTAGCGAGTATTGAAATTGACTATTTTTAAGGGGATTAACACCCCTTTATAGAGTGATAAAAATAAAAGCCCCAGAGCATCCTTTGCTTTGGGGCTTTTGTTTGCATTGCTTGCGCTTTTTTGTCGTTATTGCTCAAGTCTCTTTATCCTTCTTAGAGGATATTATTGATGACCTAAAGCTCAATTCTGCCAATGGCATGAATAAAAATGACGATATTGGATATAGAGTCTGGGGACCCAATAACGCCTGAACTGTCTCATTAATGACTCGTGTTCGTTACAGCAACACACGGCGTTAACGGTAAAAAATAAAGCGGCAATGATGCAAGATATTGTGCGCTTATTATTAGTTTGTTTGCTGTGTTATCGACATGCTGGGGGCGAGTTGATAATACGGTCAAACATCCTTGCCATAACATGGGTAGAGCGGCGTTAAATGAACCTCACTGCATCTACTCGAATAAAAATGACGTTATTGGATATAGAGTCTGGGGACCCAATAACGCCTGAACTGTTGCGTTAGTGACTGTGTTCGTTACAGCAACACACGGCATTAACGGTAAAAAATAAAGCGGCAAGGATGCAAGATGTTGTGCGCTTATTATTAGTTTGTTTGCTGTGTTATCGACATGCTGGGGGCGAGTTGATAATACGGTCAAACATCCTTGCCATAACATGGGTAGAGCGGCGTTAAATGAATCGCACTGCATCTACTCGAATAAAAATGACGTTATTGGATATAGAGTCTGGGGACCCAATAACGCCTGAACTGTACCGTTAATGACTATGTTCGTTACAGCAACACACGGCATTAACGGTAAAAAATAAAGCGGCAAGGATGCAAGATATTGTGCGCTTATTATTAGTTTGTTTGCTGTGTTATCGACATGCTGTGGGCGAGTGATAATACGGTCAAACATCCTTGCCATAACATGGGTAGAGCGGCGTTAAATGAATCGCACTGCATCTACTCGAATAAAAATGACGTTATTGGATATAGAGTCTGGGGACCCAATAACGCCTGAACTGTAGCGTTAATGACTGTGTTCGTTACAACAACACACGGCATTAACGGTAAAAAATAAAGCGGCAAGGATGCAAGATGTTGTGCGCTTATTGTTAGTTTGTTTGCTGTGTTATCGACATGCTGGGGGCGAGTGATAATACGGTCAAACATCCTTGCCATAACATGGGTAGAGCGGCGTTAAATGAACCTCACTGCATCTACTCGAATAAAAATGACGTTATTGGATATAGAGTCTGGGGACCCAATAACGCCTGAACTGTCGCGTTAATGACTGTGTTCGTTACAACAACACACGGCATTAACGGTAAAAAATAAAGCGGCAAGGATGCAAGATGTTGTGCGCTTATTATTAGTATGATGTTGTTGCTATTTGCTTTGTATTATCAGTTCGCTGGGGGACCAACCGACAACACACTCATACATCCTTGCCAAAACGGTTTTGGCTTAACTTGCCATTGTTTGTAATTGTTGACTTAACTGAGTAATTTTTTCCTGTAAAAGAGCGATCTCTGACATTATTGCACCGCGTTTTTCAGTTTTATGGCTTTCGCTATATTTGACCCATTTATATACAGTTTTTGATGACACACCATATTGTTTGGCGACATCAGATAATAGGCGGTTATGTACCTTAACTTCGCTAATCACTTGATGTTGAAAGTCCATTGGATAGTGTCTCGCAGTTGAAATACTCATCTTATTTATTCCTTAATGCTTTATTTGTATTTGCTTGAACGGGATTCAACTTCATCCCACTGGCTGCAACCAAGATGCGCTAAGAAAAAAATGTTTTGACGGCATTGTCCAATCAGCTTAGCGACCATGCCATTAACTGATTTGATGTTCTGACCTAGGTTCATTTTACTCATCGCTATCTCCTACAAATGACAATGGACTGCTTAAAAATTAAACTACTACTTAGTAGGTATCTTCTCTCTATATGAAAACTGTGTGCCAACTGTTTAAATTAATTTAAATTGTTTAAAAACAAGTGTTTATAGTTATTATTGTGTTTTGCAATATTGGGTTGTTTGTTTTAATTGGTGCAATTGCACTAATTTGGTGAACTAGCCTTTGGGTGATGGCTGTTTATTGAGAGGCATTATGGCGGTAATTTATGGCAGTAAAAGGTTATGTAAATGACAAAATGAGGACATTACGTTTGTCATTCATATGAGGATAAATAACAGTGCGCCAAGGTTCCTTGAAGACACGCTTAAAAACTGCTTAAGAGCGTCATTCTCAACGTTAAAGAATAAGTGTACTTTAGTCGGCGCACGACTGAAGAGGGGGAAATACTAATCCGCATTAACAAGTGACCACACTGAATGTTTCCAGCGGTTTTTGATTAATTTAAAAGGCATTATATTCAATTTGAGCGGTTAATCATTTACCGTGAAATGTGAGTCGTATGCAATGAATGGTAATTGATGAATAGTGGGCTGTAAGCGGTTAAATAAATTCAGTTTAACTTGAATATCATTGTCAAAAAATGCCACGAGAGAGTACAACTGACGTTTGTTAAGTGCTGTTAGATAATCAGTGCGACGCGTTAGCCGCCTTCATCGAATTTATCGTTAATCAAATTACACACCGCCTCTAATGCCACTGCTGCGTCTGGACCTGTTGCTGTGACAGTGATCATTTTTCCGATGCCACTTTCCAACATGAGCAGTCCTAACACGCTAGCGGCACTGGCTTGTTTGTCTGCTTGAATTAGGGTGATTTCAGCATCAAAGTCAGCAGCCAGTATCGCTAGTTTTGTGGCTGCTCGTGCATGTAAACCTAATTTATTTGAGATGGTGACTTGGCGCTCAAGCATGGCTAGCACTCCACATAGGACTAAAGCTGATCTTCACTGATATTTAGCTCTCTGTGGCGGGCGTTGACTGTGTGTTTACTGCCTTGTCTAAATCGCTTAGCGAGTTGGTCTGTGATATAAACTGAGCGATGTTGTCCGCCTGTACAGCCGATGGCGATGGTTAAATAACTGCGATTATTACGCTCTAAATGTGGCATCCAGGTTTCGAATAGATTTTCGATTTGCCAAATAAACTTATTCACCAGAGGCTGACGGCCAAGAAACTCTTGCACAGGCTCATCAAGACCTGTTAATGGTCTTAATTCTATTTCCCAGTGCGGGTTAGGTAAAAAGCGCACGTCGAACATAAAGTCTGCTTCGGTCGGCATACCGTGTTTAAAGCCAAACGATTCAAAATTAATCACTAACTCTTTATCAACACTGCCAAGCAATATTTGTCTTACTTGATCGCTTAGCTCGTAAATATTGAGTGCCGATGTATCGACATAGTGATCAACCATTTTGGCGATAGGTTCGAGTAAGCGGCCTTCTAATTTAATCGCTTCTTGTAATGAAATATGGTTTTTAGATAGTGGGTGTAATCTGCGTGTTTCGCTGTAGCGTTTAAGTAAAACTTTGTCGCTAGAGTTTAAGAAAAAACTGGTAATTTCGGTATCAGGTTGCAGTATTTCAAGTTGTTCTTGAAGCACTTTGCCTTGTTCGGCAATATTGCGCACATCAACACTAATCGCTACTAGGTCATTATTGCCTTTTAACTGAGCCAATAAGGTGCCAATTAGCGGCAATGGCAGGTTATCAACACAGTAATAGCCTAGGTCTTCTAGTACTCTTAATGCTACTGATTTACCTGAGCCTGACCGTCCTGATACGATAACAAGTTTCATGCCGTAATTACCTGATAGAGTTCTGTTGAATCGTGGATTTTACGCAGCTGTTTTAGTACTTGTTTGTCGCTGAGTTTTTGGGCCATCGAAGATAAGGTGCTTAAGTGTTGTTGGCACTGATCTGCAGGAACTAATAATGCAAATAAGATATCGACAGGTTGTTTATCGATGGCATCGAACGAAATGGGTTCTTCGCATTTTACAAAGATCGCAATAGGGTGATCGATTGTCGTTAATCGGCCATGAGGTATTGCAATACCATTACCTATACCTGTGCTACCCATTTTTTCTCTTGCGATAAGGCTTTCAAACACCTCTTGCGAAGACAGGGTCGGGTACTGGGCAGCGACTAAATCGCTGATAAGTTCCAGTACCTTTTTCTTACTGCCCGGTGTGGCACAGGTGGTGCATTCCGGCTGCAGGATGGTACAAAGTTCCATCGTTAGTGTTTTGTATACTTCTCTTTGTGTTTAATTACCTGACGATCGAGCTTATCTATCAGGGCGTCTATTGCTGCATACATGTCTGTATGTTCTGACATTGCAAAAATTTCTCCGCCCTTTAGGCTGACTTTAGCTTCTGCTTTTTGTTGTAATTTTTCTACGTTGAGTACAACGTGAACATTATTGATCTGATCGAAGTGCCGTTCAAGCTTTGAAAACTTTTCCTGAACGTATTCACGTAAAGATTCGGTTATTTCAACATGATGCCCTGATAAATTGATCTGCATTACACTTCTCCATTGTTGAGTGATTTATAAACTCTTACGTTGGTTTGAGGGCGGTATCATCATTGCCTCACGGTATTTTGCAATCGTACGACGAGCAACGTTTATGCCCTGTTCGGCCAGTAGTTGAGCCATTTTGCTGTCGCTAAGCGGCTTTTTCTGGTTTTCTGCAGCAACCAACTTTTTAATAAATGCACGGATTGCTGTCGATGAGCACTCTCCGCCATCATCAGTGCTGACATGACTAGAGAAAAAGTATTTTAATTCAAACAACCCTCGTGGGGTGTGCATGTATTTTTGAGTGGTCACGCGCGAAATGGTCGATTCATGCATTTCTACGGCTTCAGCAATGTCATTTAATACCATAGGTTTCATGGCTTCTTCGCCATATTCGAAAAAACCTTGTTGGAATTGCACAATGCAATTGGCTACTTTTAACAAGGTATCGTTACGGCTTTCAATGCTTTTGATAAACCATTTAGCTTCTTGCAAATGACCTCGTATAAACTGAGTATCAGATGGGTTTTTACTGCTGCGAGCCATTGCTGCATATTGCTGATTAACACCGATTTTAGGCATGTTATCTGGATTGAGTTCAACAACCCAACGGCCATTCTTTTTAAATACTGTGACATCAGGGATCACGTATTCGTCATCGACGGCAGTGATCAATAAGCCAGGACGCGGATTAAGAGATTGAATTAAGGTAATGGCATCACGTAACTCATCTTCTTTTAAACGCGTTTTACGCATTAATAATCTAAAGTCACGCCCAGCGATTAAATCCAAATAATCTTTGATGAGCATTCGCGCATTTTCAATGTGCGGAGTTGAGTCTGCATATTGTGACAGTTGAATGAGTAGACATTCACTAAGGTCACGTGCAGCAACACCTACGGGGTCAAAATGTTGAATTCGCTTTAACACCGCTTGAACCTCATCAAGCTCAACATTTTCATCGCCCATAGCTTCTAGTATTTCTTCAGTGCTTTGGGTTAGATAGCCGCGTTCATCTATTGCGTCAATGATGGCTGTTGCGATGGCAAGGTCGGTGTCTGAAAATGGCGTTAAGTTTTTTTGCCACTCTAAATGTTCATATAAGCCTTCGGTGGTTTCCCCTTGAAAAGGCATATCATCGTCACGCATGCTGGCACTACCAGACCCTGACATCGGTGAGGCGGTATAGACTTCATCCCAGGTCGTGTCCATGGGCATGTCGTCCATAGTTTCTTTACTGATGGATTCTGTGGTGTCGATGGTTGAAGTATCTTTTTCGACACTCACATTACTGTTGTCACTGAAGTCTGTGTCTGATTGATCGCGACTTTCTTTTAAGGGATCTTTAGCTTGAGAAAATTCATCTTCTATTTCAAGCAATGGATTTGAGTCCAGCGCCTGTTGGATTTCTTGCTGTAGCTCCAATGAAGATAATTGCAGCAAGCGGATGGCTTGCTGCAATTGAGGGGTCATAGTGAGATGCTGACCCATTTTAAGTTGGAGTGACGCTTTCATTTACCGCTTATCCCTAGATGATTTCCATAAAAATAACAATCTCGAAAAACTGTAATGGGGTGTCACGTACGTCAATGACATTTCACGCAATTTAGGTATCGTTCAATGGAATGAATTAGATAGGCTAAAAGGCGTATACCCAATCAACTTGAAGATACGTGTTTCAGAGCTTCACCGTGTTTTCAATACTAGGCGCGTTAATGCGGTAATGTAGGCACCTTATAAATTAACGCAACAACGTAGTGGGAACACGGTGAAACTCCCAAGGGGCAAGTTTTACACGCGTTCATGCTGTGTTATTGATTTTGGAAAGGGAACGACCATTAACCGCAATCAATGCCTTGCCTAAACGCGTGTAAATTCTTGCTGAAATCGAGTATCTTCAGGTTGTTTGGGTATATAACTTAACTATAGCTTGAATTGTTCACCTAAGTACACAGCTCGAACTTGTTGATTGCTCAAGATCTCTTCAGGTGTTCCTTCGGCAATTAAATTACCTTGGCTTACGATGTAAGCTCTTTCACATACATCGAGTGTTTCGCGAACATTATGGTCAGTGATC
Organism: Shewanella sp. MF05960; assembly: GCF_050849305.1. Taxonomy (NCBI): domain Bacteria; kingdom Pseudomonadati; phylum Pseudomonadota; class Gammaproteobacteria; order Alteromonadales; family Shewanellaceae; genus Shewanella; species Shewanella sp. MF05960. Next base: position 195,749 of record NZ_JBOZPS010000004.1, on the reverse strand, counting down.
AGTACACCTAATCCACGACTTTTTAGCTGCTGGATAATTTTTTTAATGTCGATAACCGAAATCGGATCAACCCCCGCAAAAGGTTCATCAAGCAAAATGAATTTAGGGTTAGCAGCGAGTGCTCGGGCAATTTCGACTCGACGGCGTTCACCGCCAGACAATGACATGCCTTGGCTGTCGCGAATGTGAGTAATGTGAAACTCTTCCAGTAAATGCTGGAGCTGTTCAATACGTTCGTCATTACTGAGTTCTTTGCGGGTTTGTAACACCGCCATGATATTGTCGTGCACGGTGAGTTTTCGAAAAATACTGGCTTCTTGTGGTAAATAACCAATCCCTTTACGGGCTCTAAGATGCATTGGGTCAGCGGTGAGGTCGTCATTATCAATTAATATACGGCCTTTATCACTTTTGACTAACCCTACAACCATGTAAAACGTGGTTGTTTTACCGGCACCATTAGGGCCAAGTAAACCGACAATTTGCCCCGTTTTTACAGTTAAGCTGACGTCTTTTACGACTTGACGCGCTTTATAGCTTTTGGCTAGGTTTTCAGCTGTTAAGGTAATTTGGCTCATGGTTTTATCTGCTTGTTGACAGGGATCTCAGGCAGCTTTTGTTTTGGCGCTGACTCGTCTTGGAAATTTTCTGGTTGAATAATCGTGATGACGCGATCTTGGCCTTTACCGGTACTCTCAGCAATTAACTCTTGGGCTTTAATGTTGTATTTAATTAGGTTGCCCGTGACTTGGCTGCCTGCTTGGTCTAGCTTGGCATTACCGGTTAACGTCAGAGTTGTTGTGGCGAGATCGTAACTGATTTCGTTGGCACTGGCGGTACCGATGTTACCGTCGTCGAGTTCTTGAGAAAATGTCGCGGGTTTGCCCGTCGCGATTAAGCGTTTTGATACGCCGTTTTTGGGGGTAAATGCGCGTAATTCGTCGGCATTAATATTAATCGTGCCTTGCACAATAGTCACGGGGCCATTAAAGACAATTTGATTGTTTTTAATGTCGGCAGATTGGCTCACTGCAGCAATTTTCAATTCTTGTTTGAGATCACCTTGTTTTGCCATTGCTGGAATGCTCAGCATGCAAAGTAAGCCACTTAATAGTAATGCGGCATTGGCGCGAGGATGTCGATTATTGTGACTCATATGTTCCTTCTACTTTGCTTAGTAGCGATAATTTTTGCGTATTCAAGTCAGCATGTAGGCCTAAGCCTTGGATCATAAACCCTTTACCTTTGATATACACCATCTCTTGTGAGCTGCCTATCATGGTCGTTAAATCTAGGGTGACTGCTTGTGTGGTCACTGACTGTAACGGTTCTTCAATATCAATTGCATCGATAATAACATTATTTTCTAAGCTGACTTTATTGCTCTGTTTATTTAATTGTCCTTTGTCAGCACTGAGTTGCCACTGTGCTTTACCATTTTCTGGGTAAATTAAATAAACGGGATCAGTAAAGTGGGTGATATCGCTGGAAGCATAATGCTCCATATGCTTCGCGGTGACTTTACTGGCAATCAAACCTTGTTCATTGTATTCGGTTGTGCGTAAGTCGTTGGCGACAAAGTCCGGACGCTCAATACCTATCACTTTTACGGCATCCATTTCACTGCGTTTTACTTGCGTTTGCCAATACAACACAAGGGCAAGGCCGAAAAATGCCGCTATCGCGATGGTAACTCTGTTCATATACTCATACCGTGGGCACTGGTGAATTTGTCTTGGCTTAATAATAGTAAATCTGTGAGTTCACGCAATGCACCATGGCCACCATTGAGACTCGTCGTCATATGGCAATGTTGTTTAACAAATGGGTGACCGTCGGCCACACAAACCGCAAGACCCGCGGCTTTCATCACAGGTAAATCGACCATGTCATCACCAATGTAAGCCACTTCGTCTGGGGTGACATTATATAAAGACAATAACGCTTCAAATGGTTCAAACTTATTATCGATGCCTTGATAAATGTGTTTAACCCCCAGTGCAGTCATACGGGTTTCAACAATTTTAGATTTACGGCCTGTTATCACGGCGACATGAATGCCGCTAGTGAGGGCAGATCGCACGCCATAACCATCGCGAGTGTGGAAAGCTTTTAACTCTTCGCCGGCATTACTAAGGTAAATTCGGCCGTCAGAAAACACGCCATCAACATCGCATATTAACAATTTGATTTTTTTAGCACGTTGCCAAATATCATCGCTGATTGGTCCGTAAAAACCTGAGTGAGTGGTTGTGTCTGACATGGTTAAATAACTCCTGCTTTAACCATATCGAGCATATTTAGCGCGCCGATCGGTTGATGTTGTGGGTTAACGACAATCAGTCCGTTAATATTTCGTTCTTCCATGATTTGCAGTGCTTGTGCCGCTAAAATACCGCTAGGGCTAGTGACACAATTTTTGGTCATTACCTGCGAAATAGGTGTGGTGCGTAAGTTAACTTCGGCATCGATAATGCGGCGCAAATCACCATCAGTAAAAATACCGACTAGGGTGTTCGTTTTATCGACTATGGCGGTCATGCCAAGGCCTTTTTTCGATATTTCGTACAGTGCTTCAGTAATGCAGATGTCATCGCTGACGCTCGGTAAGCTTTCACCCTGATGCATCACATCTTCAACTTTTAATAATAATTTACGGCCTAATGAACCACCCGGATGCGATAGGGCAAAATCATCTCGAGTAAATCCTTTTGCTTGCAGTAATGCAATGGCGAGTGCATCACCCATCGCCAAGGTCGCGGTGGTACTTGACGTTGGCGCTAATCCAAGTGGGCATGCTTCTTCTTGGACTTGAATACAAAGATGGATTTTTGAGAGCCTTGCCATATTGGATTCTGGTTTACCAGTAATCGCGATGACCGGAACGCCCATGCGTTGAATTACAGGCAATAAGGTCAGGATTTCGCTTGATTCACCAGAGTTTGAGATGGCCAATACGATGTCATTTCTGTCTAATGCGCCTAAATCGCCATGACTTGCTTCGCCAGGGTGTACAAAAAAGGCTGGTGTGCCTGTGCTGGCAAATGTCGCCGATATTTTATTACCAATATGGCCTGATTTACCCATGCCCATGACAATAACTTTGCCCTTGCATTGCATAATGAGTTCGCAAGCCTGGCCAAACTCTACCGAGTCAACATATTGATATAAATTATCTAATGCCGCTTTTTCAATATCGATGACTTTGCGGCCCCATTGGCGAAACTGAGTTTGATCTACCATGCTTGTCTCTCTTTTGGCTTAATACCTAACCTTTATGCTCCAACTTAATGGGATTGAAATACAACAATTTGGTACGCAATAAAGGTGATTAATAATAGGACGCCATGCCAACGAGTCAGTTGTTTTTTGGCGCCACTGGATAAGACTAAAACGGCTAACGCTGCGCTTGTGCCTAATACCATGTAGAAATCTCTCCCACTGGCTTGTGCATCTATCACCCCAGGGGCGATAAGCCCTGGTATCGCGAGTACCGCTAATATATTAAATAAGTTAGATCCAACGATATTGCCTATTGCTAAATCATCTTCTTTTTTTAATACCCCAGCAATACAGGCGGCAAGTTCTGGCAAACTGGTCCCCACAGCAATAATGGTTAAGCCAATGACCAAATCAGAGAGCCCATAAAATTTGGCAATCCCGACTGCACCATCTACCATCCAACCGGCTGATAGTGGGAGTAATATAATACCAACTATAAGCCAAATGATAGCACGAAAGGTGGGGACGTTTTTAGGGATCTCAGATTCGATATCGTCATCTAAAGCATCTGGGGTTTTATTGTGAGTGGCTTGCCAAATGAAATAGCCCATTAATGCAAAAAATAATATCGTGAGCATGATGCCTTCTGCACGAGTTAACAAGCCATCATGTAAGGTGTAACCGGCAAAGACGGTGGCGGCTAACATTAATGGGATTTCACGTTTAAGTGTTTTGGAACCGACGCTAATCGCGCCCAGTAATGCGGTTAATCCTAAAATTAAGGTAATGTTGGCAATGTTTGAGCCCAAAACGTTACCGACAGCGGTATCACGCATGCCGTCCATTGAGGCTGTTGCAGCCACGAACATTTCCGGGGCTGAGCTGCCCATCGCGACGATAGTCAGTCCAATCAACATGGGTGGCAAGCCTAAATTACGTGCAAATGCTGCTGCTCCGTAAACAAATCTATCCGCGCTCCACACTAAAACAGCAAGGCCTGCAATTAACATTAGGATATTAACTAACATGAGATTCCTATGATGATAAATAATTAGCGGGCATTTTCGCTGGATTTTCACTAAATTGAAAGCATTGCACACTAATTGTATTAACAATGAGCATTGGTTATATGGATATAGTTGTCGCTTAGTGGACAATTACAGTACAATTTGCGCTTCATCTTTTTCTAAGGAAGGTTGTTATCTCCTCAACACCGATGCCTGATATGAGTAAATCAAATAATTCCCCTTTGGTCGAAATAAACCATTTGGCGTTTAGCCATGGTTCGCGAGTGATCTATAAAGATATTTCGCTAACGATACCTAAAGGTAAAGTGACGGCCATTATGGGCCCAAGTGGGATAGGTAAAACTACCTTATTAAAATTGATTGGTGGGCAACTCAGACCTGACAGCGGCCAAATTTTATTTGATGGCCATGATGTTCATAAATTAAAGCGCGAAGAACTCTTTGAGCTGCGCAAGCGTATGAGTATGTTGTTTCAAAGTGGTGCTATGTTTACCGACCTTAACGTGTTCGATAACGTCGCATTTGCATTACGAGAGCATTCGGGATTACCTGAAGACATCATTCGCTCGATTGTATTGATGAAACTGCAAGCGGTAGGTTTACGCGGCGCAGCATATTTAATGCCAAACGAGTTGTCTGGTGGTATGCAACGCCGAGCTGCATTGGCGCGTGCCATTGCGCTTGAGCCCGAAATGATTTTGTATGATGAGCCTTTTGCAGGGCAAGACCCGATTTCTATGGGGATGCTGGTGAAATTAATTCGTGAGCTTTCAGATACGTTAAAGCTCACCTCTGTTGTGGTATCGCACGATGTAGATGAAGTGTTGGGTATTGCTGATTACGTTTACGTCATCGCAGAGAAAAAAGTCATTGCACACGGAACACCAGAGCAACTTCGTTTGTCTGATAACCCGCAATTAATTCAGTTTATCCAAGGCGCGCCAGATGGTCCGGTGCCATTTCATTATCCTGCCGAGGATTATCAAGAGGAGTTATTGCGTGGGCGTAATTGATTACATTGCCGACATCGGCAAATACGCACTAAAAATGGTGTCAGGCCTTGGCCGTGCGGGCTTAATGCTGTGGGGCGCTATTGTACGAGTGCCTAATATCAAGAAAGGTTTACCATTATTAATCAAGCAAATTTATGTGCTTGGTGTTCGTTCAATGGTGATCATACTGGTATCGGGTTTATTTATTGGTATGGTGCTGGCATTGCAGGGATATAACATTCTTGTTGGTTTTGGCACTGAAGAAAGCTTAGGTCCAATGGTCGCGCTGAGTTTACTTCGTGAATTGGGTCCGGTGGTTGCTGCACTGTTGTTTGCTGGTCGTGCCGGTTCTGCACTCACCGCAGAAATCGGTCTAATGAAATCCACCGAACAGCTATCGAGTTTAGAAATGATGGCCATCGATCCACTGAGGCAAATTATCGCACCGCGATTTTGGGCTGGGGTCATCAGTATGCCTTTGCTTGCATTAATGTTCAGTCTAGTGGGCATTTTTGGTGGTCACCTGGTGGGTGTCGAATGGAAAGGTATCGATAGCGGTGCTTTTTGGTCTATTCTTCAAGCATCGGTAGAGTGGGAGCAAGATATTGTTAATAGCTTGATTAAAAGTGTGATTTTTGGCGTAGTTGTCACTTGGATAGCCTTATACAGAGGTTATGAAGTACAACCGAATCCAGAAGGCATTAGCCGTGCAACAACATCTACCGTTGTACAGGCCAGTTTAGCTGTTTTAGCGCTGGACTTTTTGCTAACCGCAATCATGTTCGGAAATTAAGGTTTTTTCATTGTTTAGTTTAATTGAAGTGGTTTAAGAGTATGTTGACACGGAAAATTGAGTTACTAGTAGGCGTGTTTTTATTGTCTGGTTTGTTGGCTTTTTGTGGGTTGGTATTTAACGTTGCCAATGTCGAAGTAAAGTCAAATGACCAAACTTACACATTAGTTGCCGAGTTTAATAACATCGGCGGGTTAAAAGTACGCTCTCCTGTGAAAGTCGGTGGTGTGGTGGTCGGTCGAGTGACAGACATTACCCTTGATACCCGTAAATTGATCCCTGTGGTCACATTGACTATGGATAAGCGCTTTGATCAGTTTCCTGAAACCAGTAGCTTAGCTATTTTGACATCAGGGTTATTGGGCGAGCAATTTATTGGCTTAACCCCAGGCTTTATGGATGATGACATTGTTATGCTTGCGAATGGCGATAAAGTTCACGACACGCGTGGTGCATTGATTTTAGAAGATTTAATCGGTCAGCTTTTGTACAGTATGTCGTCTAAAGATAAATAGGAGCTCTATAATGAAAGCACTTTTTAGTCGTGTAATTGCGTTATGTTTGGTGGGCAGTGCGGTAATAAGCTCTGCAGCGATAGCGGCCAATGACGAGATAGATACCACAAATCCATATGTGATGATCAAGCAAGTTGCCAATAAAACCTTTGATCGTTTTAAAACAGACAGAGCAATCATTGACACTGATTTAAGTCACCTGAAGGTGATTGTTAACGAAGAATTAATGCCATATGTTGATTATAAATATGCTGCATACAAAGTGATGGGACAGTATTTACGTGACACCACGCCAGATCAGCGTGATCGCTTTGTTGAAGCATTTGAAGGCTATCTTGTGGCAACCTACGCGCAAGCGTTGACTGAATACACCAACCAAGCTGTTGAGTTCGATCCTGCCAGTGATTTCAGCGAAGAAAAAATTGTTGAAATTAATGTGCAAATTATTGAAAAAGGTCGCCCACCGATCAAAATCCAATTTAAAGCACGTCGTTTAAAAGACAACACCTGGAAAGCATTTGACCTCGTGGCCGAAGGCGTAAGTTTGCTTGCGTCTAAGCAATCTGAGATCTCTAATTTGATCCGTCAACAGGGTATTGAAGCTGTTATTTCAATGTTAAATGACAAAACTAAACAACAAATTGACCGTCAACCAGCTAAAGAAGCCGCTGCAGCGTGATTACCTTTAATCAACAAGAGCAGCAGTGCTTTGTTAGCGGCCGCTTAACGCAGGTTGAAGTAAAACAATTATGGCCAAAACGCCAAGAGTTGTTTACTGCTTCAACCCAAGTGATAGACTTGGCCGCCTTAGAATACGTCGACAGTGCTGGAGTAGCATTACTGCTGGCATTTGTTAGATTACATCACTCTGGTAATAACGAACAAAGCGCATCTCGCCAACTGGTTAATCCCAGTGAACAGCTCATCAAAATGATAGAGCTATATGATTTAGACGCTTTTTTTGGCAAGGCTTAGTGAGTTAGCACTGATTGTTGCATCACTCCCATTGCTGAATAATCAGTTATACAACTGGCCAGTTTTATCTGTATTCGTTTGATAAGTAATAGTCTGATAAATATTAGGTTTATAAGCACGAGTCTTATAAACAAGAGTTTTATAAGTAAAGGTAATAGATTTCATGGATTGCAAAGTTATTGAACAAATTTTGACAGAAGCACTGTCTTTGACAGAAGCTCATGTAACGTCAGACGGAAGCCATTATAAAGTGGTAGCAGTAGGAGAGTGCTTTGATGGCCTGAGCCGAGTTAAGCAGCAGCAAGCGATTTATGCTCCATTATCAGAGCAAATTTCCAGTGGCGAATTACACGCACTCACTATCAAAACGTTTACGCCGACCCAGTGGAAGCGTGAAAAACTTTTTAACATGTAAGTACTGAGATTCACTGTGGATAAATTAACAATTATAGCCAGCAAACCGCTTGCTGGTGAAGTCGTGATCTCTGGTGCAAAAAATGCTGCCTTGCCTATTTTGATGGCTGGCGTATTAGCTGAAACAGATTTTATTGTTTCAAACGTGCCTAATTTACGTGACGTCAACACCAGTTGTGAGCTTTTACGCTGTCTTGGTGCAGAGGTTGAGCAACTAGAGGGGAGTCGTGTTCGTATTTCAACGACCAACTTAAATGAGTATTGCGCACCGTATGACCTAGTCAAAACCATGCGTGCTTCAATCCTTATTTTAGGGCCATTATTGGCCCGTTATGGTACTGCTGACGTCTCTTTACCTGGAGGTTGTGCTATTGGCGCTCGCCCGGTTAACCTTCATTTACACGGTTTAGAGCTTATGGGCGCTAAAATCGAAGTCAAAGAGGGCTACATAAAAGCGCGTGTTGATGGTCGCCTCAAAGGTGCTCATATCTTTATGGATATGGTGAGCGTTGGCGCTACTGAAAACTTATTAATGGCAGCGGCATTAGCAGACGGCACCACCGTGATTGAAAATGCTGCCCGCGAACCTGAAGTGACCGATTTAGCCAATTGCTTAATTGCCATGGGCGCTAAAATTACTGGTATAGGCACAGCAACGTTAAAAATTGAAGGTGTTGAGCGTTTATCGGGTTGTGAATACCGTGTAATGCCAGACCGGATTGAAACCGGTTCTTTCCTTGTTGCTGCTGCGGTAACTCGCGGTAAAATTCGTTGTGTATCTGCAGACCCAAGTGCATTAGAGGCTGTGCTTTCTAAGCTTGAGGATGCCGGCGCGACGATTACAACAGGTGAAGATTGGATTGAGCTTGATATGCACGGTAAGCGTCCAAAAGCTGTGAATATTAAAACTGCACCTTATCCTGCTTTTCCGACAGACATGCAAGCACAGTTTTGTGTATTAAATGCTCTGGCAGAAGGAACGGGTAGAGTCACTGAAACGATTTTTGAAAACCGTTTTATGCATGTTCCAGAAATGAGCCGTATGGGTGCCAATATCGAGCTTGAAGGCAATACTTGTATTATTCATGGTATTGAACGTTTAAACGGTGCTCAAGTCATGGCGACCGATTTACGTGCTTCAGCCAGTTTAGTGATAGCAGGGTTAATGGCCGACGGCATGACAACGGTAGATCGTATTTATCATCTCGACCGCGGTTATGAACATATTGAAGCTAAGTTCCAAGGCCTTGGTGCTGAAGTCGTTCGTGTGAAGTAACAGGTTCTATTGCTGTACTAAAACGCGACTAAAAAACTGCCACAAAAAAGCCATTCACTGAAAAGTTGAATGGCTTTTTTATTGCTAGGGCAATGGTTGCAATTATTCCGGTTCGTCAGCTTTCTCGGCAATTATCACCGGTAAAGTCTGCTTTTTTCCTTCACGAATAATCGTCATGTTCACTTTTGTACCTGGAGTGGTTTCTGCAATACGGTCCAGTAGCATTTCTACACCGGGTACATCTTCTTCATTATATTGAGTTATCACATCTCGTGGTGCTAAACGTGCGCGAGCGGCAGGACCATCGGGGTCAATACCAGTCACTAATACACCTTTTAAATCAGGCAAGTTAAGAATTTGCGCCACCACAGGGTTTAATGGTTCGCCAGAAATCCCTAGGGCACCACGGATAACGCGTCCATGTTTAATTAATTTATCCATAATGCTGTGAGCTAACTTTATCGGAATAGCAAAACTAATCCCATTACCGCCGTTATCACCGCCAACCTGAAATGCAGCGGTATTGATACCGATTAACTCACCGCTAGTATCAATTAATGCACCGCCAGAGTTACCAGCATTAATCGCGGCATCAGTTTGTAAAAAGTCTAAATAACCTGAGCTTAAGCCATTACGACCTGTCGCGCTAATAATGCCTTGAGTAATGGTTTGGCCAATATTGTATGGATTGCCAATGGCCAATACCACGTCACCAACTTGAGCGGGGTTATAAAGATTAAAGGGTACGACAGGTAAATTGTCACCTTCGATTTTAAGCACTGCTAAGTCTGTTACGGGATCAGAACCAACGACTTCGGCGGTAAACTTACGGCCGTCTTGCAGCGCAATCACAATCTCATCTGCTTTTTTTATCACGTGATAATTGGTTAGCACATAACCATCTTTACTCATAATAACCCCAGAGCCTAAGCCCTGCAGTGAACTTGAATTTAATGGGTTACGCTGATCAATGCTTAGGCTATAAATATTAGCGACTGCGGGTGCCGCACGGCGAACCGCTTTGGCAAATGACAGTTCTGAACCGCCACTATGTACCGTTGATAAACCACTATTGAGGGCGTTATTGGGTAACACTGATGTAATAACTAAAAAAACAGCTGCCATGATGAGGCCAAATACCGCAGCTTTAACTATATAGATGCATGTGTCTTTAAAATTCATGGCCTGAGATTTGTTGAAGAAAATGAACTTTATATTAACATAACTCAAAAAATTAAGCATCGACCAAACTGGGGCTGATGCTTAATTATTCAAGTCACATCACAGTCATTAACACCTTGATAGTTAATGACTGTAGACAGAAACGTGCTCGCTACATTTGTGTCAGTTGATTAAGACTAACGTAACACTAGGTAGAGTAAGTTATTGTCGCGAAGTATCTTTAATGCCACTGAACTTTGGTTTTCTTTCAGCGCCTCTTTTAATGCTTTTAAGCTCGAAATTTTACTGCGATTTAAGCCGACAATTAAATCTCCTTTTTGTAATCCACTCAATGCTGCGGGTGAGCCTTGGGCAATATCTGTGATCTCAATACCTTTCTTACTGTCTTCTAAAGTTGCACCTTGTAGCATAGGGTGCACATTGCCCGCTTCAGCTTCTACTTTGTCAGCTTCACCTAGAGTCGCTTTAATCGTTTTATTATCGCCATCACGGATAATACCAAATTCGACTTGTGCTCCAGCGCCCATGGTGGCAACTTTGGCGCGAAGTTCTTGGAAGGTTTTAATACTGCGGCCATTAAGGCTAACAATAATATCACCTGCTTTTAATCCAGCTTTGTCTGCTGCACTCTTTGGAATGACTTCATTAACAAATCCACCATGTTGAGTATCTAAGCCAAACGCTTTAGCCAGTTCATTATCAAGATCTCGCCCTGAGACACCTAATACTCCGCGACGCACTTCGCCGTGTTCGATGATTTGCTCAACGAGGTTGTTAACCATATTTGCTGGTATCGCAAAACCAATGCCGACATTACCGCCATTAGGTGCAACAATGGCAGTGTTAATCCCAATGAGTTCACCTTTTAAGTTCACTAATGCGCCGCCAGAGTTGCCACTGTTAATGGCCGCATCTGTTTGAATAAAGTTTTCGAGCATTTCAATGCCTAAACCGCTGCGACCTAATGCACTGACAATACCTGAGGTGACGGTTTGCCCTAAACCAAAGGGATTACCAATGGCCACGGCAAAATCACCCACGCGGATATTGTCTGAGTCAGTTTGACTAATGGCGGTCAGATTTTTGGCTTCGATTTGCAGCAATGCAATGTCAGACTCTTTATCTGCGCCAATCAGCTTTGCTTTAACTTCACGGCCATCATGTAAACCAATTTGAATATCATCCGCGCCATTAATGACGTGATTATTGGTGATAATGTATCCTTTCGCTGCATCGATGATGACACCAGAACCTAACCCTCTAAAAGGGCGCTCTTGCACTTGTTCCTGCGGAGCGTTAGGCCCAAAAAAGTAACGAAATACATCGGGTACGCGTTGTTTTGATACTTGAGTACCTGAAACCGCAACAGATACCACAGCAGGAGTAGTGCGTTCTAACATAGGTGCAAGACTTGGCATTGCCTGGCCATCAACAGATTGTGGAATCGCGGCTTGAGACACTGCTGGAAACATCGTTAGCGATGCGGTCAATAATGCTGCAGAAAGTAAGCTTAATTTGGTTTTCATGTATTGGTAGCTCCTAGATGCCTTCAGTTTGATACTTAAAATATGTGGTTTGAAAGCATGATTTCAAAGTTAAATATCGTTAATCAATTTGGTTGTTGTTCATTCGGTTGTTTGTGCTGGCTGTTTAATCAATAGTGATGCTTAAATAGCGGCAAATAAATTCGGTTATGCTGAGTTATTTATTCAGAGTAAAGCACTAAACGTTAGTTCCATATTGATTAACAAAGCTTAATTTGATCGTTTATAGCGGTTACTCGTATTGAATATTTAATGTTATTATCCGCAGCAATTATTTGATGTAAGAGAGTCGTAATCGTGTCGCAGTTAACTCCTTGGCAGCATTATCAGCAAGACCTTACCCGAGATGATTTTTCACATGATGCCGCACAAGAACAGGCAGTAAAATCATTACAACGAGTTTACGATGAACTGATTAACGCAAATAAACCGGCGTCGGGATTATCTAAGTTTTTTTCGGCGGTGGGTGTAAAAGGCAAACCTATTCCGGTTAAAGGCCTGTATTTGTGGGGCGGCGTTGGACGCGGAAAAACCTACCTAATGGATACGTTTTACGATGCCTTGCCTGGCAATCGTAAATTGCGAGCTCACTTTCATCGTTTTATGCATCAAATTCATCACGATCTTACTGACTTAAAAGGTGTGCAAGATCCGCTGATCAGCATTGCAAAAAAAATGGCTGGCCAGTATCAGGTGATTTGTTTTGATGAGTTTTTTGTCTCTGACATTACCGATGCCATGTTGCTGGGCACATTATTTCAAGAATTGTTTAAACAAGGCGTCGCGCTAGTCGCAACCTCAAATATTATTCCTGATGAGCTGTATAAAAATGGCTTACAGCGTGCACGGTTTTTACCTGCTATCGCATTAATTAATCAACACTGTGAAATTCTCAATGTTGATTCTGGCATTGATTACCGCCTACGTACATTAGAGCAAGCCGAGATTTATCACTATCCGTTAGATGAGCAAGCTGACATTAACTTGCTGCATTATTTTGCCCAATTAGCGCCAGAATCTGAAGTGCAAACCGCTGCGATTGATATCGATGGCCGAGCGATTACGATTCGTCAGCAATCACAAGGTGTACTGCTAATTAATTTTAGAGACATGTGTGATGGGCCGCGTTCACAGCGTGATTATATGGAAATAGCTTGCCAGTATCATACTGTGTTGCTCAGTGGCATAGAACAAATGGGTGCGCAGCAAACGGGCGACGATATAGCCAGACGATTTTTAGCCATGGTAGATGAGTTCTATGAACGTAATGTCAAACTGATTGTATCTGCTCAAATTGAGCTTGAAGACATTTATACCGATGGGCAGCTGACTTTTGAGTTTAGGCGTTGTCGTTCACGTTTAATCGAAATGCAATCGAGGGATTATTTGGCCTTAGAGCATTTACCTTAAAGGTGTTCTCTGCATTTAAGCGCTGGAGATTTCATCGTGAATTTGAATAGAGTAATTTATTTTGAAATATCTTAAAAAGCAGGTGATCTTTGGTTTCTCTTTGCGTATAATCTGCGACCTGCCCGCGTTAATCCGCCAATTTGGGCGGAAGTTGTAAGCCAATATTCATGTTCGAAGGGGCAAGAATCGGTAATTTTGTGTTGATTGCAACCTGCAATCGGCATGTGAGACAGAAAATTAACTTTGGGTTTTTGTAATAATGAAGACTTTTACTGCTACACCAGAAACTGTAACTCGTGACTGGTTTGTTGTTGACGCTGAAGGCAAAACTTTGGGTCGTATCGCAACTGAAATCGCAACTCGCTTACGTGGCAAGCATAAGCCAGAATACACTCCACACGTTGACACTGGTGATTACATCATCGTTATCAATGCTGAAAAAGTGACTGTAACTGGTAATAAAGCTGCTGGTAAGATTTACTACTCTCATTCAGGCTTCATTGGTGGCATTAAGCAAATCAGCTTTGAGAAGCTTCAAGCTCATAAGCCTGAAATGATCATCGAGAAAGCAGTTAAGGGTATGTTACCAAAAGGTCCTTTGGGCCGTGCTATGTTCCGTAAACTTAAAGTTTACGCTGGCACAGAACATAACCATGCTGCACAACAACCACAAGTTCTTGATATCTAAACGGGAGGAGTAAGCAAATGTCTGCAACTCAGTACTACGGCACTGGCCGTCGCAAAACATCTACAGCTCGCGTTTTCGCTAAAGCAGGTAGTGGCAATATCATCGTAAACCAACGTCCTTTAGATGTATATTTTGGTCGTGAAACAGCTCGTATGGTTGTTCGTCAACCATTAGAGTTAGTTGAAATGACTGATAAGTTAGACATCTATGTAACTGTTAAGGGCGGTGGTACTACTGGCCAAGCTGGTGCAATTCGTCACGGTATTACCCGTGCACTTATGCAACTAGATGAAGCTTTACGTCCTACTCTACGTAGCGCTGGTTTTGTTACCCGTGATGCTCGTAAAGTTGAACGTAAGAAAGTTGGTCTACGTAAAGCACGTCGTAAGCCACAGTTCTCTAAGCGTTAATTCGTTTTTTGGATTCAAAAAACCCAGCATATGCTGGGTTTTTTATTGCCTAAAATAAACATAATAAATTGTACCGTTTAGCGCATAATCGAGATCAATAGATTAACTTACTTAATGGCAATACTACTTTATTTGAGGCTTTTAGCATGAGTTTACAATTACTAATGACCGCTTTTGGCCTAGTTTTAATTATTGAAGGACTAGGGCCGTTACTTTTTCCTCATAAATGGCAAAAATATTTATTTGAGCTTTCTACACAAAAGCAAAATGTTCTCAGACGCTTAGGTGGAAGCCTTGTTACTGCTGGAATTGTTTTATTGATTATTTTTTAATAAAACACTTGCCTATAACCCCCTAAAATCTGTTAAAATTCTATTTTATACCACAAGACGTTGCAGCTAATAATGGGCAAAAATGTAGTCGTACTCGGCACTCAATGGGGTGACGAAGGCAAAGGTAAGATTGTCGACCTTTTAACAGAACAGGCAAAATACGTAGTTCGTTACCAAGGCGGCCACAATGCCGGTCATACTTTGGTAATTGATGGTGAAAAAACCGTTCTTCATCTTATTCCGTCAGGGATTTTACGTGATAACGTAAAATGCATTATCGGTAATGGTGTGGTTGTCGCTCCTGATGCGTTGATGAAAGAAATCAACATGCTGAAAGGCCGCGGTGTACCTGTAGAAGAGCGTTTACTTATTTCTGAAGCGTGTCCGCTTATTCTTCCATTCCATTGTGCACTTGATATCGCTCGCGAAAAAGCGCGTGGTAATAAAGCCATTGGTACAACAGGCCGAGGTATTGGTCCTGCATATGAAGACAAAGTCTCTCGTCGCGGTTTACGCATCGGTGATTTGTTTAATGCAGAGCTTTTTGCGACGAAGTTACAAGAAGTCATGAAATATCATAACTTCATGTTAACTGAGTACTACCAAGCTGAAGCTGTTGATTACCAGCAAACTCTTGATGATGCATTAGCGATTGCTGATTATCTGAAGAGCATGTGTACTGACGTCACTGAAATGTTAGATGTTGCGCGTAAAGCGGGTGAGCCAATCTTATTTGAAGGCGCACAAGGTACATTATTGGATATCGACCACGGTACATATCCATTTGTAACTTCATCAAATACTACAGCAGGTGGTGTAGCGACAGGTTCAGGTTTTGGTCCTCGTCACTTAGATTACGTGCTTGGTATTATGAAAGCGTACACTACTCGTGTAGGTGCTGGTCCGTTCCCAACAGAACTTGCTAATGAAATCGGTGATTATATCGGTGAAAAAGGCCAAGAGTTTGGTGCAACTACCGGTCGTAAGCGTCGTCCAGGTTGGTTAGATGCAGTGGCAATGCGCCGTGCAGTTCAAATCAACAGTGTCAGCGGTTTCTGTTTAACTAAATTAGACGTTTTAGACGGCCTAAAAGAAGTTAAAATTTGTGTTGGCTATGAATATCCTGATGGAACAGTGTCAAAGGTTACCCCTTTAGCTGCTGAAGGTTATGAGCTAGTGACGCCGATTTATGAAACGATGCCTGGTTGGAGCGAAGTGACTTACGGCGCAACTTCAATTGAGCAATTGCCAGAAGCGGCAATCAATTATATCAAGCGTATCGAAGAGCTTTTAGAAACGCCTATTGATATTATCTCTACTGGTCCGGACCGAAATGAAACCATGATTTTGGTTAATCCGTTCAAGTAAAGATTAAGAGGCCGCGATAAGCGGCCTTTTTTATGAGTACTGCTAAAATAGTATTGAGCATGCCGCGTCTTTTCTCTGAGGGTAACACTCAAGAAATGCGCTATACTGCCGATGGATAAGTCATCATCGTGTTATTGAGAATCCTTATGTTGCGTATATCTTTAGTCCTTTTTAGCCTAATCTCGGTCAATGTATTCGCATTAGATGAGGCTGTCGATATTTATAGCGATCAACAACTGATATCACTTATCCAATCGAACCAGTATTTACAGCGTGTTAAAGCAGACGATTGCCAATTAGTGCAAGATGTTGAGGCGCGTGCAGAAGTTTTACAACAACCCTTATATCAATTTTTATGGGGTGAAATGTTAATTAATGGTGTTTGCGTAAAAGCGCATCCGTCTCGCGGTATGATGTTATTACAAACATCAGCTGAGCAAGGTAGCTCTGAAGCCATGGTAAAATTGGCGGATTACTATTATCGCGGTAAACTAGTGGTGAAAGATCCTAATCGCGCAGTGCAATATATATTGCCTGCAGCTGCTAATGGTAATTTAGCCGCTAAAATGATGTTAGTTCGCTTATTTGGCGAAGGTTACGGTAGCCCGACCGATTATGAAATGGGTTATCACTGGTTGTATAACAGTATATTTGATAACGATGCCGAACAGAAAAAGGCCTCGTCTTTATTGCAGGTGTTAGCTGCAAAAATGCCCGCCAGTGTAGTGGCCAGGGCTCAGCAGCCTCAGCTGTACAAACGTTAAGGCTCCACAGTATGGAGCAAATTATTTGGAAATTGAATGATCAACGATCCTCATTTTGATAGAGAGCAAGACAAGTACGACAATCCTATTCCTAGCCGCGAGTATATTTTAGAGTACTTGCGCGCACAAAAGTCTCCTGTTACCCGCGACAAAATAGCCGAAGCACTAAAAATAACCGAAGAAGAGCCATTAGAAGCACTTCGTCGTCGTTTACGTGCGATGGAACGAGACGGCCAATTGGTATTTACTCGTGGCCAAAGTTACGGTTTACCTGAGCGCATGGATTTGTTGTCAGGTAGTGTCATTGGGCACCGTGATGGTTTTGGCTTTTTTAAGCCAGACGAAGGTGGCGATGACTTATTCATCAATAACCGTGACATGCTGATGTATTTTCATGGTGATAAAGTATTGGCTCAAAAAGCGGGTACTGATCGCCGTGGACGTCGCGAAGCACGGATTGTGCGCTTGGTGCAAGAGCGCACCGCAGCACTCGTTGGCCGCTACCACGTAGATGGTGGTATGGGCTTTGTGGTTGCTGATGACCGCCGTATTACTCAAGAAATTTTAATCGATAACAACGATCGTAATGGCGCTAGAGCTGGCGACGTTGTCGTGGTTGAATTAACCCGTCGTCCAGGCCGTTTTGTTAAAGCTGCCGCCAAAGTAACTGAAGTGCTGGGTAAAACCATGGCGCCAGGTATGGAGATCGAAATTGCATTGCGTAATTACGATTTACCGCATACCTGGTCGGCGATTATCGAGAAAAAACTAAAACGTATTCCAGACGAAGTCACCGAAGAAGATAAACTCGGTCGTGTTGATTTACGTCATTTACCGCTTGTCACTATTGACGGTGAAGATGCGCGAGATTTTGACGATGCGGTATACGCAGAAGCTAAACCAAGTGGTGGCTGGCGTTTATGGGTCGCGATTGCTGATGTCAGTCATTATGTTAGAACCGATTCAGCACTCGATGTAGAAGCGCGTGCACGTGGTAATTCCGTTTATTTCCCGTCGCAAGTTATTCCTATGCTGCCAGAGAAAATCTCTAACGGTTTATGTTCATTAAAACCGCATGTCGACCGTTTATGTATGGTTGCCGAGATGACCATTTCTGCAGCGGGCAAGCTATCGGGCACTAAGTTTTATCCCGCGGTGATGCATTCACATGCACGTTTTACTTATACGCAAGTTGCCGACATGCTTGAAGGCGGCTCGATTGCACCAGAACACGAAGCATTATTTCCGCATTTATTGTGTTTGCAGTCGCTGTATCTAACTCTGGATGAGCGCAGAGCTGAGCGCGGCGCAATTGCGTTCGAAACATTGGAAACGCAGTTTATTTTCAATGAAGATCGTAAAATTGATAAAATTGTACCAAGAGGTCGTAATCAGGCGCATAAGATCATCGAAGAGTGCATGATTTTAGCCAACGTAGCGTCTGCAAAGTTTGTTAAAAAGCATAAAGGCGAAGTGTTATATCGTGTTCATGAAGCGCCATCTGAACAAAAGTTAGCAAACTTTAAAGAGTTTCTGGCTGAACGCGGGTTAAGCATGGATGGTGGTTTAGAGCCCACGCCAACAGATTACCAAAACATCATGTTGAAAATTGCTGATCGCCCAGATTTTGAGCTTATTCAAGTGATGTTACTGCGATCAATGCGCCAAGCTATTTATAGTCCTGATAATGAAGGTCACTTTGGTTTAGCATTAGAAGCTTATTCGCATTTTACTTCGCCAATTCGTCGCTATCCTGATTTGATTTTGCACCGAGTCATTAAATATTTACTCGCAAAAGAGCAAGGCCAAGTGGGTGACAAATGGACTCAAGATGGTGGTTATCTCTACCAAATTGAAGAGTTGGATTTATTGGGTGAAGAATGTTCAACAACTGAGCGCCGCGCCGATGAAGCAACCCGTGATGTCAGTGACTGGTTGAAGTGCGAATACATGCAAGACCATGTTGGCGATACCTTTGAAGCGGTCATCGCATCGGTTACCAGCTTTGGTTTGTTTGTGCGCCTTAATGAATTATTTATTGATGGCTTGGTCCATATTTCAAGCTTAGCCAGTGATTACTATCAATTTGATCAAATGCGTCAGCGTTTAATTGGTGAGAATACTCGCCAAGTCTATCAAGTGGGTGATGAGGTCACGGTTAAAGTGGCTGCAGTGAATTTAGACGACCGTCAAATTGATTTATTGATGGTAGGTGACAACAGTAAAGGTACAGGTAAAACCGCGCGTAAAGGCAGTAAGCCGACAACTGCTCGCCAACGTGTTAATGCTGAAGGTGCTAAGTCAGCACGAGGTAAATCATCTGCGAAGTCTGATAAACCTAAATCTGACAAGCCTAAAGGCAGTAAGCGTCGTTCAAGCGGAAAAGCTTCATCTCCAGCGGCAAAACCCGCGGCGGTAAAAAAACCTTCTGCAGTTGCACAAAAAACAGATGCAGCAAAACCAGATTCTAGCGTTAAGAAAACCCCTGCCAAGCGCAGCAAGAGAAAGTAATTAAATGAAAAAACAAGATACCATTTTTGGCATTCATGCCGTTCAAGCCTTATTAGCCAATAGCCCTGAGCGAGTCATCGAATTGTGGCTATTACAAGGCCGTGACGATGAGCGTTTAATGCCATTAATTCAAACCGCTTCAGAGTTTGGTACTACGCTGCAGCGTGCCGCACGTAAAGTGTTAGATGAAAAAGCTGGTAGCTCGCAGCACCAGGGCATTGTGGCTCGTGTTAAAGCCACTAAACCATTAACCGAAAATGATTTAGATGCGTTATTAGATAAAACAGACGTACCATTTTTACTGATATTAGACGGTGTAACTGATCCGCATAATTTAGGTGCGTGTTTACGTAATGCCGATGCTGCAGGTGTACATGCTGTTATTGTACCGAAAGATAACTCAGTAGGCTTAACCTCTACCGTGAGCAAAGTGGCTTGCGGTGCGGCTGAAACTATCCCATTATTTCAGGTGACCAATTTGGCCCGCACTATGCGCCATCTTCAAGAGAAAGGTGTGTGGATTGTAGGAACTGCAGGTGAGGCTGATGGCAATGTTTATCAAGCTGATTTAAAAGGCCCGTTAGCGATTGCTATGGGCGCGGAAGATAAAGGTTTACGTCGCTTGTCACGCGAAAGTTGCGATTCATTAGTCTCTATCCCAATGTCTGGCAGTGTTTCAAGTCTTAACGTGTCTGTTGCTACAGGTATTTGTTTATTTGAAGCGGTAAGACAACGTCTAGGCGCATAAGCGTTTTGTGCAAATAAAAAACGGCGATAATCATCGCCGTTTTTTTATATTTGAATCTTTATATTATTGAATGTTAGCGCCGACTCATCTCGTTATCGACGTCTTCATCATCAATATCTTCTTTTTCAATATCAAGCTCATCTTCGTCATCAATGGCATTCGCATAAGCGGCGTTATAGTCCGGTTGATCTTCTGCATCATCTTGCTCATCGTCAATGATATCGTCGAGTCTATCAAAGGCATCATCAGCGGGATAAATCATCTGTTCGTTAACCATTTCAACATTCACCCTTGGATCCAGCGATGCTGCTAATGGTGAGCTGACTAAGTCACCACCGGCCATCACATAATCACCTGTAGAGTGTTGTTCTGCTTTCTGACGAAGATTAATCCACATTAACCGTGCTAATAAGGTAAATGAGCATATTGCCATAAAGCCATAGAGCATTTGATCGCCGAGCACTTGCATGAGCCCAGATGCGACTAATGGGCCAATACTGGCACCAATACCAAAGGTGACTAAGATGGTGGCTGACAAACCGACACGCTCGTGTTGTTCGACTCGTGAGTTGGCTAAGGCTGTCGCTAATGGGTATAGCGTAAAGGCTAGTATGCCAAATAAGCTGGTGAGTATGAGCGAGTAAACGGAATGAAACGGCACTATGGTGATAATTAATACGAGTACACCAAGTAACGCACAATTAATTCTAATCAGTAAGCTGCGCGAAATAATGTCAGACAATTTGCCCATTGGCCATTGTGCCAATAGGCCTGCGAAAATGGTACACGACATATACATCGCGACATGTTCAGGATCGATCCCCTTTGCGGTGGCGTAAGAGGGAGCAAGACCATAAAAACAACCAACTATCATACTTCCCAAAGCAATAGTTGATAATGCCTGTGGTGCACGTTGCCAAAAGTGACCCATTTTTAATGGCGCTGGAGTAAGTGGTTCTGGGTGGATTCTGCGAGTGATGGAAATGGGCACGATGCACAGTGCAAAACAAATGGCGATCAATAGTAGTGGTTCAATGCCAAGTTCAGGGTATAAGCTAATTGCACCTTGACCGGCCATAAGCCCGAGGTAAGAGACAATCATGTAACTGGCAAAGACGGTGCCGCGCTGATTGGTTTCTGCTTGCTCGTTTAGCCAGCTTTCTAAAACCATATATTGACACATCATGCCCATGCCAACAGCAAGACGTAATATTAACCACACGGTTAGGTTGTCAATCAGTGCATGGCCTAATGCAGATGCCGTAACAATCCCTGCACAGGCGACAAAAGCACGAATATGGCCCACTTGTGCTATCAGTTTATGGCCCACTTTGGACCCACAAACAAGGCCAATATAGTAGGCCGACATCATGCCGCCTATCCATATTTGAGGCACATGCATATTCGTTAGGCTTAAGCCTAAATAAGTGGTGAGTAAACCTGCAGCGAGCACCATCAAAAAAGTGGTGCTATATAATGATGCAAAACTGCGTAGTGGGCTGTCCATAACTGCGCCTCGATAGTTTCAGTAAAACGGGTACACCTTACTGAATGAATGGCTTGTTTCGTTTCATTTCACTTATGCTAAATAACCGGTACATAGGATAATCAAGGTCTTTCAAAAACGCTCTGTCCTGCTAACTGCGTTATTCTTTATCATAAGAAGGCTGACAATAGGCTAGCCATTGACGCGTCAATTCGCCTTGTTAGTAACACAAATGACAAGCTTGAAAGTAAGTTTACGTTAACGTATTGATTGTTAATGTCGTTAACTCGTCCCTTATCCTTATTTCAGGTTAAATCATTATTGAAACGTATATAACAAGTTGAAAGTTGTCACTGTATCGGTATTTTTACTGTCTTCAGGGACCACTTCAGTGTACTTGATGTTCATGCCTATTTTAAATGCCCAATCTTGAATAAAGGTATTTTTATAACTCATATCAAGGGTTAACGTATTGTTCTCTAAACCGGTTTCGGCTGTTACGTCGGCATTAAAGCTAGTGTATTCTTGTAATTTTACATTGTACTTGGCAGCAGAACGCAGAATGACATCACGATTTTCATCTGGATACGGGTCTTCGGTACTGGCTTGTGGTTGGTCGTAACGATAACCAGGGCCGGCTTCAAGGCTGAGTTTAGTTCTGCTGTTTTTAATTAAATCAAAACCATAACCGCTTGAGATAGTGGTTATGCGGGTATAAGAGCCAAATTCGTTCCACGTAAATTCACCACGGCCGAATACATAACCTCGGTCTAACTTATAGTTTGACTGTAAAAACAGTTCATACTTTTCTGCCGTCGATTCACTGCCATCGGCGGCATAATAAGCTTTGACCGTCGCTTCTTGCTTGGTTTTTAACGTGTCATAAGTTAAATAAGTACGGCCGTTGAAGTTTTTAGTTTCGTTGTTGCCGCTGTTCAATTGTAAACCAGCTTCAACTTCGGCATTAAAACTCGTCGTCGGTTCTTGATAATCGGGTGGAACTAAAGCCCATGCTGGAGCAGACAATAAGAAGAGGAAGCATGTAGTAACTAGATTTTTTAAGGTCATCATTAAATTGCTTTATTCTGTGATGGCGTAAACGCAAGGTTTTTGACTGCCGACATCATACCTGCAATCAAGTTTGCTGAAAAGAGAGTTATTACTTGAGTTTCACTCTATGTTTATGTATTATCGCGCGCTCAAATCAGTCACTTTAATTCGTTCCTTGCCTCCACATTGGTCCGACTGAGCCAGAAAAGAGGCTACTTAACCGTAAGGAGCAATAAATGCGTCATTACGAAATCGTATTTATGGTTCACCCAGATCAAAGTGAACAAGTCCCAGGTATGATTGAGCGTTACACCGGTGTTATCACCGCTGCTAACGGAACAATTCACCGTTTAGAAGATTGGGGCCGTCGTCAATTGGCATACCCAATTCAAGACCTACATAAAGCTCACTATGTTCTTATGAACGTAGAAGCATCTGCAGAGTCTATGGAAGAGTTAGAAACAGCTTTCCGTTTCAACGACGCTGTTCTGCGTAACATGGTAATGCGCACTAAAGTTGCCGTTACTGAAGCTTCTCCTATGGCAAAAGCAAGAGACGAACGTGATTCACGTCGTTCACCTTCTGATGACCGTAGCAATGAAGAAGAAAGCGCTGAAGAAAACGCTGAATAATTTATTCTGTGAATAACCACTTAACTTTGTTTGGTACGGTTACCCGAACTAAACGATTAAATAGCCCTAGCGGGATAAACCATACGGTTATTACGGTAGAGCATAAATCACAGCGATATGAAGCAGAGTTATTACGTAACGTATACTGCATTATACAGGTGATATTAAGTGGTCCACGCTTTAATAGCGTAACAGATAAATTACAAGCAGGTGTGCAGGTTGAAGTAGAAGGGTTTCTTTCACTACAACAAGGGCGAAATGGTCAAAACCGTTTAGTTTTGCATGCTGAAAATGTCGAATTGAAAACTTAGGAGACTGTCAAAATGGCACGTTATTTCCGTCGTCGCAAGTTCTGCCGTTTCACCGCTGAAGGTGTTGCAGAGATTGATTACAAAGATATCGTTACTTTAAAGAACTACATCACTGAAAGCGGCAAGATTGTTCCTAGCCGTATCACTGGTACTAGTGCTAAATACCAACGCCAACTAGCTCGCGCTATCAAGCGTGCTCGTTATCTTTCTCTACTGCCATATACTGATTTACATCAGTAATATTGCAGTATTAATTCCTAATCGAATAAAGAGGATTTGATAATGAACGTTATTCTGCTAGATAAAGTTGCAAACTTAGGTAGCTTAGGCGACCAAGTTTCTGTTAAAGCTGGTTATGCTCGTAACTTCCTTTTACCATATGGTAAAGCGGTTGTAGCAAACGCAGCAAACACTGAAGTATTTGAAGCTCGTCGTGCTGAATTAGAAGCTAAATTAGCTGCTGAATTAGCTACAGCGACTGCACGTGCTGAAAAATTAACTGCATTAGAATCAGTTGTTATTGCTTCTAAAGCAGGTGATGAAGGTAAATTGTTCGGTTCAGTTGGCAACCGTGATATCGCTGATGCAGTTACTGCAGCTGGCGTTGAACTTGCTAAATCTGAAGTCCGTTTA
Source organism: Shewanella sp. MF05960 (assembly GCF_050849305.1). Classification (NCBI taxonomy): domain Bacteria; kingdom Pseudomonadati; phylum Pseudomonadota; class Gammaproteobacteria; order Alteromonadales; family Shewanellaceae; genus Shewanella; species Shewanella sp. MF05960. The sequence goes on along the minus strand of NZ_JBOZPS010000004.1, from coordinate 171,465 downwards.
CCTTTAGGTGCTTTACGCACTACTGGTGACTTCGAAGTTGAAGTACAAGTACACGCTGAAGTTAAAGCAGTAGTTAAAGTTTCTGTTGTTGCAGAAGCTTAATTACCTTTAGCTCCATAAAAAAACACCGCCTCAGGGCGGTGTTTTTTTATGGGCGATATTTATACCACTCAATATAAGAAATACTTGATTTAGATTTTAACGCAGTTATTGAGTTTTAGTTTAGAACGTTGAGCGAAGAATAATTAACGATGCTGTTCTTTAATCATGGCAAATATTGAGTGTCTCAAGAAACTAAATGTTATAAATGACAATATATTTATATTGATTGGAATGGCGTTAGACATCTATCGTATGGAATCTGTTACACCCTCGGAATGAACACCTTGCGATGTTCATTCCATACAGATTATTTAATGATTATTCGACTTCTGATCATTGTTTTTCTTCTGCATCACTCACTGCTTGGCTCGATATATTATCAGTCTGTACTTTAGGCTTCGCTTTTGATTTTGCATTGCCTGTAGATATTTCAGTATCAACTTTCTTTTGCTCTACCGTTTGAGCCGTTGCTTCAGCAGCCTCCTCAGTTAAGGCTTCAACGGTTACTTCAGTGGACGTTTCGGTTTCTATTGAAGTTAGTGCTTCCGTTGGTACTTCGGCTAACGCTTTAAGTGGTGCATGAGCTTTTAGTTCAGTTTCTACTTCAACTTCAGTTTCTACTTCAGTTTCTACTTCAGTTTCTACTTCAGTTTTTATACCAGAGGTTGTTTCAGTAATGACTTCAGACGCCGCTTCGGTTACTGCTTCTGTAGAAGTTTCGGCTAATTCTTCTGCTACGGTTTCCGTTGATGCCTCAGCTACGATTTCCTTTGGTATTTTGCCTTCGGCTGTCGTTAACGTTTTAGCATTAGTATTAACGACCTTTTGAGTAACGACCTTCTTTGGTGCTTCGACAGCAACTTCAGTTGTCGCTTCGGCTACTGCTTCAGTTGTCGCTTCGGCTACTGCTTCAGTTGTCGCTTCGGCAGCTGCTTCAGTTGTCGCTTCGGCTACTGCTTCAGTTGTCGCTTCGGCAGCTGCTTCAGTTGTCGCTTCGGTTACTATTTCAGTTGTTGCTTCGGCTACTGCTTCAGTTGTCGCTTCGGCTACTACTTCAGTTGTCGCTTCGGTTAATACTTCAGTTGTTGCTTCGGTTACTACTTCAGTTGTTGCTTCGGCAGCTGCTTCAGTTGTCGCTTCGGCTACTGCTTCAGTTGTCGCTTCGGCTACTGCTTCATTTGTCGCTTCGGCTGCTGCTTCGGCTGCTGCTTCAGCATTCGCTTCAACGAGTGCTTCTGCTTGTGTTTCTACTGAAGCATCAATTGGCATCTCCGTTATCATTTCTGTTGCGATAATAGTGGTGGTCGGCGTGATCACTTCTGGTATGTCAGAGTTTCTGGTCAGTGATAATTCTTTAATTAAGTTATCAGCGTGGTCAACTTTATCCATCATCCATAGTATGTAGCGAATGTCGACGTGGACAGCGCGGGTGATGGTTGGGTTAAAGAACCAGTCTTTAGTGATAGCTTCGTAGGTTGAGTCGAAGTTAAGTCCGACAAGTTCACCTCTACCATTAAATACTGGCGAACCTGAGTTACCACCGGTTGTGTCTGCGCTGGATAAAAAGTTAACCGGTACAGAATTGAAATCGGCAGGTTTGTCTAAACAAGACATAAACTGGCAGCTGCTCTGCTGTTTATATACTGAGGTGACACGGTGATCACCTAAGTCACCCGACTTAATAGCGGCCAACAATTTAGCCGGAACATTATAAGGTTCTTTACCTGTGTGCTTTGCCAACAACCCTTCTAAGCGAGTAAAAGGCTGTTTGTAGGTGGCGTCTTTAGACAGATAACCATCGACCATGCCGTAAGTGATACGTAAGGTGCGATTTGCGTCTGGGTAAACGGGCCAGTTATTAGACTTGTAATAGTTAATAATAGCTTTCATGTATTCAGGGCGTGCTGACGACAACTTACCGTCGAGTATTTTTTCGCGTTTCTCTAACGCCATATTGGTGTCGTGGATCGCAACAGCTAAACGAATAAAGGGATCTTCACTGGTTTCAAAATCTATGGCTGTCTTTTTCATCCAAGCAAGACGCTTTGTTTGGTCTGTGAGCTCTGTTAAAGCATATAAGGCTTCAACTTTAACTTCTAAGGCTTCAAAGTTGCCGGTAATACTCAGTGCTTTATCAAACACTTTATTTCTAAGTGGCTGCCTCACATAAGCTTGTAAATCTTGTAACCACAACGTTTTATCCACCGCAGGGTCAAAGCTGCTATCAATACGTCTTAGTGCAGCTTTAAACATTTTCATGTCTCTAAGCTGATATCCTGGTTCACGTTTGTCGTTGGGTTTCTTTCTTTCTTTTGCTAAACGATACAGTTTACTGGCCGTATTAAGCATTTCGCTCGATTGGGCATTTTTAAAGAAGTAGTTTGTTTGTGATTGCTCGTGCTGCTCAGTCAGTAATGCTTCAAGATTACTGATCACATCTTGATTGGCAGTAGGGTCTTTTTTTAACCACGCTAAAAAGTCATTTTCACGTTGCTGTTTAATGCCGACAATATCGGTGGCATTAAAGCCATCGAGAAGGCCATTGAACTTTTTCATGCGATTGGCCATCGATGCCATCGTACCGGCATATTTCAAGGCAATTTCTTTATCAATCGCGCCCATAAAGTTAATGGTATCAATTTGTAATTGATAGCGTTTAGCGTAAGTAGGGTAAATCCAATCACTGGCAAATTGCAGTTCGCTGGTGAGGTTGTATCGGCTGGTTGAACCTGGGTAGCCCGCGACAAAAATACCGTCTCCGGCTTTAACGCCGTCAGCATTAATTTTTAGGTAGCTTTTAGGTTGATAGGGCACATTGTCTTGATTAAACGTCGCCGGTTTGCCGTCTTTACCGACATAAGCGCGTAAAAAGGTAAAATCACCAGAATGACGTGGGTATTCGTAATTGTCGATGTCACCACCAAATCCACCGACCGTTTCGGGGGGAGCATAAACCAAGCGCACATCGCGAATAATCAGTTTTTTAGTGAGGTAATACTCGAGACCATGGTGAAAGTCATCGACTTCGCAGCGGTAGTTACTGTCGATTTCACACTCTTTCACTAATGCTTTGCTATTGGTTTGGATCTGCTCGAAACGGGTTAAAGGCTCGTCGCTTAAGTTGGTGAGTACTTTGCTGGTGACGTCGGTCACTTCTTCAGTAATGTAAAGGCGCTCATTAGGCCCCGCCGACGGTTCTTCTGCTTGGGAATGTGCTAAAAAGCCATTTGCCAAATAATTATGTTCTTTTTTGCTGTTATATTGAATCCCGCGATAGGCACAATGATGGTTTGTGACAACTAGGCCTTGGGGCGATACAAAACTGGCGGTACAATAGCCCAAGCTGACGACAGCGTTCATTGGGTATTGGCCTAAGTCGGCAAGCTGAGATGCAGGAATATCAATGCCACGTTGTTGTAATTTGTCGGCAATGGACAGCATTTGGTAAGGCTGCCACTGTCCTTCATCAGCATAAGCGAAACAGGATGCCAGCACTAATGCTGCAACAAGTGCAATACGCATGTATTTTCCTTAAATTATTAATTTATTAACCGTTGACTGAGGCGTCGTTTTCATTCTAAATGACTGCATTTTAAGCTTAGTCACGGTGTTATACCATATTTTATAAAGTCGTTGTAAATTGGGAGCGTTAATGTCACAACAAGGTGCTTTTAAAGCCAGAAATAGGCAAAAAGATGCAGAAGTAAATGCATTAAAACTGCCTCCACATTCGATTGAGGCTGAACAGTCCGTTTTGGGCGGCTTGATGCTCGATGCTGAAGCGTGGGACCGTGTTTCTGAAGCGGTTGTGCCTGAAGATTTTTATTCTCGCTCACATCGAATGATTTTTAATGCGATGCAAAAGTTAATGGAGTCTGGGCAGCCGCTCGACTTAATTACCGTCTCTGAACAGCTCGAAATCGAAGATCAATTAGACGACGCTGGCGGTTTTGCTTATTTAGGCGAAATTGCCAAAAATACCCCCAGTGCCGGTAACATTTTATCTTACGCTGATATCGTGCGTGAACGTGCCGTGGTACGCGACATGATTGGGGTAGCACATGAAATTGCTGATGCGGGTTATAACCCAGAAGGTCGCGACTCAAGTGCGTTATTAGATTTAGCCGAAAGCAAGGTGTTCAAAATTGCCGAAATGCGTACAAACGCCAATGAAGGCCCTGAGAACATCAAAAGTATTCTTGAAAAAACTGTCGACAGAATCGAGCAACTTTATAACAACCCACATAATGGTGTGACGGGCGTATCGAGTGGTTTTGGCGATTTAGACAAAATGACGGCCGGTTTCCAAGCGGGCGACTTAATCATTGTGGCGGCACGTCCATCGATGGGTAAAACCACCTTTGCGATGAACTTGTGCGAACAAGCCGCGATGAATGAAGACAAGCCTGTGCTTATTTTCAGTCTCGAGATGCCGTCAGAACAGATTATGATGCGTATGCTGGCCTCACTTGGCCGCGTCGATCAAACTAAAATCCGTACCGGCCAATTGGATGACGAGGATTGGGCACGTGTTTCATCTACGATGGGGATTATGCTTGAACAAGGCAAAATGTACATTGATGATGGTTCAGGCTTAACCCCAACGGAAGTGCGCAGCCGCGCCAGACGTATTGCCCGTGAACACGGTGGTTTGTCGATGATTATGATCGATTATTTGCAGTTAATGCAGGTGCCATCGTTAAAAGATAACCGTACATTAGAGATTTCAGAAATCTCGCGCTCGTTAAAAGCCTTAGCAAAAGAGCTCGAAATTCCGGTTATTGCACTATCGCAGCTTAACCGCTCACTAGAGCAACGAGCAGATAAACGTCCTATTAACTCAGACTTACGTGAATCGGGTGCGATTGAGCAGGATGCCGACTTAATTATGTTTATTTATCGCGATGAGGTGTATAACGACAACTCTGAAGATAAAGGCACTGCTGAAATCATTATTGGTAAACAGCGTAACGGTCCTATTGGGCGTATTCGCCTTGTATTCCAAGGGCAATTCTCTCGATTTGATAACTATGCTGGACCACAGTTCGAAGAAGATTAATTATTGATTATCAATTATTTAATTTTACTTCGTGGTTATTTATGATCTTCAATTAGCGATAGAATATCTTGGTTTTACTCGTAACATGCGTCATGTTTTTATTGTTTAAATAAGGCTCTCTATTGAAACCGTTTCCTCGTGCAGAAATCAGCCGTTGCGCATTACAAAGTAACTTGGCGCAGCTGCGTCTTATCGCCCCTAAAAGTAAAATCATGGCGGTTGTAAAAGCCAATGGTTATGGTCATGGTTTGTTAAATGTGGCTGAAAGCGTTGGAATATTGAATTTTGTCGAAAGCGTTGGCAAATATCATGGTGGTGCCGATGGGTTTGGTTTAGCAAGGCTTGAAGAAGCATTACAGCTGCGCGCTGGCGGTGTCGAAGGTAAGCTTTTATTATTAGAAGGCTTTTTTCGTCAGTCTGACTTACCTATACTGGTCACTCATAATATTGATACTGTGGTTCATCATGAATCGCAATTGCAAATGCTTGAGACCATTAAGCTTGATAAACCGGTAACGGTGTGGATAAAAATTGATACCGGTATGCATCGTATTGGTTTTACTTTGGATCAATTTGACAGTATTTATCAACGTTTATTGCAATGTCCACAGGTGGCTAAGCCTATTCATTTAATGACTCATTTTGCCTGCGCAGATGAGCCAGATAACAAGATGACGCAAACACAAATGAATGCGTTTGAAGAGCTCATCAGTGGTTTAGACGGCGACCGTACTCTGGCAAATTCTGCCGGTACATTATTTTGGCCATCAAGCCAGGCAGATTGGATAAGACCAGGAATCGCACTTTATGGTGTCTCTCCGGTTGTGGGCGATAAAGGCACTAATCATCGGCTTATTCCAGCCATGGAGTTAGTGTCTAACATTATTGCAGTGCGTGAGCACAAGGCCGGTGACAGTGTTGGCTACGGTGCATTCTGGACCGCCAAGCAAGATACTCGATTGGGTGTCGTCGCGATTGGATATGGTGATGGTTACCCGCGCAATGCCCCAGAAGGCACGCCCGTTTGGATTAATGGCCGTAGAGTCCCCATTGTGGGCCGTGTGTCTATGGACATGTTAACGGTAGATCTTGGCGCCGATGCGCAAGATAAAGTGGGCGACAGCGTACAACTTTGGGGTAAAGCATTGGCGGTTGAAGAAGTCGCGGAGCATATCGGCACGATTGCTTACGAGCTAGTGACCAAATTAACTCCTAGAGTGTTGGTAGAGTTGCTCGATTAGCCGTTGTAAATAACCTGAGCTCGGGATAATAAACGCCTTTCAAACAGTCCTTTGCCCTGCTAACTGCGTTGAATCGACTTGCAATAGGCTAGCTATTGACGCGTCAATTCGCCTTGTTAGCAGAACAAATGACAAGCTTGAAAGTGAGGGTGGGTAACATTTTGATTTTAAAAGCATAATTTCATTTCTTATCCCGAACTCAGGTTAAATAGCATAAACATGTGCTAAAAATGGCCAACTTACCATAGTAAGTTGGCCATTTTTATGTGTTCTTTAGGTCAATGCACTAAAATAATCGTTAATATAAAAATCATCGTTAATAATTATTATCCCTAATGTAGGCTCGCCAGCGTTATTTTGCATCTTCGAAACAAATTTCAATAAAAGCATTACCGTATTCATGTGTAAAAGGCATCATGATTTTTTTGCCGCGTGCTTTGTGAGAAATCGTATGGTTTTTGCCTGACACTACCGCAGGTGTTGCCATATCAAAGTCATAACCTTTTTCGCTGAGCAAATTCTTTGCACCGCCAGTCACCATATTGGTGATTTCACCGACTAAGTCAGTCACTTCATCATTAATAGTGTTAGGTTTTTCACCGAGCATTTTATTCATGATTTCAAGAATTAAGGTTTGCTCAAAGGTAATAGACAGCGAGCCACGGGTTTTAGGACCCACCATACCAATCAAGCCAGATACGTCTCCTTTAGCAAGGTCATGGTTTTTGAGTTGGGGTTTACCGGGCTTAAGATCCATTGTCGCCATAGTTGAGATTACATTGATCAAAGAAACAAGAAATGGGTTAATGAATTCAACGTTCATAGGCAAAGATGTCCTCTAGATTAAAAATGCTAAATCAGTTTCATGTAAATTATCGGTGTTTACCCCAGTATTATATCTGCACGTTAGCTTAAATATACACCGATTAATATTTAAGCTAATTCTTATGAATACACACTATATCAGTAAAGTGAAATACAAGTTAAAGCTTAGAACACAAAAAACAAATTGAAAGAGACATAGCTCGTAAAAACAATTTTTATACAGAGATTTGGTGTTGTAGATAGATAAGCTGACCGGCAGTGACTGTTTATTGTGTAAGTTGCTTCGTTATCGAGTACATACCGTTTTAGTAAGCCAAATATTGATATATCAAAAGGTATGAATCAGTTTTACTCTATTAGCAAGATGCCTTTATTGGCCAAAGTACAACCTTATTTCTCCCTGTTGTTTTAGCTTTGTAGAGTGCTTCATCAGCTTTAACAAGCATGCTGTCTAACGACATTTCGGGATGGCCACAATTCGTCGCAATACCCATACTGACAGTGACTTGTATATTATTTTCATTAAATGAAATGTTCATTTCTTCGACTTTTTGGCGCAACCTTTCACCTGATATTCTGGCGCCTTGAAGATCGGTCTCTGGTAAAATTATGATGAACTCTTCGCCTCCAAAGCGTCCAATGATATCGATATCGCGTAAAGCCTTAGTACATATAGCGGCAAATCTTTGAAGGACTTTGTCACCAGCAATATGACCAAACCTGTCATTAACGTGCTTAAAGAAATCGATATCAGCAATTAATAGCGAAAATGGACGGTTGTTTTGAAGACATCGAGCTAATTCTTGCTCGGCTAACGTAAAACATTGGCGACGGTTTAACAGCCCTGTTAAGGTATCTGTTGTTGCTAGGCGCAGCAGCTCTTCTTCATGTATTTTACGTTCTGTGAGATCGAGTCCTATGCCTTGGTAACCTAATGGTTGTCCATCATTGGAAAGAATTAAGCGGTCAGTCCATTGGTACCATCGCACATTTCCAGCAATATCTTTACCACTATGTTCATGCGAACAGATAGGATTTTCGGGCGTGATACCCGCTAAATGAATTTTAGCCCCCTCAACATTTTCAGCGTCCATGACATCATAAATACTCATGCCGATAATATCGTCTGCATTAGCACCAAAATAACTGCATACTTCAGCATTCACCAGTGTAACGATGCCGTCAGTCGTGTAACGGTAAATTAAGGCGGGCATATCTTTGACCATTGCGTGGTAAAATGCTTTTTCTATTTGCAGATCTTTTCTATTCGCTGGATGGTGTCTGATATAACAATGAACACCAGGACTTCTAATAAATTGTCATTATGATCAAATACCGGCGAGTAGCGCAGCGATAATGATAATACTGCGCCATTATTGTTAATAGTGAGCTTTACCGTCTGGTCTACTTGGGTTTGGCAAGCAACTAACCATGGACAATCGTGCAATGAACCTTGTATACCGTTGACAATATGTTGCCATTGTTGACCAGTAAGCTTATTGGCGCTATTGAGTGGTTGAACATCGTTTTTAGCAAGAAATTTTTTGAATAGTAATTCTATTTCAGAGTCGATGGCGATAATGGAAAATTGTTTGTTTAGCCTGACAATCCCATGCTGGATGACGTTAAGCGTCATTGCTTCATCTAAATCATTACTCTGTGAGTTAAGGTTCATAAATTGCCTTGTTGATGCCCAGTCAAAGTGATAAAAGTCGATAATGATGTGTTAGGCCTGATTAGCGATCAAGGTACCCTATATTGTCCTTAAGTAACTAAGCAATTTTTTGAATAGCCATATTTTATTGAATGAAATTGTATTAATCATAAATGTTAAAAACAACTATTCAACTTAAGGCTATTAACGGTAATAATATAACTCACTTATTTAGAAGGGACTTTCAACCCCTCCCATAAACGAATGATTCACTGTATAATGCTCAGCGATTATTGCAGACATTTCAAGCGTGCAAACAGCTCAATGATGTTGATGTTATATCAACGATATTGAAGTTACCGTGTGGTATTGGATAAAAGCCTTACTTCGGTATTCAACTCGGTTTTAACCTCTCACATGACTTTACACGTGCACGATTAACCCAGATTATGAGTAAAATAATTCAGTGAATACAACGCCTAAGATCATGACCTCAACAGATACCCTCGATCGTACTTTTTCAATCGCGCCGATGCTGGATTGGACATATTTTTGATTTAAATCTCTGTTTTAGATGGGTTTTTATTTTTTGTTTTGTTTTTGGGATTGTTTTTGGGCTTTGTTTAAGGTTTGGGGGTGAAAAAATAGGTACTACCATCCATCAGAGCGATGGAGGTAGTACAGACTTTGACATACTGACTAACGATACTGATACTCAGTCCATAAAGCTCGTGCTTCGTTTGTTCGTATATCTATGTATTTCACAAGTTCACTCAAATGAACAACGTAAGGGGATTTTTGGTTCATACCCATTTTGAAACAAGGAAAAGGTAGCTCATTACTTTTCGCTTTACGTTTAGCAGTATTGACAGAAATTCCCAAATATTGTTCAGCTAATTCATCTATAGGTATCAAAAGTCTATTGCTAAACTGAGATAACAAAAGGTGGTGTGTCATAGTGAAATTACATTTTAGATCTTTTTTCATTTTAGGCCCTTTTTGGAAATCGGGCCGGGTGTTGGCTAATAAAAAATATCAACCTTGTGATAAGTCCATTATATCACAATGAAAACTTTATCAATTCTTAACGTTACTGTCTATATTCTTGTGCGATTACTTGTTCATAAAAAATTAACTGCTCAGCATCATCCTCAAATATGCAATGCAAATGTTATTACTAGTTTTAGATCAAAAGCACTCTGATACAAAAAATCCCATAGGGATTTTCTGCGTTTTTGAGGGATGAAGATTACTTTACATTGACAATCGAGTTGATGAACTTGGCTTTTCTAAACGAGGCTTACCGGTTGAAGTATCTGGTTGAGAACAGTTAAACAATTTCTGTTTTATTTCTAGCTCCGATAATTTTTGTTCAAGGTTTTGTGCCGTTGTGCCATAGATTTTAACGCTTTTCTCATCAGTGAAAACCTCAATACCTTTTGGAATACGTTTAAATCCAACGACTGTTTGATTTCTAAGTGGGATCATCGTGCCGTAAGTATTGGCTTGAGTATCTAAAAAACCACGCAATTCTTGACGATATTTGGGTCTAAAATCAACGTGTAGGTCTAGTTGATTAGAAACGGTGTAACTATCTTGATTAGCTAGTTTTAATTTATGCTCTACCACTTTATCTGAGATGTATTGTTGTGCTTCTTTTGCTTGCTTACAGACACTCAGTAGCACTTTTTTCTTATCAGAAAAGTGGCTTGCCCAGCCTTCCAGATAACGAGCGTGAGAGTTAAAAGTCTGTAATCCTTCCTCCAAACACATAAACATTGTTGCTGTTTCGGCTATCAGCTCCTCTTTAGCATATTCCATACTTCCAAAAGGATTATTTACATCACGAGCTAATTGCCTTGAAGTCGAATGACTTAATTCGTGCAAAATAACAGCGAAATATGCTTTATCTGATACAAATTTATGTCTAGGCGGAACGATTATTTGATGCTCGCGTGGTGAGTAAAATGCTCTGTCCTCATTTTTCTCAATAACAGGAACTCCCATACAATCGATGATAAACAGAGCTTTTTCTACAAAATGTTGATCTTGCATTTCAATGCTCATTACTTTTTTTTCTAATTCTTCTTGTTGACTAAAATATGGCCTTTCATCAATGAACCACTTGGGGAGTAAGTGTTTAATCCTCTCAATTGGAAAAACACTATAATATTTCAATGTACTTTTTCTTTGATAATTATTATCACGCAGCTCTTTAAAAGACATACCTTTTGTTTCTCGATTAAACTGACTTTTACTGATCTGCTCACCATCTTTTTTGAATGTTTCTAAATATTTTACTACTTGAGAATCAAGCTTAATACCTTTGAGTATTTTGTCAGGGTCAAAATTTTCGGACTTTGGCGGAAGGGCGTTTTTATCAAGCTCAAGCAATGCTATTTGTTTAAAAGTGGCATAAATTGGTACTTTCGTAGCACTATCGTTTTGTGCCTGTAGCAACATTATAATGTTTACACCGTTATAATTATTATTGTGAAAATTTTTTGGTAGTGCATTGAGCTTTGAATGGTAAAAACTTATCTCAATATCACTATCGGAGCTTGGTTTTTCGCCCTTGGGCTTTGAAAAATAATCGAATAATCTATCTAGTATCTGATCTTGCTGGCTCTTTTTTTCAGTAGTGTCAGACGCACTAGGTCTTGTTTGTTTCATAAGTAACTCCTTAGGTTTATAGGGTTACTTATGTCATATCACTTCTTTGTGCTTTGAAAAGTTTCAGTCGAGAGAATGACTGTTTATTACTGAAATACAAGAGATTTTATTTTTTAGTGGCTGATAATTTTGGGAGTTAAAACTTGCATTTCTTTAGTTGGTTTGGATTTAGAACAGAAGCTGAATCAACTATTAACTGTGCGATAAGTAACGTAGTTTTCGTCTGTTACTGCTAAAATCCATACTACGTCTTACTCATCATAAGTACCTAACTCAAATAATTTAGCTACAAGACTACCCATTTTAATTTGATGGTTAGGTTTTTCTTGTGCTGGTGAGTTTAATCCCTTACGTTCATCACTTGTTTGATTATCAGTATCACAAATAGGCGAATTAGCCGTTATTTGTGTTTGTTGAGCCTCAGGAGCATTTTCTTCAATCGCTTCGCTTTGAACTGGTTTTAAAGTGTTTCCAGTTGCCTTTGCCGTTTTAGATTTATCTTGCTGCATCTTCTCTGCAAACGCAGTATCGACATTTTTGATGTTAAATCTGGAAAATTGCATTGTAACGCCGGGTAAATGGCACACTTCTTTCTCATAGTCCAAAACGTGCTTTTCTTTTAAATTATTAAACGCCACTGATAATTTTTTGTTTTGATCACCTTTTATTCCTAAAATGTCGGTGATGTAGCGCTTGGTGAAAAATGGCTGTTTTAAGTTTCTCAATGACTGGATGATTAGAAAAATAGGGACTTGAGTTTTACGCTTAATAGCAACAAAATCAGTAATCTGAATGAAAGTTAAAGATTTACCTCGCTCGTTAAGATAGTCAATAAAGTCTTCGTGAAAATCAAAGCGTAGGGTGTTATCCAATTCGTTTATGAACAGATCTTCAAATACAGTGATTGGTACATCATCCACATAAAACTGTGCAACTCGGAACTTATTAATGAACCTTTTAACTTTTTCTATCAGTTGGGCAATGGTGTAATTACCCTTCATTTTTAGTTGTTTAAAGATTTTAGTACCTTTGTTTAAACTCAGGACTACGCCTTTGTCATTATCAGTATTGTTTGGCTGAAGATAGTAATTGTGATATTCAACCAGAAGCATACTGAACAGTGGTGTTTCAACGAATGTATCACAGTGATGCTCTTCAAGCTGATAGACCTGCTTAGACAAATTGTGTTTTATGGTTTCGATGTTCTGTTTTTCGTTGTTTCTGAAAAATCCGACTTGAAGAAGTTCTGTAGGTAATACAATGGCTTGGTTAGAAAGAAACTCATAGTGTGTCAGTGGGTTATTGCTCATAGGTCTACTCCTTAGTTAGTTTAACAAGAAACCTTGAGTCAATGATTATCCGTGATACGTTGAAATTATTAACTGTTACAATGCATCTGTTATAATTGAGTAAGAACCAAGTTGTCTCTTGGTTTTTCTTGTTTTAATGCCAATGTTGTACCGCAGATTTTAAAAACATCAATAGCAGAAAGATTAAAAACCCCAGAAATATTTTTGTGCTGTTTGAACCAACTTGTAATGAGTTACACTCCATCTAAGTAATCTCTCTTTTAAATTGAAGATTTATCTATTGATAGAATGCTATGGAGTTGCTCAAAAGAATGCTATGGAGTGAGAGTGGAATCCTATGGAGTTGAGTTATTTTAAAATTATTATAGATTTGAAATATATTCACCACCTCGAACAAAATGCCAAGGTGATGAATTATCGTTATTTATCGTTGAGCCTCTGCCGACTTATTTAACCCCTTCATCAACATATCAAACATCAATCCAGCAAAGCCTTTTGCAACGGCTTCGTTGGACAGTAGTTTCATTGCCATATCGTTATGAACGTCCATACTTTCAATAACTGCATTGTTGATTGAATTAGGGAACTCTCCCAGCATAGCTTGTTCTTTGGTATTGCTGCGAAGCTGATCCATCACCGTGTCATTTTCAGAAATCTTTCCTGCTATGGCATTAGCGTAATTGAGCATATCGTTTTCTGATAAACCATCTTCAATGAACAAATCATTCATTCTCTCGATTATTTCGTTCAGCAATTCGGTTTTAGGGTCTTTGGGCGTAGCTCCAGACCCTTCCTTACTTTGCGGTATGTAAGATTTTGGCTCTTCACCTATTTTATGGCCTAACTGTAAGCCCGCTTCTCGCTGCTCGTGCAAACGATAATGCGTCATTGCTATGTCAGTTAGGTCTATGTCATCTTCCATTACATCAAAGCGTAGAAGGGGGTGTAAATGCTTGGCAAAAATGCTGAGTTTTTCAAGCTCATAATCATTAAAATCGACAATCTGAGAACTAAACTCATAGTATCGATAGAACGATATCAAATCCTTCTTAAACACCTCCAAAACATCTCTAGCTTCTTTTGCGTGTTTAACACTATTCTCAGCAAACTTAATTGCTTTATCATTACGATCTAACTTAGCTTTCGATAAGTCTGTTTGTGCTATTTGCAATACATAGCTAGCTTCTTTGTAGCGCACACTAAAACGCTCTACCGGTGCTTTGCACAGATTAGCCAATTTTGCTTGATTAGCTTGCTTGCTGTTATAGGCGGTCACAAAAGCTTCTACCTCAAACCATTGGTAGATCCCAACATCAGCCAGCTTTTCCATAATCTCGTAGACGATATTAGGATCAGATACCCCAGACAACTCAGCCGTTTGAAAGTACACTTTAAACTCTTTCAATACGTCTTCAGGATCGTTCACAAAATCCAATACGAAGGTCATATCTTTGCCTTTATAGGTACGATTTAACCTAGACAGTGTTTGGATACATTCCACACCTTTTAATGGCTTATCGACATACATAGCGACTAACTTTGGTTGATCAAACCCTGTCTGAAATTTATTTGCCACAAGCATCACTTGATAGTCATTAGTATCAAACGCTTTACGCATATCCCGACCACGTAAGTTCGGGTTCATATTATTCTCAGTAAATGATTGATCCGGCAAATCAGGATCATTTACCTCGCCAGAGAACGCCACCATCGCATTGATATTTTCGTAGCCTTTAGTATGTACATACTTCTCAAACGCTAATTTATACCGCACCGCTTCTAAACGGCTACTGGTAACAACCATCGCTTTAGCTTCACCACCTAACAGGTGCTTAATCTTGCTATTGAAGTGTTCAACGATCGTTTCAACTTTTTGGGCAATATTATAAGGATGTAGCCTGACCCATTTTGCCATTTTTGAAGATGCTTTTTTGCTGTCAACTTCACGGTCACTTTCTGGCTGTCCGTGTGCCAATTGATAAGCAACTCGGTAGCTAGTGTAATTCTGCAATACATCAAGAATAAAGCCTTCTTCAATGGCTTGGCGCATTGAATAAACGTGAAAAGGCAACGGCTTATTTGCATCACTGGCTGGTGCATCTATGTCAGGTTTTCTACCAAATAACTCAAGCGTTTTAGCTTTCGGGGTCGCAGTAAAGGCAAAGTAACTAATATTTTTTGAGCCTTTACGGGCTTCAAGCGAAAGCCGCAGCATATCTTCACTGTCTAATTCTTCATCACCTTCTAATTGCTCTGTCATTAGCACTTCACGCAACTTCCGTGCTGTTGTACCCGTTTGGCTCGAGTGTGCTTCATCAGCAATTACGGCAAAGCTTCTACCAGCAAGAGTGGAGTCCTTGCGAATAGCTTCTAAAACGTGTGGGAAGGTCTGAATAGTGACAATAATGATAGATGTACTGGCTTTTAACTCACCAGCCAACTGGCTTGATTTACTGCCCTGTGCTTCTTCTCGGTTAACACGCGCAATCATTCCTTCATTATGATCAAATTGATAAATCGTATCTTGTAACTGGCTATCAAGCACTGTTCTGTCAGTAATGACGATCACTGAGTCAAACACCTTATCACCGACTTTTTTAACCAGATCAGGATGATCGATTTCAATCGATGGCGAAGTGTAATGCTTTGAAGCTAGCTGATGTGCTAACCAGGCAATTGAATTAGACTTACCAGAACCCGCACTGTGTTGAATGAGGTATTTTTCCCCCGTACCTTCTACATCAACAGTATTTAGCAGTTTTGATACAACAGCCCACTGATGATAACGAGGAAAAATAAGGGTTTCTTTAATCTTAATTGAACCGTCTAACTGTTCTTCATCTTTTACTTCAAGGTGAATATAACGGCTCAAAATGAGTAGCAGATTATCTTTTTGGAAAATCTCATTCCAAAGGTAAGCGGTTGCATAGTTATCCGAACCATCAGCAGATAAAGAGTCTGGAGTGTCATTGCCTTGCCCCCCCTCAGCCGTGCCTTGATCAAAAGGTAAAAAGAAGGTTTTTTTACCTGCCAAACGAGTGGTCATTGCTACGTTGTATTGGCTAACCGCAAAATGGACTAATGCACCACGCTTAAACGTCAGCAAAGGCTCAGGTTTTTTCGTAATAGGGTCTTTTGGTTCCCTATCTTTCATATACTGGATTTTAGCGTTGTTTAAAGATTGCTTAAATTCAGATTTAAGCTCACAAGTCGCAACAGGAATGCCGTTCACAAACAAGGTTAAGTCTAAGCGACCATCATAACCATTGGGAGAATAAACTAACTCTGGCACCACTCGCAGAATGTTTTGTTGATAGCGGGCACTGGCATCGGGATTTAAATTATGATCAGGCTTAAAACTGCATAAATTCAACTTAGCACCACGATCTTTCACCTGATTACGCAAAACCCATAATGTGCCTTTACCTTTTAAATCACGCTCTAATGATTTCAGCAAGGCATCTGCTGTCGCTGTAGGATTACGATCGGTTTCAGGGTAGTGCTTGGCTAATTTATCCCATTGCTCTAGCTGTGAGGCTTTAACAAAAGTAATCACATCTTCAGGGTAAAGTGCCAATAGCTTGTTGTATTTATTCGACTCGCCTAGCAACCAGCCTTGAGACTGCATTTGCTCAAGAATGTCGTTTTGGAATATTCGTTCTTGTGTGGCATTTGACATTGTTACTCATCCTTGATTTTTAGTTTTTGACAGATCAATGGCTAGGTTTCAGTCTTATAAACTGGTTGTGAGTGAACGTATAACATTGAGTCGTTCCATTCGATGATTTCAACTGATGGGTTGGCAGCTTGTACAATTTTTTTCAGTAAAGCTTTTTGTATTCTATCTGCTCTTTCACCAAAAATTAGTTCTTTGACTTTAACTGGAATAAAGTTTCCTTTTCCTACAAAAACTCTAATTTCGTCTTCATATTGCCAGAAACCAGCTTTAAAACTCAGTACATCCTTTGCTCGTTCAATGGTCGTATCCTTTGACGCACTCAGGTGTGAATGAGAGCCATAAATCACTTCCCGTAGATCTTCTGTATCTTTAAACTCCACACCTATTGCTATACCACGGCAACCATTACCATAGTGCGCCCACATCAGCGGGTTATTACTGTATTTTGACAAGGAGCAAAACTTTAGTGACTTTTGATGTTGTTCCAATGCATCGAGAGACTCTTTGGGTATATCTTCATCTGAAGTGTAAAAGCCTTCCATTGGATCGTTCATACTTTCAAACGTTGCCGCATACATTCTTTGATTAACTAATATATCCAAAACAAACTGGAAGTTGTCTAGAGAACGAAATTTATATAGAACCACTATTACCTCCTACAAGCACCAAATCTGCTCAGCTATTTGACGATACAAATCACGTCTAGTTTGAACATCAACAATCTTCATTTCTATGTGCGGTTGGAAAGCCAAGCCATATTGAGAAATTAACTTATTGAAGTTGGGATTGTTCTTGTAAGTTAAAGGATGCAGTGACTTCACTAATAGATTTTCTTTTATGTAATGAGGTACTTTGTCTACATAAGGCTTATCGTTGTATGACTGATTTGTGCCTCTTGGCAGTAATACCAATGCACCAATGCTGTTACGAGTATCATTAAAGTCATTTATCTGCTCAAACTCATCACGATGATTATCAAAATTGTTTGCCCACAAATGTTCAATTTCATACGGTTTGCCATTTGCAGCGTGATAGTAAGTTGCAAAGTCAGTATTTCCACCTCCTAGGCAGTCAACATAACCTGATAGTCGAGACAGTAGATATTTTACAAAACGACCATTTTGACCGTGCAACCTGAACGATTCAAAACCATTCAATTGCTCCTCCATTTCAGTGAGTTTTCTGTCAAAAGTAGTAATTAGCTCGTCATAGTCTTTATTACGTATCTCTTTGACTAAGTTATACATCGTGTAACGGATAGAACTTGCCGAGAAATTACGGAAGTTTATTGAACGCCGTACACAGAATATATCTATGAATTTGGCTACCAAATTCATTTTTTGGTTAGCTAAAGCCATTGAGTCTGTTGTTTTGAGTGGTGCAAGCATCAAAGGGTAGCTTAGTGAGGTAGCGATCCCCCATTGATAGGTATAGTGTATTGAGTCTAATTCAGGTGTGAAGCTTTTTTCAGCCTCTCGAATGCGTTGATAAGCATTAACATAGTATTTGAACTCGGTGTTAATGAATGTATCAAACTCAGATTCACCTGCTTTTGCTAAACCCATTCGAGTTAGATTTTCTCTAACCCAATTGTGAAATCGAGTGCCTATTTTCTCGAAATCTTCATTGATTGAACCTGCTTTACTTTGCCTGATTGACTCGGCATATTTTGCTCTTAACCAAGCTTGAATGAAGCGTTGGTCTTCTTCTTTATCAAACGCTTTTAATTCAATAATGGTTTTTTTCCAAAACTCATTTGAATGTTTTCGCTTTGCATCATCACGATACTTGGAAAGTAAAAAGCCTTTTAGCATTTCTGTAGGAGTAAGGTTTAAACCTCTATCGTTCATCGTTTCAAAGATTGTATATGCGTTTTCATCGCTATAAGCAACAATTTCGACCAAAACAACAAGCCAACGTAACCAATCAAGAAATAACGGTAAAACTTCAACATTAATAATATCAACGGGAAAAGCATCACAAATATTGTGATAACGTTCTACCATATTTACCGTAGAAGCGTCTGCGTCATCAGGCGGCGTATAAGCACCTGTATTAAACAGGGCATCAAGACAGGCAGTTCGTTCTGGGACATTAATATTAAAAGACTTTTGCCCAAACTGCTCAGAAAAAATCATTCCTGAAATTGGCTCATTCAAACCTAGTTCTTTTTGCTTATTATTGAGGTAAATAAGAAATAGGGTTAACGAAGTCAAGCGTTGCTGACCATCAATAATGCTCTTCTTACCGCCTTTTTCGCTTAATACAAAAGGTCCTAAGTAGTAGCTGTTGTAATCGGCAACATCTTGTCGTTGATGTGTAGGTTCATAGTTGTCTAAAAAAGCATTGCATAGGTCTGTCACCAACAGCTCAATGTGAGTTTGCTCCCAACTATATTCACGTTGATAGTAATCAACTGTGTACTTTTTATTATCGAGCACTTCTAAAATAGATCGGTTATTAGCTTCAATTTTGTTTTCTAAACGGCTCATCCTTGAACTCCTTTTGGTTGCCAATCACGCACATCAATTTTGCCCGTTACTACTGCTGAGATGAGTGCTGTCTTCCGTTCTTTCATAAGTTCGATAGCGGTGCTTGCTTGCTCTACAAGTTTGTCAAAATGGATACATTTTTCATTCAAATATTTAATAATTTCTTTTACTTCATACTCAGGTGGAATAGCAACGGCAAATGAATTGTATTTCTCAGCACTTACATTTTGAATGGTAGCTTGTATCTGTGAACTACTGATCCACTCCCAATAAAAAGTGGTCAATGTGTTAAAATATACCCAGTCAGCACTAATCTTCCTAGAATCAATACTCGCTTTAATTAAGTAGCCTGCAAAACAACATTTTCCCCAAAAGTCTCGATATATAAAGCTTTTACCAACAGTGCCTCCACTTCTTGCTAAAAGAATATCACCATCTGTAAGCATATATGGTTGAGCCAGAATTTGAGGCAAAGACCTAAATGTGTCTTCTTTTAAAGAGCCGTCTGCTCTTACATCAGTAATTCTAATGAAACGAGGGTTGTCGCTATTGGTTTCTAAAGCGGCTTCATTAGCGCCATAAAGTAAGGGTTCACTAACCAAGTATTTTAATCTACTCACATCCCAATGCTCTGGCACTTCACCCAGCCACTCCACACCAGAGTCTTTCATTGGTACTTCAGGCTGCCCTTTATAAGAGATGCCTTTGGTCACCGCGTGAGAGATCACCGCTTGGCGTTTTTCTTTTAATAGCTCAATCAGCTTTTCTTGCTTCGCGATTAAGGTGTCGATCTTGGCTGTTTCGTGATCGAGGAAGTTGGCGATTTTTTGTTGTTCTGTTACTTCTGGCGCAGATATTTTCAATGAAGCTACTTTTTCTTGATTAATATTTGGCTGACCACCGCCTGAAGATAAGCGGATAATGTCTTCTTTGAATGCCAATAACCAATAAAATAGATACTTATTTTTTATCTGTTTAGAAGCCCCCATTACGCAACAGGCTTGATTTGTGGTAGCTTCCACACCAAAGATGCCTAATCGTCCAATTGTTGCGCCATACATAGCAATAGCTATAGAGCCAACGGGATGTTTCCTCAGTGTAGGGTATGTATTTAGAGCCTCGTCAGAGAGTTTCTTCTTTGTGTTAGTAATTATCTTTTCACGTAATTCACCAGTAGTTACCCAAGGAACATTACCGTTGAACCATTCTTCATTACTAGTGGGTGGTGTTGTCCCTGAACCTATTTCATTGTATGCGTGTGCTAACTTCCACATAGACCAACCGATGGGGATTTCTCCTAACCATTCAACTCCTGCATCCTTATACTCAGGATATGCTTTATAGCGACCAGTCATTATGAATGCACCTCGTTCAGTAGCTGCATAATCTCAGCCGATACCTCATCAAGGTCCGCATCAATGTCTGCTAATGCTCTTGGTGGTTCATAAACATAAAAATGGCGGTTAAAGGGGATTTCATAACCGACAATACCCACTTCACCATCTTTAGGGTCTGTCTTGCTGGTATCAATCCACGCATCAGGTACGTGCGGTAAGACTTCACGGGCAAAATATTCATTAACTGACTCGGTAAGTGGTACGTTCTCGTTATCACGTAAGTCGGGATTAGCTTCAATTTTACCTTTTACTTTACACACTACAGCTTCATCATCGTGCTCACTCAGGTGTTTAACGATCATTTTTTGTTGAGCCGCAGAAAGCTTTATCCCATCCAGTTTTTTAATCAGGGCTTTTAGGAAAACATCACGAGACAATAACCGTCCTTGCTCGTCAAGTTGGTCTGTAAACGAGGCAAGCGCTGCAAGAATGGCATTTTGTGCTGAGTCATCGAATTTTTCCCACGCATTATCCGCTTGTAATGCTGCAAGTCGAACGTGATCTTTAGGGTAAACGGCCAGTTTAAGCGGGCGCTCTACGGTAATACGTCTGTAACCAAAAGCTTGGTAGTCGAAAATTTTGCTAAAATCCGTATTTGATCGAGAGCCTACAAACTGACCGTAGGTTTTAACGATGGTTTCAATTCCATCTTCTGTGAGCTCTTTGCGCTTACTGCCAAGGGATTTACGCATAGCGGCATAAAATATGTTTTCTACAACTTCATCTGACTCACCGCCGCCACTACGACCACGACCACCTGTTTTAGCGCGTTCTTTTGATGCATTGATAAGCTGAACCTTACCTTTGCGGTTAGCTTGCTTGTGAGAAGATAAAACCCACACATAAGTTGAGATACCTGTGTTGTAGAACATATCGGAAGGTAGTGCCACAATAGCTTCAAGTAGGTCATTTTCTAAAATGTAACGTCTAATTTCACTTTCACCGCTACCTGCGCCACCTGTAAAGAGTGGCGAACCATTCAGAATAATACCAATTCGTGACCCGCCCTCGTGCTGTGGGCGCATCTTACTAATAAGGTGCATTAAAAACAGTAATGAGCCATCTGAGACACGCGGTAAGCCTGCACCAAAACGACCTTCAAAGCCTTTCTCTGTGTATTCGGTGTTAATAAATTTCTGAATTTTTTTCCAATCAACGCCAAAAGGTGGGTTTGACAGCATATAGTCAAACTTATCGTTACGGAGCAAATCGTTAGAGAGAGTATTACCTAACTTAATGTTGTCGACCTTTTGCCCTTTAATCAGCATATCCGCTTTACAGATAGCATAAGATTCAGGGTTTAACTCTTGACCAAAAGCTGAAAGTGATGCTTTTTCATTAAGCTCGTGGAGATATTCCATACCCGATGATAAAAAGCCACCTGTTCCAGCTGTTGGGTCGTATATAGAACGCACCAAGCCCGCTTGAGTCAGCACATCATCATCGTTACTGAAAACCAATGACGTGGTTAAACGAACTATGTCCCTTGGAGTAAAGTGCTCACCAGCCGTTTCGTTAGAGCTTTCAGCAAAGCGCCTGATTAACTCTTCAAACACTAAACCCATACCGTAATTACTAATGTTTTCCGGCGATAATGGCGCATTAGCGAATTGCTTAGCAACTTTATAAAGTAGGTCTGCTTCAGCTAATTTATCGATGGTATTGAAAAAATCAAAGTGCTCAAAAATTTCACGCGCATTTGGACTGAATGATCGAATATAGCTTTCTAAGTTATCGGCTATGCCTGTTTCACCAAGACGGTGTAAGTCCATTTTTGAGGTGTTGTAAAAACTTAATTGGGCTGTATGAATAAGTAACTTATCTTGAGCCTCCAAGGCCATAGCCTTAACTGCTTCATATTTAGCAAGTACATCAGGCTTAGTGGCTTCAAGAACACATTCTAATCGTCTAAGTAGGGTGAACGGTAAAATGATACGCCCATATTGCGATTGCTTAAAATCACCGCGCAGAAGGTCTGCAACAGACCAGAGAAGCGCTGCTGTTTGAGAGAAATTATTATTATTCATATCGTTAGACATAGGTATTGTGTACTTAATATTAAAAAATTAGCATAACTATATCATCAAATATTCAATTAGGTTGCTGATTCCTTCTTGGTTTTTAAGATTTAAAACTATCAATTCAACACATTGCCTAATTGGCTTTAATTTTAATTATATTTAAAGTTATGGTGATGCTGTTTTTCCTTTTTCAAATTTCTGCTCTTCACATCTTGGGGATTGATTTCCATTTCTGATTTTAATGCTTCTAAACACGCTGCCCGACCATCAATATCACTGGTTAAGGCGCTTATTTTTTGCTCTGTGCGACTCACACGCTTGTTAAGTGAGTGAAAGGTTTTGTGATGGTAAAATTGTTCTAACTGTTCTGGCGTTTTCTTCTCTAGCTCATCAAGTATAAAACCCGATTTTAGAGCACTGGCATAGCCTAAATAAGCGTGGTTATTTTTGTCTAATTCCAATTGTTTGATCAAATCTTGATGTACTGTCGCAAAATCAGATATCTTGACTAACTGACTGGTGATAGTGGTTTTTAATTCATCTATGTTGAGTGGTGATTTTATCTCTTTTAGATCTGCGTAAGTGAGTTGGTTGGGGTAATCTGGCTTTACAAAAAACAAAAGTTTAGGGTCTTTCTTGTAAGCGGCTTTCATCATTCGCTTTAAAAAATCAGGGGTTGAGTTTTTTAGGGTTGCGCCTTGCCAGCCATTTTCAAGGGCGATATTGATTGAGAGTGTCAAATCGTGATCGTTAGGTGTTGATGGCCCAAATCGAATTGAGTCTCTTGTGCTGGATAATTTTAAATTGTAATTATACGGTCTTGCTTCGATATTTTTTTTGCTGAAATAAATGAGAATGTCATCATTAGCTTTGTTTTTTCGTTGTTTATAATATCGGTTGATTTGCTCAATCTGAAAATTCAACATTTTATGTTGTAGCTTGAATGTTGAGCTAAGTGTTGGCGGTTGTTCTAGGGAATGAATGAAGTTAGGGAACCGCTTTTTGATTTTCCCCAGAGTCATAGAACTTGATATTTTACCGCCCGAAATTGTTTCCCCTTGGTAATTGAAGGCTATGCCCTTGTTCTTGCCTGATTTAGTGTGTTTGAGTATCTCAACGCTAATGCCTTGTTTTTCAATTTGCTCAATGAAATCAGTTTCATCGTCACTGGATTTATAGAGATTGAAGATGGTTTGCTTGATCATTTCGATCTTTTGGTTTACTTGTGCCTTGTCTAATAGGTTATGTTTAATTTGCTCATAAGCATTTTTCTCTGCACTTTCTGCTTTACTTTGATAATGACCTTCCATCAGCAAGTCATATGACTTACGCTTTAACTTCGTCAGTGTTGAATCTTGTTTTTTTGCTTCATTAATATTTTGTTCGTGTTGGTGAACAGCTTCAATTTGACGGTTTTTCATTATCTTAGCCATTGGATTATTGGCAGGGCGGATCTCATCAGATACATTATTTCCGGTTAATGTCAGGTTATATTTAAGTTCTATCAATTCGCAAGATTGACGCATTTTTCGTTTTGAGTTTTTGACTCGCTGATAACTGCCATTGCTACTAAACATTGATCTCACAAAATGAAAGTGTAAACGTCCACTGTCTGTTTGCGGCCATATCACGTATGGAGTGTTTTCCATATCGTATAGCTCTGACAGTAGCTCTATGCTGATTTGTGCTAATTGCTCTTGGCTAAAGCGAGCGTTGTCTTCATCTTCAAAAGAAATCACCTCGTGAGCGTAGAGCTTGGTTTGACGCTTGTTCGTAGACTGGCTTTGATTGAGCTTAATTTCATTCACAAACTCACGCATAAAGTGTTGATATTCCGCTGGTTCAGAAATGTCGATAATGCCTAAATTGGATATAGCTTGAAGCAATCGCGGGCTATTAGGTGAGTTAAGGTATTCTTTAGCTACCGTGTTATATCGAATCACATTGTTAAGTTGCTTGATGGTTGTCCCTTCGTGAAGTAATTTTGCAATTGCCATTATTTACCTCCTTCCACAACAAAGCTTTTCAGCACTTTATTTTTTAGTGAAGAGATCTGCATTGCCAACTTTTTTAGTTGGTTTGTTTCCTGTGGCGTAATTGTTTTGTTGATATTGGCGATTTTAGTCACTTGATTAATGTTATTTCCACAGCGTTTTAGCTCTGTGAGAATCTCAAGTAAATAAAGATTGTCTTGAATAATAATTTTCGGCGGATCGATTTTTTTCTTATTCAAAAGCTCTTTAATCATATTGAGCCAAGTTAAGGCTTTGAGCTGGGATTTAACTAGTAATAGAGCTGATTTATCTTCTTCACTACAACGAATTATGATTTTTGTACTGCTGTTCCTTCTATTCATATATTCCTCCTTAAACTACGAATACAGTGAGTTTTAAGATTGTTAATAAGATACGGAAGAGGTTTTTTAATCGAAGATCGCTGTCTTAAAACAGCTATAAAATATCGAATGGAATGAGATTTTTTAGTTGGTTTTAGAAAGTGATCAACACTCATTTTTTAAATCGTTTTCTGATTTAAAACAAGTGCTTTGGGGGACCCAAGGCTCAACTTGCATCATCTTTATTGTCTTAAACTCTTATCTATAACAGAGCATATATTTTGGCGATGTCAAATGAGCAGATCTAGGATCGTTACTGCTCAAGTAGTAGTAAGGTCTTGTAATACGTTTTTTCTGTGGTACAGCATTGATAAGCACAGGAGAAAATTATGAACAAAAAAGAACAAGAAAATAGATTAGAGTCGAAAGCCAAGAATGAGCTGCAAAAAATACAACAATTAGCTGAGTCTGACTTTGTCAAAGGTAAGTTGAAAGAGATGATGAATAACAAACTGCGAAAAGATATTGTTATTCGTGATGACTTGCTTAAAGGTGGCGCTGAACCGTCTCAAAAATTGACGGATAAAATAGATGACCGTCAGCAAGCCCTTGATGATTTAGCTTCCATCATTGATACACATCAGACTCACTTGTTAAGCACGTATGACGTGGCTAAAGCTGCCATTTCTGAGCTGAGAAAATCCAACCCTAAAAAAGCCAACGAGCTAGAAAACTCATTGGCCTTAAAGATTAAGCAGAGTGGTTCATCAGTAATTAAGACAAAACGATTAAGACGTTAACTTGGTGAGCATAAATAAATCACCGGACTGTGTATCTATGATGTCGAAGCCATCTTTATTTAGTTGTTTTAACTTACTTCGAAAGCCTCTTTTGTAGCGACTGTAAGGTTCGGTTAAATTTGTAATATCTTTTCGCTGGCACAACAGTAAATAATTTTCAGATGCTACTCGTTTTGCTTCTGATTGCAGCATATGAACCTCAAGCCAGTCTACTTTCTCAGATGAAAGCCAATGAATTATTTCAATGATTTTATCAATTTGCTGGTTTATGTAACCAATGGCTGACTGTGAATCAGTCACGCTTTTGTGTTTCCAGATTGGTGAGTTATGAGCGATATCATTTCGTAACTCACGTAAAGATGAAATTTCAAGCTGGACTGTGGCGTTAGTATGACCTTTTGGTAAATGTGGAAAAACCATTGGCATACATTGGGGCCATAGAGCGGTTTTATCGCCATTGATAGAAAAACATTCTCGAAGCAAGTTGTCCCAGAAACCAAAGTCCATTTTTGCTACGAGCAAATCGTGCATTGTTAGTCCTTTTGGTGGTGTCTTTTTAGATAGTTTTTTCTTGATTCGAAGGAGCTCTGAGCTGTGCCATTTTATGTTGTTTGTATCTCTTTGTTCGTCCTGCCATCGCTTTCTTGTTCTTGTGGCAATTTTGTCATACCAATCGGGTGCAATGACTTGAGTTGCATTATTATGGATAGAGTTTCTAAGTGCTACTTCTAATGCACTGAGTAAAGGATGTATACTCGCTGCCACTTTTACTGACCAAATATACGCACCGTGAAGCTCAATAGGAGTTGTTGTCTTGAACACCTTCTCATACATTGAGAGTCGTTGGTGGGGCAGGACATTAGAAAGAGCTGCATAAGTAATGGTATATGGCATTCGGTTTCTTCTAGTTTTAGTTGACAGTTATGGTAGTGTTGCTTAGTATACTTATATCAGCTTGTAGATGACCACTGATTCAAGCCACTACATAAGCAACCGTTTATCGGAGAAAAACCTCAATCTTATGATTGGGGTTTTTCACTTTTTGACGTTTGTATAACTTCTTCTTTCAGATACTTAGCGTAACCTTCTTTACCAAAATCTTTTATGTCAATTTTGGCGTAGATATTATGAAGTATGTTGATATTCTTGTGTCCAGTAATACGAGCCACGATGTTAATCGGTAGTCCCATTTCAGCCAATCTGCTTGCAGCTTCACGGCGAAGGTCGTGATAGCGTAGATCAGTAATTCCAAGGCTTGTCCTAACTCTTTGCCATCCAGCCGATATCGATTTAGGATTGTATGGGAAAATTAATTCTGGTTTCGCTGGATCTTTTTTTTGCTGCATTATTATGTCATAAGCTCCCCCCAAGAGAGGTATCTCGTTGTCATTGCCTGACTTATTTCTGGGGTCTTTTCTATCTCGTATAATAACTGTTTTATTTTCGTGGTCTAAATCTGTCCATTTTATTCTTGTGATTTCCGAAACACGCATTGCTGTAAGTAAAGATATTTGTAAAACATCAGCGAATGGAATTTTTGCAGATCTATGCTTTGAACGTTTGACTAAATGTTCTTCCATCAATTTTATTTCTTCTCGTGTTGGTCTTCTATCTCTTACGTTAGATCTACCAATGAGCTTCTGATTGATTAAAGATGGTATAGCTTCAAAGTGATAGGCTGAATCGGCATTAACCTTAAAAATCCCTTTTGCTGAGTCCATTACTGACTTTAAGTAAGTCACATCGTGATAGATCGTTTGTGGTGAAGGATTTGTTCCTTCATTGATCCTTTCTTCGCAGTGTTTAATTAAATCATCAGCCCTTAAATTACTGGCTAAAATTGTAGATATTTCATAGTTTAAAAGACCATTTAGAACGTAAAATTTTGACCTGCCTACGGTGTCTGAAATTCTTGGGTGTTCAAGATACATTCTAATTAATTCACCCACACTGACCTCTTTTAGATCGGTATCTGAACGATATATACCAGCTTTTACTCGTTCATATTTTTCTTCTAACTGTTTCTTAATTGTGTTTGACCAAGTTTTAGCAAGTGCTTTCGTTTTAAAAGTTTTTGACAGGCTTTCTGCGATCTTACCATCGTGAAATTG
The DNA here is from genome assembly GCF_050849305.1 of Shewanella sp. MF05960. Lineage (NCBI taxonomy): Bacteria > Pseudomonadati > Pseudomonadota > Gammaproteobacteria > Alteromonadales > Shewanellaceae > Shewanella > Shewanella sp. MF05960. Next base: position 143,766 of record NZ_JBOZPS010000004.1, on the reverse strand, counting down.
GTTTACTTTTGCCCTGTAAGAAATATTGCCTGTTTTTCCCACTCTTTTTTCAAAAACTACGGATGCCATTGTAGTATAATTCCTTATTGTAATTTTTTGCATAACCAAACTAGTTTGGGATTGGTTTTGGGTACTTTTTTGGGATTGATTGTTTCGCAAAATATAGCAAAATACAACAATATAAACAATATTTCTGTTTTTTAAGTTATGTCTTTTTTCTTGTAAAGTGTTGAATTTTAATAATATGAATGAAAAATATTTATCTAACAGATTTTCTGTTGCCCCGATGCTTGATTGGACTGATCGTCACTATCGTTACTTTGCGCGTCTATTGTCGGCTAAGGCGCTGCTTTATACTGAAATGGTGACAACCGGTGCGATATTGCAAGGTAAGGGCGATTATTTAGCCTATAACACTGCCGAGCATCCATTGGCCCTGCAACTTGGTGGCTCTAACCCCGTTGATTTAGCCGCATGTGCCAAATTGGCTGCAGATCGTGGTTATGATGAGGTTAATCTCAACGTAGGGTGTCCGTCAGATCGGGTTCAAAATGGTCGTTTTGGTGCTTGTTTAATGGCTGAGCCCGCCTTGGTGGCAGAGTGTGTCGATGCGATGAAGCAGGTTACTGATATTCCAATTACCGTCAAAACCCGTATTGGCATTGATGAACAAGACAGTTATCAATTTTTAACCGACTTTATTGAGACGGTCAACGCTAAAGGGTGTACTGCATTTACTATCCATGCTCGCAAAGCGTGGTTACAGGGGCTAAGCCCAAAAGAGAACCGTGAAATTCCGCCATTAGATTATGAGCGCGTGTACCAATTAAAGCGTGATTACCCGCAACTCAATATCAGCATTAATGGCGGTATTAAAACACTGGAAGAAGCCCAGTTACATTTAGCGCAGTTAGACGGGGTGATGGTTGGCCGCGAAGCGTACCAAAATCCGTATATTTTAGCGTTGGTAGACCAGCAATTGTGCGGCCTTGATAGCCCTGTTATTACTCGCGAGCAAGTAATTGAGCAGATGCTCCCCTACATTGAGGCCCATTTAGCTCAAGGTGGTCGCTTGAATCATATTACCCGTCATATGATAGGTTTATTCCAGGGGTTACCTGGCTCACGTGGTTGGCGTCGTCATTTAAGTGAAAACGCTCACAAACCTAATGCCGATATTAATGTGGTACTAAAAGCGGCAGAGTTTGTTGATGCCCAGGCATTAGCAGAGTCACAGGCTTAATTCGATTACCTAATACCTAATACCTAATATCATTGCGCTTTAACAAGTGAGTCGTCACTTATCACTGCGGATTGGTTTAATATGCTCTTCGCTCGACTCTCCCTTAAAAGCGCCTTTCTTTAGGCGCTTTTTTGTTTTTGATTATTCACAATGGATGTGGTTTTTCCTGTCGTATTCCTTCCATATTTTCTGTTGATTTAATGTACTAGTCATTTTCGCCAACTTGGTGGTTAATTTTACTACCTGTTGGTTTTTTGAACTCGATGAGTTTATGTTTTGTATTCAGTTGTATAAAATAAAACTGTTTTTTATCAGTATCTTGCGGTTGATTTTAAAAGTTGGCACGCAGCTTGTAATACCCATAGTGTAATCAACTAGACGGGTGTTTAGTTGCCATTAACCAACACAAGAAAGGATGCCACCATGTTTACATTAACTTCAAATAAATTAGTTCGTCGTACTGTTCAATTATCTATTGCTGCTGTTGTACTGGCTACTGCGAGTGTATCTGCGCAAGCTGATGAAATGTCGGTGAGTCACACGCTTAATGCACTTGAGCAAAATATGACTCAAGCAAGCCAAGAAATGATTTCAACCGCTAAGCATGAGTTTATGCTGTCTTTACAGACTCAAATTGCACAACAAGTATTTGAAATCAACTCAAGCTTTGCTGAAGTGACATTTGCTGAACCTGAATTGAACAAAACGGCAATTGCAGCGAAAACTGCAGAGAACAAGTAATGGATTGGGTGTTAAATATAGGCTTGGTGCTGCCGTTAATGTTGTTGCTATTAATGCCGGTAATCAGTTTTGCATTGTTTGCTACGTTAGTGCGCTACGTGAGTCAGCGGGCTGATATGGCCAGACATTAATGACCAAGCTTAATAGATAGCAGTAAGAGATGTTGTTCATTGCTAATACGCGAATCATGAAAGTGGTCAGCAAAAATGAATACAGAATATCGATGTGTCAGTAGGCAATGTTACAGGAGATAAAATATGAATCGTTTAATCAGTCGATTACAAGATGAAGCACGGATTGTGTGTGGTGTATCGGCTAACTTAGCCAAGCAATACGGTTGGTCGTTATTATGGACTCGTGTTGTGACCATTGGCTTAGTGGTGACTAATCCGAGTATTAGCCTCGCTGCGTACTTTATTGTTGCTGTTGTTATGAGTCAAAAAACATCACGCTTTTAATGCTCAACCCTTGTTAAGTCGTCTGGGTTGAGCGGGGTAATTAGCCCCGCAACTAATGTGTAAGGCTAATGAAGTGGTCGTTATTTGTTTAAAAAGGCTTTAAAACGTTGTTTAGCCTCATCACTTTGTAAACGCTCGGCAAACTGCACCAGTTCTAATTTCATTTGGGCTTTTACTTGAGCCTGGTTATGACGTAACAGCTGTTTTGATGCTTGCATAGATAAAGGTGGCTGGGCCGCCAATTTTTTTGCTTGCGCAAGGCTGAAGCTCATTAGCTCATCTGCGGCAACCACACGATTAATCAAATTTAACTGCGCAGCGGTTTGTGCATCAAACGCATCACCTAATAAAATCAACTCTGCGGCTTTATGTTGGCCAACAATCGATGGCAACAATATACTTGAAGCGGCTTCTGGTACTAAGGCTAAATTGACAAAAGGCATTTGGAATTTGGCTTTATTGTCGGCATATACTAAATCACAATGCAGTAGTAAAGTGGTACCGATACCGACTGCAGCACCAGTCACTGCAGCAACGACAGGTTTTTTCAGATCCAGTAAACAAAACAAGAATTTAACCGTTGGATGATTATCATCTAATGCACCACTTTGCAGGAAATCTACGATATCATTACCAGAAGTAAAGCAGTCATCAGTGCCATGAAACATAAAGGCGCGAATGTCGTTGTCGGCTTCGCCTTGGATCAGGTATTCTGTTAGTTGTTGATACATTTCTAGATTGAAGGCATTACGTTTTTCTGGACGATTAAACCCAATGATGCGTACGCCTTGATCATCTCTTACCTGAATATAACTCATTCGTGATTTCCTATAGTGAATGCGAGTGTGGTTTACATGGAGTTTAAGACATTGAAAGCAATATTCAAACACCTGTTTAACTTTTTAGTGTTATCATCATTGTCATTCGCAGCGTCGGCTAGCATTGTTCTTGTTGATGGACATGTTAGAGCTATGCCTGCGAGTGTGCCAAATACTGCAGCTTATTTTACGCTAGAAAACCACACAGCAAATGCAGTGACATTAGTTGCGGTCAATACACCCGCGGCTAAAGAAGCACAGTTACATACGATAATTGAAGAAAATGGCATGGTAAAAATGCGCCAAGTTAACGGTTTTTCAATACCGTCTCATGGTTCGCTAACACTGCAACCTACTGGCGACCATGTCATGCTGTTGTCGTTAACAGCACCGTTAGTGGTTGACGATAAAGTGCCACTAAATTTAATTTTTGAAGATGGTCAGCAACTTATGATTGAGTTACCTGTCTTAAAACAGGCTACAACTCAAGAAGGTGAGCAAGCTGACCATCATCACCATCATTAAGGAGTGATATTGATGCAAGTTACAAGGAATAAAATATTAGGCGTAGTTGGAGTACTTTCTTTAGTGCTTTATGGTGTGAGTGTTTGGTGGAGTATTGAGCCAGATCCAATCAAACCGATTTCGGCGCAAACGGATAATTCGAAAAAGATCATCGGCTATAGTACTACTAGCTCATTGATTTTAACCATGGAAACCCTGCTCGATAAGCCAGGCGGATGGTTATCAAATGATGTTATGCCCCCGTCAATAATGATGGATAACATGCCTGCATTTGAATTTGGTGCGTTAGAACAGGTGCGCGATTTAGCGCTAATTATGCGTAAAGAGTTTAGCCGCTCACAGTCTCAATCGACGGCTGATAACGACTTACTTGCCGCGCATTCTAAATTAAACATCGAAAACACCAGCTGGCTTGTTCCTAGTGCAGAGGGTGAATACCGTGAAGCGATCAAATTACTGAAACTTTACCGCGCTAAGATTAGTGACCCGAATAACAATAACGCGCAATTTTATGCTCGTGCCGATAACCTAAATGAATGGCTAAAAGAAGTGCAAAAGCGTTTAGGCAGCATGTCACAACGTTTATCTGCAAGTGTTGGCCAAGAACGTTTAAATACTGATTTAGCCGGTGATAGCTCTGCCCGTCAATCAACACCAGGCGCCTCTAGCAGCGAAATTAAAACCAGCTGGTGGAAAATTGATGACGTATTTTACGAAAGCCGTGGTTCTGCTTGGGCGTTACTAAACTTCATGCGTGCAATTGAAGTTGATTTTGCTGATGTGTTAGAAAAGAAAAATGCTGAAGTCAGTTTACGTCAAATTATTCGTGAACTCGAAGCAACCCAGCAGACAGTGTGGAGCCCTATTGTGCTCAACGGAAACGGTTTTGGTTTAGTGGCTAATCACTCGTTAGTGATGGCGAATTATATCTCGCGAGCTAACGCTGCGGTTATTGATTTAACTAACTTAATTTCTCAAGGATAATGATGAAAAAGACTCTTCTTGCCACCGCTGTAGTGGGGTTATTAAGCATGTCATCGGCACATGCGGCAACTGTTGTGGGTTTTAAAGTCGGTGCGGATTATTGGTTGGCTGACACGACTAACTCATTCAATGATGACGATGGTGTCGCGCACAGTTTTTCTGACGACTCGTCGCAGGGCAGTGTTTGGATTGCGGTTGAGCATCCTTTCCCGTTTATCCCTAATGTCAAAATTCGTGAAAACCGCTTAGAATCAAGTGCCGGTTTAGACAATGTCGATTTTACATTCAATGGTCATGCATTTGAAGGTGAAGTGTCGGTAACCAACGAGCTAAACAACACAGATTTTGTGCTGTATTACGAAATTTTAGACAATGATTTAGTGTCAGTTGATTTAGGTGCTGCCTATAAAAAAATGAATGGCTCGTTACGCGTTGCTGACGCAGGTCATCCTGAGGAAATTGATATCGATAGTGGTATCTTTATGGGTTATGCCAGCGCGCAAGTCGGCATGGCTGGTTTAGGTTTATTTGGTTTTGCAGATGTATTATTTGGCGTTGATGAATCTAATGTCTATGACTACGGCGTAGGCTTAGGTTGGCAGTTTGACAATTTAGCTGTCGATACTCTAGTGCGCGTGGGTTACCGTGATTTTAACTTTGATGTCAGTGATTTTTCTGATGTGTCACAAAATACTCAATTTAAAGGCGCTTTTGCGGGCGTTGAACTGCGTTTCTAAGTATTTAACTAAAGTCCAGCTCAATAAAAAACCGCCAACTGGCGGTTTTTTTATGGTTAACAAACGGAGATTACTGTGCAATCAAACCGTTGTTAATGGCAATAACATCATCTTCATTTAACGTACCCGCAGCCTGTTTTAGCGCTAGGATTGAGTTAATGTAGCCATAACGAGCTTCAGACAACTGACGCTTTGAATCGTATAAGTCGCGAGTACGGTTAAGTACATCAACAATGGTACGTGTACCGACTTCAAAACCCGCTTGAGTGGCTTTTAATGCACTTTCAGATGAAATAACTGATTGCTCATAGGCTTTAATAGAACTAATCGATGCCGTCACGTTATTGAAGTTGTTACGGACATTTTTAGTTACACTACGGTGCGTTTGTTCTAATAACTCGCTCGCTTCAACATAGGCAAATTGCGCTTGCTTAACCTGCGAGGTGACCTTAAAGCCTTCAAATAATGGAATGCTTAATGTCACACCAATATTGGTGTTGTCATAATCAGGGCCAGGAGTTTGATCCATACCTTTGTTGTAACCCGCATTAAAGTTTAAAGACGGCATGTGACCCGCTTTGTACAAGCTGATGGTCTCATTGGCGATATCTTTAGCGATACGTTGAGTCATTAAATCAATACTGTTGGTCTCAGCCATTTTCAACCATTCAGCTGAAGAGGTTGGTGCTGGAGAGCCGGCTGAAAAGCGGTTGGTGTCTAATACGTTGATTGACTTGTGGTCGATACCGGTAATTTCACGTAATGCTTCATAGCTGTTGTCTAGCGTATTTTGTGCAAGAATTTCAAGCGCTGAAGCTAGGTCATATTGCGCTTGAGCTTCATGTACGTCAGTAATGGCTGTTAACCCTACGGCAAAGCGTTGTTTAGTTTGCTCTAATTGGCGTTCAATCGCCGCTTTTTCAGCACCCTGGAACTCATAGTTGTCTTTAGCGGTTAATACATCAAAGTATGCGCTAGTAACACGAGTAATCAGTGATTGAAGCGTTGAGGCGTAAGCCGAATCAGCTTGTGATGCAGCCATTTCAGCCAAATCTAAACCAACCCATGCACTATGGTCGTATATCACTTGAGATAAGCTAACACCACCAATGATTCCGTCGTTATCATCCGCTGGATCGTTCCATGCTTTTGCATAACCCACATTGGCACTAATCGTTGGTAGCAATGGTGCGCGGTTTTCTTCAATGCTTTCATATAACGCATCACGTTGTGCTTTGGCTTTTAAAACGATAGGGTCGCTAGTCAGCGCTTGCTGATAAATTTGCAATAAATCGTCAGCCTGCGCTGCTGGTGCGGCAATAGCAAAAGCTAATGCTGCGTATAATGAACCAATTTTGAATTTCATTTGCTGCCCTTTTAGACAATGCCTCATCAATTTGAGGTGTTAAATAACTGATTAATTTGGTCATGCCGCACAGTTAAGCTTAAGGTAGATAGCAAAGCAAACTTAACGTGGCAATCTGTCGGAGCATTGTGCTCAATTTTTTCAGTGCTCAATGTGGTAAAAATACTTCACAATACGCAATTGTATTGTGCACTATTTTTATATCTACCATGCACTCTAAATAGTATTGATTTTTTGTTTTTCAAGTCAAATTTGAAGTGTAACAGATTTTATTTTATTTAAATCCGTTTGTGTTCGTAATCAGTGTGCCGTTTAGTTATTAATTATGTGATTTTAACCTGTTAAAATACACTTATATGAGCATTTTTTAAGCCACAAGGAACATTATGTCTGACCATTTGAGTACATCGACTTTTAATGCCGATTCCGATTTTGAGCTGATTGCTAAAAAAGTCCTCTATAAAGGTTTTTTTCAGTTAGATGAGTACACCTTTAAACATAAATTATTTAAAGGTGGCTGGAGTGGCGAGGTTACGCGTGAGGTTTTTGAGCGAGGTAACGCGGTTGTAGTGCTTCCCTATGATCCAATTCGTGACGAAGTCGTGTTAATTGAACAAATTCGCCTGCCAGCATTAGCAACTACTAAATCAATCTGGCTTCTTGAGTTAGTGGCGGGTATGATTGAGCCCGGCGAATCACCAGAGCAAGTAGCAACGCGTGAATTGGCAGAAGAAGCGGGCTTAACATTACAAAGTTTAACGCCAATAAACAGCTACTTAGTGAGTCCAGGCGGCACCACGGAACGATTTTATTTGTTTTGGGGGCACGTTGATGCCACTAAAGCATCTGGAGTACATGGGTTAGATCATGAAGATGAAGATATCCGAGTGCACGTTGTTAGTCGCCAGCAAGCCTATGATTGGGTGAACGATGGCCGCATCGACAACGCCTCTACAGTACTGGGTATTCAGTGGTTAATGCTGAACTACCAAATGATCCGCAATACACTTTAAGCGTATTAGAAACAAAGATTTGCAGATAGGAACGATTGAGTGACAGTGTCAAACCACAATAAAAAGCAAAAGTATCAACCGAATGTCAGCGCATTTTTAGCAGTGTGCGGTCGTAATTACGCGCATATTTTAAAATGGTTACCTGAACAGTTTAGCCTCAATGAGCCTTGGCCGGTTGAGGGTGAATTTGGCACTTTGATAGTCAATATTGTTGAAAACACTAAATACACTCAGTTAGTTGAAATTTCGCGCCCTATACCAAATGGACATTTTTTTAAATCTCCAAAAGCACTTGTTCGCGTCTATCACGATGCTCAATTAGCAGAAGTGTTAACTAGCCAACAGATTTATCGTTTAAAGCCAGTGTATGATTATCCTAATATACATATGCATCATAGCGATGAGAAGTTTCAAGTGAATGCATTCCTTGAAGATTTATTGAAGATTGGCGCTCGGAGAGTGGCTTGCCAGTCATAGTTTATTTACTATTTTATTGTGTTAGGGATCTTTAGTGCTTAAAGACGCAGTACATTATTCTGTTGCTGAAAATGAACCTGTGCGATTAGTCCAAGTGACTGATCCGCATCTTTTTGCCGATCCTGAAGGTCAGCTATTAGGTGTTAACACCACAAATAGCCTTCAAGCAGTGTTAAATACGTTCATTGCAACCAAATATCCCGCTGATTTATTACTGGCTACCGGTGATATCAGCCAAGATTATTCGCCTGAGTCCTATCAACATTTCGTTGATAGAATTGAGGCGCTTAATCTTCCTTGTCATTATTTACCCGGTAACCATGACGACCCTCGCTTAATGGCCTTGCGTATGCAAGGTGAGAAGGTCTTTGGCCAACAGCTTATTGTGGTTGGTGCATGGATTATTTTAATGCTCGATTCAACAGTACGCGGCAAACCCGGTGGTTACATGGGTGATCAGCAATTTGCACTGATTGATGCCGCCATCAAAGCTCACCCAAACAAGCATGTATTGTTAGTAATGCATCATAATCCCATAATGATGGAATGTGCGTGGCTTGATCAGCATTGTATGATGAATGGTGCCGACTTTTTAGCGCGTACCAGCCGCTACCCGCAAGTTAAAGGCGTATTATGGGGCCATGTTCATCAACAAGTCGACAAAGTCCATGTTGGGCCACATGGTGATATCCCATTAATGGCAACACCGTCTACGTGTATTCAATTTAAACCACTTTCATCTTATTTTGCTTTAGACCAAGTACAACCCGGTTATCGTTTGCTGGAGTTGGCAGGCGATGGTAGCATTCGCACTAACGTTTACCGCGTGCCTGGAAATCGCTTTTCACCTGATAACGAAGCGAATGGGTACTAATTAAGATGTAATTTACCGACTCGCGAGGAAATATGCTGCTTTATATACATGGTTTTAATAGCTCGCCGCAGTCGGATAAAGCCGTTCAAACCGCTCAGTATATCAATCAACATTACCCAAACGTCGCATTTCATCAACCGCAACTGCCTTCTTCACCGCATGCCGCGATGACACTGTTATGTGAATTAACTGAGCAAGCTAAGCGACAAGAGCAAGCATTACGCTTTATTGGCTCATCTTTGGGTGGTTATTTTGCCAGTTATTTAGCCGAAACCTATGGTGGTAAGGCTGTTTTGGTTAATCCTGCCGTAAAACCCTTCGAATTATTTGAACAGTTTATCGGGCCTCAATATAATCCCTATACCAATGAACATTATCAGGTGTTACCTCAACATCGAGATGATGTTGCGCTGTTTGATACTAACGTGATTCAACACCCTGATCGTTTTCTGGTGCTGTTGCAAACTGGTGACGAAGTGTTAGATTATCGACAAGCATTACATAAGTACCACAGCTGCGAATTACATCTAGAACCCAATGGCGACCACAGTTTTGTCGGCTATGAACAACAATTAGACAAAATTTGTAATTTTATTCAGCTGTAGCGTTTTACGTTATAAATAATGATCAATTTGAGCTAACTTTGGCTCCATTTAACTCCAAATGTGTGGACTATGACCAACCAATATACTTCAGATGCTATTGAGGTCCTTAATGGACTAGACCCGGTAAAGCGCCGTCCTGGTATGTATACCGACACCACCAGACCAAATCACCTTGGGCAAGAAGTAATTGATAACAGCGTCGATGAGGCGTTGGCAGGCCATGCAACTAAAATCGAAGTTATTCTGCATACCGATAACTCATTGGAAGTCACTGATGACGGCCGTGGTATGCCAGTGGATATCCACCCAGAAGAAGGTATTCCTGGGGTCGAGCTTATTCTGACCAAGTTGCACGCTGGTGGTAAGTTTTCAAACAAAAACTACCAATTCTCTGGTGGTTTGCACGGCGTGGGTATCTCAGTTGTGAACGCTTTGTCTACGCGTGTTGAAATTACCGTACGCCGCGATGCTCAAGTGTACGACATGGCATTTGAAAACGGCTTTAAAGTTGAAGAACTTGTGGTAACCGGAACGTGCGGGCGCCGTAATACCGGTACGCGAGTGCATTTTTGGCCAGACGTGAGTTACTTTGATTCACCTAATTTTTCAGTCAGTAAGCTTATTTATTTACTGCGTGCTAAAGCCGTGTTGTGTCCCGGTTTGCGCATTAAATTTACCAATAAGCACACCAGTGAAGTTCATGAATGGTTTTATGAAAGCGGGTTAACCGATTATCTTCAAGAAGCGATAAAAGACTCGTTAATGTTGCCAGAAGTCCCTTTTGTCGGCAGCTTTAAAAGCGACTTAGAAGCCGCGGATTGGGCAATTACCTGGTTACCAGAAGGCGGTGAAAGCCTTAATGAAAGTTATGTAAACTTAATTCCTACACCGCTTGGTGGAACTCATGTTAATGGCTTTAGACAAGGTTTACTTGAGTCTATGCGTGAGTTTTGTGAGTTCCGCAATTTGATCCCCCGCGGGATAAAATTATCGCCAGATGACATTTGGGATCGTGCTGCATTTATTTTATCGATTAAAATGCAAGACCCACAATTTGCCGGGCAAACCAAAGAAAAGCTCTCTAGCCGTCAAAGCTCCGCCTTTGTGTCAGGGATTGTCCGTGATGCTTTTTCTCTGTGGTTGAACTCCAATACCGAGCTAGCCGAACAATTAGCTGAGCTATGCATTAATAATGCTCAACGTCGCTTAAAAGCCGCTAAGAAAATTGCTCGTAAAAGAGTGGTATCTGGCCCAGCGTTACCGGGTAAGTTAACCGATTGCAGTGGCCAAGACCCAATGCGTGGAGAGTTATTCCTCGTAGAAGGTGACTCTGCTGGTGGCAGTGCAAAACAAGCCCGTGACCGTGAGTTTCAGGCAATTATGCCGCTGCGAGGTAAGATTTTAAACACCTGGGAAGTTGATGCTTCACAGGTACTTGGCTCGCAAGAAGTGCATAATATTTCAATTGCGATTGGTTGCGATCCCGACAGTGAAGATATTTCAGAACTGCGATATGGCAAAATATGTATTTTAGCCGATGCTGACTCGGATGGATTACATATTGCGACGCTGTTATGTGCATTATTTTTGAAACATTACCGCGTGTTAGTTGAAAAAGGTCATGTGTATATCGCCATGCCGCCACTTTTTCGTATCGATCTTGGCAAAGAAGTGTTCTATGCGTTAGATGAAGCAGAGAAAAACGCTATTTTAGATCGCATTGCCGCTGAGAATAAAAAAGGCAAAGTACAAGTCACGCGATTTAAAGGTCTGGGCGAAATGAACCCATTGCAATTGCGCGAAACCACGATGGATCCTAATACACGCCGTCTAGTGCAACTGACAATCGATGATGCCGACGAAACATGGTCGCTAATGGATATGCTTTTGGCAAAAAAACGTGCGTCTGACAGAAAAATTTGGTTAGAAAGTAAAGGTGATTTAGCATTACTTTAAGTACATTAGTAATAAGACAAGCAGTTAAATGCCAATAACAATATTAAGATAAGGCAAAAGAGAATTAACATGCAGTATTTCAACCTTCGATCTTATTTGCATATAGGCAATAAATTCACGTTTGCGTGGATGATGTTATTAGGGCTATTTCCAGCCTCGATAGCGTTAGCCTCTCAGTCGGTAATGATTACTGTCACTAAAGGTTTTGGGCTCAGTTTGTATGCCTCCGACTTAGGAGATATTAAACAAATGACGGTGGGTGACAACGGCACGCTATTTGTGGGCTCGCAAAAAAGCGGCACCGTGTATGCGCTTGTTGATAGCGATCAAAATGGTCAAGTGGACAAACGTTATTTAATTGCCCGCGGCTTAGAATACCCTGAAGCATTAGCGTTTCATGATGGCGCACTGTATGTCACCGAAGAAGATCGCATTATTCGCTTTGAAGAAATTGAGTCTCGTTTACGTCGTCCTAGCCGTGCCCGCGAGGTGTATTCTAACTTACCCAATTTAGATAAAAAGTATACTCGTTCAATGCGTTTTGGCCCTGATGGTCGCTTATACGTGTCAATTGGCTCTCCATGTAATGTGTGTGAAGCATCATCGCCTTTTGGCAGTATTGTCGCGATTAATGTCGACACCGGCGCCAGTGAGCAAGTCGCGTTTGGTTTACGCAGTGTCACCGGTTTTGACTGGGCACCAGGTGATAAAAAATTATGGTTTGCTGACTTAGGCCGCAATTGGATGGGCGATAATATCCCCGCTGATGAAATTAATCGTGTTGACATTAAAGGCAGCCACTTTGGATTTCCTTATTTGCATGGAACCGACGTCGTTGAGCCCGCATACGACAAACCTAAAAATTTGAATGTCATAGTGCCTGAGTTTGAATTGCCAGCTCATGTTGCTCCAACAGGCCTTAGTTTTTATCGAGGACAGCAATTTCCAGAACGTTACCAACATAAGATTTTTGTTGCTGAAAATGGTTCATGGAATCGCTCGAGTAAAGTGGGTTATCAAATCGTGATGCTCGACATTGAAAACAACAAAATTAATCAACGTGAAACCGTGGTGAGTTTTTTGGACGGAGAATTTCCCGTCGCTCGTCCGTTTGATGTGATCAATGCGCCAGATGGTGCAATGTACATATCAGATGACTTAAAAGGTAATGTTTACCGCTTGTTTTATAACGCACCCGAACTATCACAGGAATCTAACTAAATGAGTGATTCGATTGAATTAAGCCTTGATGGCGTAGAGCAAATGCCGCTGAGGCGCTTTACCGAAGAGGCTTATTTAAATTATTCAATGTACGTCATTATGGACCGCGCCTTACCGCATATTGGTGATGGCTTAAAACCGGTTCAACGTCGTATTATTTATGCCATGAGCGAGCTGGGTTTATCGGCACAATCTAAACATAAAAAATCAGCTCGTACTGTGGGTGACGTTTTAGGTAAATATCACCCGCACGGCGACAGCGCCTGTTATGAAGCGATGGTACTGATGGCGCAGCCATTCTCTTATCGTTATCCGCTCGTTGATGGCCAAGGTAACTGGGGTGCTCCCGATGACCCTAAATCGTTTGCGGCGATGCGTTACACCGAAGCAAGATTGTCTAAATTTTCGGAAGTTTTACTGTCTGAATTAGGTCAAGGCACCGTTGAGTGGGGCGCCAACTTTGACGGCACCATGAAAGAGCCCAAAACCTTACCTGCAAGATTACCGCACATTTTACTCAATGGTATCACCGGTATTGCTGTGGGCATGGCCACCGATATTCCGCCGCACAACGTGCGCGAATTAGTGTCGGCGTGTATTGAGCTGTTAGACAATCCGAAAACCGAATTGGGCCGCTTGATGGAGTTGGTGCCAGGCCCAGATTACCCAACAGAAGCTGAGATTATTACCCCAAAAGCTGACATCGAAAAGATTTACGAAAGCGGTAAAGGCTCAATTAGAATGCGCGCGGTGTTCAGAGAAGAGCAGGGCGAAATCGTTATCACTTCGTTGCCACACCAAGCCAGTAGCGGAAAAATTTTAGAGCAAATTGCTAACCAAATGCAGGCTAAAAAGCTGCCTATGGTGTCTGACTTACGTGATGAGTCGGACCATGAAAACCCTGTTCGTTTAGTGATTGTACCGCGTTCAAACCGCATTGACTGTGACCAGTTAATGACGCATTTGTTCGCCACCACCGATTTAGAAAAAAGCTTTAGAGTTAATTTAAACGTACTAGGTTTAGACGGCCGTCCACAAGTTAAAGGATTAAAAACCTTATTAACTGAATGGTTAGAGTACCGGGTCAGTACGGTGACTCGTCGTTTGCAGTATCGTTTAGACAAGGTGTTAGCACGGTTACATATTTTAGAAGCGTTAATGGTCGCGTTTTTAAACATTGATGAAGTGATTGAAATTATTCGTTTTCATGACGAACCTAAAGCGGAGCTAATGGCACGCTTTAACTTGTCAGATAAGCAAGCTGAATCGATTTTAGAATTAAAGCTACGACACTTAGCCAAGCTTGAAGAATTTAAGATTAAGGCAGAGCAAGACGAGTTAGCCGCTGAGCGCGACAAGTTAGAGTTATTATTGAGTTCTGATCGTCGCTTAAAGACGTTAGTGAAAAAAGAGTTACTTCAAGATGGTGAAACTTATGGCGATAATCGTCGCTCACCTATCATTGAACGTTTTGATGCTAAAGCACTAACAGAGCAAGAGCTTACCCCGACAGAATCGGTCACCGTGGTGTTATCTGATAAAGGCTGGGTACGTTGTGCTAAAGGTCATGATATTGATGTCGAGGGATTGTCTTATAAATCGGGCGACAGTTACTTGTGTAGCGCGATGGGTAAGAGTAACCAAGCTGCGGTATTTATAGACTCTACAGGGCGTGCATTTGCCACCGACAGCCATACGCTGCCGTCTGCACGAAGCCAAGGTGAGCCTATCACTACGCGCTTTAATATGGCGCCAGGCGCGACCATGCAACATGTGTTGATGGGGAACGACGAACAGTTCTTCTTGTTAGCCACAGATGCAGGTTATGGTTTTATTTGTACTTACCCAGACATGGTTAGCCGTAATAAAGCGGGTAAAGCATTATTAAGCTTGCCGACTAACGCATTGGCATTAACGCCTAAGTTAATTAGCAAAGGCAGTGAGCAGTCTTTGTTAGCGATTACCTCGGAAGGGCGAATGCTGATGTTTAGCGTTGATGCATTACCGCAGTTATCAAAAGGTAAGGGCAATAAGATTATTGGTATTCCGACAGAGCGAGCCAAAAATCGTGAAGAACTACTGTTGCACCTTAATGTTGTGCCGCACAATACCGCTGTCACTTTATGGGCGGGTAAGCGCAAGCTTACCTTGAAACCAAGTGATTTAGAGCATTATCGCGGTGAGCGTGGCCGTCGTGGCGCTAAATTACCACGAGGATTACAGCGTGTTGACAGTGTTGATGTGGAAATTGGCGCGTTAGCTGATGATGGCATCCAAGACGATAATATTGAGATTCAAGATTAAATCACGACACTAAGAGTTAAGCTTTTAGTTTAGCCCTTAGTTTAGTTCTAAGTTTGGACTTTAATTTGACCTTAGCTTAGCCCTTAGCTTAGCTCTTAGTTTTGACATAAAAAAATGCTGCTCAATGAGCAGCATTTTTTTATGAAACGTAAAGCGATTTAACACTTAATGACAGTTAAGCAATGCTTATGCGACTTCATAAAAATTAGGTTCGTATTCAAGCTGTGTTTGAATAATTTGATTGGCCATACGCGCGCATTTGCCACATTGATCGGCAACGCCAAGACGTTTTTTTACATCAGCCAATGAACTGTCACCTAAGCTAACAGCGGCTTTGATTTGAGAATCAGTAATGGCATGACAAAGACAAACGTACATAAAGAAAGCCTCTTCGCTCAAAAGTTTCAATGCTAAAGAAAGTAATCTAATTCTAAATGAAAACAGTTATCATTGGCAATTACTTTTTTATCTTTATATTGATCATTTTTACGACGATTTGAGCAGACTCTCATTTTTAGCGGCAAAATCCCTCGTTCAGCCACTGGCTAAGGCTCCTAGATCATACCTCGAGATCAATAACCTTGAACCGGATCGACCACATACTGTAACGGCTCAGACTGATGCCATAATGCATAGTTTTGACAAAAAATATCGACAACTTGAGTTGGAAAGCTTGGAGCAGAAATATGAGGCGTGATAGTCACATTTGGACAATGCCACAGTGGGTGTTGTGGCGGCAGCGGTTCTTGCTCAAACACATCTAATATTGCATGGCGTTGTGGAAATTGGGTTAATTCGTGCTGTAAAGCGTCAAGCTCAATCGCATTACCTCGGCCAATATTAAATAACATTGCTGTTGGCTTAAGCAGCGCAAGGGTTGTGCTATTCAGTAAATGTGTTGTTTGTACAGTATTGGGCAATACACTGACAACCACATCTGCAGCAGGCAAGTGCGTTGCCATATTGTCGATGTTATCAAGTTGATTAAACGGCTCAACAACGCTACCACGCCTATTTAAGCCGGTTACCGTCATTCCAAAATGACGGGCGGTACTGGCAATATGTTGGGCAATTGAGCCAGTGCCCAAAATCAGCATATTCAGCCCTTGTAAGCTGCAAAAAGATTTAGGTTGCCACAGTTGCTGTGTTTGTTGCAGTTGATACTGCGAATGATGGCGATAATGACTGAGTAAATAACCAAACACATATTCACTCATTAGTGGGCCAAATACACCACGGATATTAGTTAGGGTAAAGTCTTGCCTAAGTTGTGGTGACATTAATGCGTCAACCCCAGCAAAGGTAGACTGTAACCATTTAAGTGTTAGTTTGTTAGTTGCTGCACTTGCCGTGGGGAGGGTTAAATAAGGTGCGGCTAAATGAGGTTCAGCAAGCCAAATATTAGCTTGCTGTTCACACTGTTGTCGATCATCGCTATCATCTAAAATGGTTAAATTAGGCAGTTGTTTTTGTGCCAATAACTCACGATATTGCTGATTATGTTGAGTGAGTAATAACAGTGTATTCGTCATAGATGTTAATCAGTCGCCTTGGCGTTAGTCAAACCAAACTAGCGAAGTGTTGGTTAAGGGTAAAGTTGCTGCTGCAATGGCTTTATCTGGATAATTACTAAAAATGCCATCAACGCCCAGTGCTTTTAATGCTTGGATATCATCACTATTGTCTACCGTGTAAACATACACCTTTGCGCCGCGACGGTGAGCATCATCAACAATGGCCTGGCTAATAAATGCCACGTCAAGATGCAACGAGTAAGCCTGTAAATCGGTGACAACTTGCGCTAAGTTTAATGGGATCCCCCCGAGTAACGGTGCTATCAATGCCTGCGGCAGGTGTTGTTTTATTTGGGCTAAATATAAGTGATTAAACGATGATATCAACAGTTGTTGGGGACTAAAACCTAGCTCGTCTAGCGCTCGTGGGTACATAGCCACAAAAGGTGCTACACAGCCTACGCCTTTGATTTCAATGTTTACAATACAATTACCTTGCGAGACGGTGTTGATACGCGCAAGTACATCCCACAAGCTAGGAATGGGTTGTCCGCCAACCGTTATGTGGGCTAAATCGGCTTTAGTGTTGAGATGAATAAGACCGTGCCCAGTCGATTTGCCTTCTAAGCGACGATCATGAAAAACCACTAATTCGCCTTCAACACAATGAACGTCTAACTCGATGGCTTTCGCGCCTAATTCGATAGCTTTATCCATTGCAGCTAATGTATTTTCTGGTGCGTAGCCACTGGCGCCACGGTGAGCAAAAACAAGCATAATATTCCTTATATTAACCTCATCTCTTGTCCCGAGCTGATGTTAACTGTTAACGAGCTCTGATGAGTCTTTTGAACCGTGTTTGATATGAACTTCCATTTGTGGATATGCAAGTTCAATATTGTTCTCTTTTAATTTTTGGCTAATTTGCTTATGCAAGCTATGACGAAGTGGCCAACGAACAGACATGTCTTTAGCGTACGAACGCACTTCATAATCTTGGGTGTGCTGGCCAAAACCTGCAAACCAGACTTCGGGTTCAGGAGTCGAAAGGGATAACTCACATTCACGCACAGCTTGATGCAGTAAGGTTTCGACTTTTGCGGGATCGGCATCACGCGATACCGATACGGTCACAATGACCCGAGTAATAGGATCAGATAAAGACCAGTTAACTAATTGCTCTGTAATGAATGCTTTGTTGGGCACAATGATTTCTTTACGATCCCAGTCGACAATGGTGGTGGCACGAATTTGAATTTTACTTACTGTGCCGGTGAGATCGCGAATGGTCACGGTATCGCCAATGCGGATCGGTTTTTCGAATAAAATGATCAAACCAGAGATAAAGTTCGCAAAAATCTCTTGTAAACCAAAACCTAAACCTACTGAAAGCGCTGCCACTAGCCATTGTAATTTAGACCATTCCATCCCTAGGGTTGAAAAGCCAAACAGCATGCCAAAAAACACCACTAAGTAGCTGCTTATTGTGGTGATAGCAAAGCCGGTGCCAGGTGATAAGTCGAGCCGTTGTAATAGCATTAACTCGAGTAAGCCGGGGAGGTTTTTGGCGATAACCGCAGAGAACCCCACTAAAATAATGCCAAATAAAATCGACTTTAAGGTGATGGGCACTTGTTGTTCAATACCATTAACTGTGCTGCTGGTGGTCCACAAGGTGATGCCGTCTAAAAATGAAAAAACCGCGGTATGCGTTTGCGCTAAAATACCTAATAAACTGGCAAAAAAGGCTAAAATCAAAATGGATCTGACTAATCCTAGCGATTGACTTGAGATCGTTTCTAAATCAACTACAGGTTCTTCGTAAGTTTCAATCGGTTCATTGTTCAGTTCGCCCCGTTCACGTTGTGCTAGGCGCTCTGCACGCTTGGCTTTAGCGCGGTCAAAAGCAATTAAGCGGCGCTCGATGAGCATCCAACGCTTTATTAGCTGGTAAGTCAGTAAAAATCCTAGTCCTAACAGTACCGATATTTGTAGCTGTAATAGCAGTTGGAACGCAGTAAAATAATAACCAACACACGCCAATATAGCGCTAAATACGGGAGTGACAATGAGTATTGCCCACACAGCTTTTTGCACCACTTCAAGGTTATTCGCATTGGGTTTATTTTTACGGTATTGGCCAATCAATAACATCACATCTTTGTAGAGCACAAACAGCACCACACAAAATACGATAAACGCACCACGCCCCAGGCTGTTGCGCACAAGTGAAGTCTCGAGCGCTTCTGTAAAGCCCATTAAGCCAATTAACGGCGCTGAAATCATCACAAACGATGCCATCGTTTTTTGAGCTTGTTGGACAATTTTTTTCGGGCGTCTGAAATGGCTAATTAATATGCCTTTATCGACAGTTAGTAAGTAGAAAAAACGATAAATAAGGTAGCTTATTCCTATCGCTGTCACACCAGAACCTACTGCATAAGCCACATTGTGCTCAGAGCGCATAAAAATGACTCCGGCAATAATAATTGGTAATGGTTTAATTAAGGCATAAACAACACTGATGATCAGTGTTTTGATAGTGTATTTAAATTTGTCTTGGGTAACGTTACCGACAAATACCGAGTAACGGCCAATAGCTTGGTTAAACTTAGGTGTTAGCATGTCTTGCGCCATTAAACAGCACAATAATAAAATGCCCCACCAAGCCCATAAATTTCCCTGATTAGACCAGGCTTGTTGAATAGCCTCATATTGACTCGGTTGCACTAACCATACGCTGCTTTGGCTTAGGTCAATTAACCATAACCCTCCAATACTAGGCGCATTAGGCACCCAAAAAAGATGTTCGTTAAGGGTGTTTTTTAAGGTGTTGTGCAGTTGGTTTAATTGCTCATATCCAATACGTAATTTAGCAAACTCAGCAAGGTATTGATCGTAACCTTGTAGAAGCTGCTCTATTAAGATTTGCTGTGATTGCAATAACTTAACTTGGGTTTCATTGAACAGGGTACTGTTATCAAGTTGCTGGGTATTTAACGCTTGCTGCTGTTCTAACTGATAACGTTTAAGGCGTGCATCGGCCAGTTCTGTTTGCAGTTTATCTAAGCTTGGTGGTTTGGGTAACGACTGCAACATTTGTAAAAAGCGATCACCAAAAGCGGAGTTGGTTTTAACCCAGGTAATTTGCTCAAGCACATTCGACAGCTGTGCATTTTGAGATTGGTAGCGTTTTTCAATCCGTTGTTGGCGTTCAACGATTGAGTTGTGATTGCTGGTTAAACTTTGCAATTGCTGCGCATATTGCTGATTTGTTTTGCTTAACTCTTGCGATAACGGGTCGGCTAACTCTTGTTCATCAATTAAGTTATTGGCAATGGTGTCGGCTGTTTGTTGCTGACGATATTCAATATTGTGTTTATTAATTAATTCAATAAAGCTTTCTTGTTGGCTTAAAGACAGTCGATTTACTTGTTGCTGAAGCTGGGATATTTCCAGTTGCTTTGGGTTGGCTAAACGCTCAGCTTGCAGAGTCGCAATATGTTGAGTCAGCAGCTCAGCTTGTAACTTATTACGTTTACCAAGAGGTGTGTCTGCTGGTGCTTGCTGAGTTTTATTGTGTTGGGTTAATGCATTTTCGGCTTGAACAATTAAGTCGGGTAACTGAATTTGACGCTGAGTAATTAATCGTAACTGTTGGTTTAAGTACGACTCGGTTTCTTTTAATTCAGACAGGTGAAAATACGCCATCGATGCTTGCTGATTAAGGTCAATATCGGCGTCGAGTTTAAGCGTTGTTTGCGCGTCGCGTAATTGTTGATTGAGCGACAGTTTGGTTTCGTTGTTTGAACGCTCAACGTTATTGTAAGTTTGTTGTTCAATTTGCAGCTCGTTAATACTGCTTTCGAGCTCAGCAATCTGTGTTTGAATATCAAGTGGCTGATTATCAGTTTGAGTATTCAAACCAAGACGTTTGTCTAGGGTGATAGGCGTGTTGGCATAAGTCGATGCCGACATGATGTTGATAATAATAAAACACAGTAAAAAAGACGCTAAACGTAACATAATACTAGGCTCAAATTGGAGTCTGGCAATGGTAACAAATTTACTTAATTATATTCTATTTTTTTGGTGTTGCAGTATGCGATAACACAGGGCTTTTGTTTGAATTGATATGAAATAAAGTCATGTTTAACAAGTGGCTAAAAAATAAAGCCGTATTTTAACAAAATACGGCTTTATGAGGCAGTTGCTCGGTAGGGCTTATTTAGCGTCTACTTGTTCTTCATCAGATTCAGCATCTGTTAATGCTTGAGTCAATTTCGCAAATGGTTGACCCATGCGAGTTGACTCACCAGGTTCAACGCCGTCGGCAAAGGTTTCAATTGCATCTTGTGTAAACAACATCACCACAGTGCTGCCGAGTTTAAAACGACCCATTTCAGCGCCTTTTTCTAAGGTTAATGCCTCTGGACCTGTGGTTGGGTAATCCCAACTGAAGACTTGCTTGCCGCCTGGTGGAGTGACCGTGCCTGCCCAAATGGTTTCAATACTGGCAACAATTGTTGCACCAACTAATACCATCGCCAGTGGACCTGATTCGGTTTCAAAAATAGCCACTACACGTTCGTTACGCGCAAATAATCCCGGTACATTCTGAGCGGTTAATGGATTAACCGAAAACAGATCGCCTGGCACGTAGGTCATTTTAGACAAGGTGCCAGTGATTGGCATATGAATGCGGTGGTAGTCTTTTGGCGCTAAATAAATGGTAGCAAAGTCGCCGCCATCAAAACGCGCAGCATCAGCCTTAATGCCACCTAGCAGTGCTTCAGATGTATAGCTATGGCCTTTTGCTTGAAATATATTGCCAGCTTCAATCGGGCCGCATTGGCTAACCGCACCGTCAACAGGATGAGCCATAATATGGTCATCTTGGTCAATTGGGCGTAATTCTGGTTTTAATGCGCGGGTAAAAAAGTCATTAAAAGTTTTGTAAGCTTCGGGCTCGGGTTGCTTCGCTTCTGACATATCAATTTTATATTGTTTGATAAACCATTTAATGGCCGCCGTCGTTATCGCCCCTGCTTTTGCAGCCGCAAACTTACCCACTAAACGTGACAGAAAATGTTTTGGCAGCATGTATTGCAAAGCAATTTTAAATGAGTCCAATGTGTTTCCCTTTTTATTTTCTTGTTGATTCATATTCGTCATCTTCGATTATATATTATTCATCAATGGCACGAAAATGTCGTGCATGACGTTGTTCATCTAAACTGGCAATAATACGATGATAGTTGCTAAATCTGTCTTGGGTAATCTTTCCTGCTTCTAGTGCATCACGCAGTGCGCAGCCGGGATCGTCACCGTGTTTACAGTCTCGGAATTTACACGTACCCAAAAACTCTCTAAATTCGATGAAGCACCAACCCACACGTGTCGCGTCTAAATGCCACAGCGCGAACTCACGCACACCAGGAGAGTCAATTAAGTCGCCGCCACTTTTAAAGTGCAGTAACTTGGCTGTGGTGGTGGTGTGTTGACCTAAACCTGAGTTGCCAGATACATCACCTATTAATAACTCTGCCTCAGGCATTAACGCATTAATCAGTGATGATTTACCGACACCGGATTGACCCGCAAATACACTGACTTTTTCATTAAGCAGCGCTTTTATGTCTTCAACGCCTTCACCGGTATGGCTACTGACTCTGTAAACAGGATAACCAATGGCTTCATAACGGGCGAGTGCTTGCTCTATTTCGTCACGGTTTTCATCATTTAATAAATCGATTTTATTTAAAATAATGATAGGCGGTATATCAGTGTCTTCACTGGCAACCAGATAGCGATCGATAATTTGTGTCGTGAAACTAGGTAAAACGGATGACACAATTAAAATTTGATCGATATTAGAGGCGATAATTTTAACGCCATCATAAAGATCGGGTCGAGTGAGTGATGACTTACGAGGATGGACAGCTTCAACAATACCACCGATACTTGAACTGGCTTGTACTTCGGTAGCGAGTCTTACGATGACATTGTCGCCAGTCACTAAACTGGTTACAGCACGACGAATGTTACAGCGAGATACCTTACCGTCAGTTGTTTCAATGTCGGCATGTTGGCCAAAACGCGAAATCACTACTCCCGATTGTTCAGGGCCTAATAAATTGTCCTGTAATTCAGGCGCGTCATTATTATCGCTTCGTTTTAGTCGCTTAGTCTGATTCGCACGCATACGGCGTAATTGACCTTGGCTTAGGGGTTTCTTTTTACTCACAGGCTTATCTTCATCAAATAGGTGTTTTTTTGTGTCTCAAAAAAACAGTATGATACACACTCTTTTATAAAAAAGCCTGAATTAAGGCGATAGATAACATAAGGCGACATAAATGGCTGCTGATACGAATAACCTGATTTGGGTTGATTTAGAAATGACGGGTTTAGAACCTGATGTCGATAGAGTCATTGAAATTGCTACCCTAGTGACTGATCAAGAACTCAATATCATTGCCCAAGGCCCTGTATTGGCAATTTATCAAACTGATGCAGTGCTAGCAGGCATGGACGACTGGAATCAAAAACACCATGGTGAGTCTGGTTTAATTGACCGTGTACGCGCCAGTAAATGTTCAGAACAAGATGCGATTAAGCAAACCATTGAGTTCTTAGCCCACTATGTACCTAAAGGTGCATCGCCTATGTGTGGTAACAGCATTGGCCAAGATCGCCGTTTTTTAAATAAATACATGTTAGAGCTAGAAGAGTATTTCCATTATCGCAATATCGATGTGAGCACAATTAAAGAGCTCGTGCGCCGTTGGAAGCCTGAAACCATGAATGGCTTTAGCAAGAAAAATACCCACCAAGCACTCGAAGATATTAAAGAGTCGATTGCAGAATTGCAGTTTTATCGCAAAGAAGTATTTAAAATTTAACCAATCGAACAATTTTTTTTAAAAAGGGGGTTGCAGCATAGTAAAATTTACCTATAATGCGGCCTCAACTTTCTACAGAGCGCCAAACTCTGATTAATAGAAAGTTGAAATGAAATTTAAAATTTGAAATGCGACATTAGCTCAGTTGGTAGAGCGATACCTTGCCAAGGTATAGGTCATCAGTTCGAACCTGATATGTCGCTCCAAATTTCAGATGATGCGAGCTAGAATCAGTTGGTAGAGCGATACCTTGCCAAGCTAAAAGAGATAACAGCGTCATCGGTTCGAACCTCTCTTTGTTTAAAAGAAAGTTCGCTCCAAATTTCAGATGATGCGAGCTAGACTCAGTTGGTAGAGCGATACCTTGCCAAGCTAAAAGAGATAACAGCGTCATCGGTTCGAACCTCTCTTTGTTTAAAAGAAAGTTCGCTCCAAATTTCAGATAATTTTGATATGCGACATTAGCTCAGTTGGTAGAGCGATACCTTGCCAAGGTATAGGTCATCAGTTCGAACCTGATATGTCGCTCCAAATTACAAATGCTTTTTGATTTGCGACATTAGCTCAGTTGAGTTAATTGTAAGAGTTGATACCAATCTTTTTTGCTAAGGTATAGGTCATCAGTTCGAACTTCTCTTTATTTAGAGAAGACAGCTCCAAATTTCAATATGATTTTGATATGCGACATTAGCTCAGTTGGTAGAGCGATACCTTAGCCAAGCTAAAAGAGATAACAGCGTCATCGGTTCGAACCTCTCTTTATTTAAAAGACTGTTCGCTCCAAATTACAAATGCTTTTTGATTTGCGACATTAACTCAGTTGAGTTAATTGTAAGAGTTGATACCAATCTTTTTTGCTAAGGTATAGGTCATCAGTTCGAACTTCTCTTTATTTAGAGAAGATAGCTCCAAATTTCAATATGATTTTGATATGCGACATTAGCTCAGTTGGTAGAGCGATACCTTGCCAAGCTAAAAGAGATAACAGCGTCATCGGTTCGAACCTCTCTTTATTTAAAAGACTGTTCGCTCCAAATTACAAATGCTTTTTGATTTGCGACATTAGCTCAGTTGGTAGAGCGATACCTTGCCAAGGTATAGGTCATCAGTTCGAACCTGATATGTCGCTCCAAATCTCTCTTATTGTTTCAACATACCACACTCTAAAATCTCTAGCTTCAAAGCTATTCAATTTTGCGATTTGCAATATTAGCTCAGTTGCGCCCTTAGAAAATGCGATACCTTTTTGTTCGCCAAGCTAGGCGTCATAAAGCGGTCATCAGTTCGAACCTCTCTTTGTTAAAAGGTATGTCGCTCCAAATCACCTTTATTGCTCCAAATCACTCTTATTGTTTTAAAATCCCACACTCTAAACTTTCCAGCTTCAAAGCTATCAAATTTTGCGATATTGCAATATTAGCTCAGTTGCGCTCTTAGAAAATGCGATACCTTTTTGTTTGCCAAGCTAGAAGTGATAACAGCGTCATCAGTTTTAACCTCTTTTTGTAAAAAAAGGTCGCTCCAAATCACTCTTCAATTCAAAAAACGCTTGCTTACATGCCTATTTACTCCATATTCCCATGGCCCAATAGTTATACCAAATTTCTGCTGCATATTCGTCTGAAAATTTCTTCAGTTGTTATTTATTGCTTTCAGATGTGAAGAAAAATACTGTGCAATCAACAAAACGCGTGATCTATCGCTCACTTCTTCATGAATCTCTAAATTAGAAGCCTTTGGAGAATGAAAAACATGACATTGCTCAAGTAATTTGTGCTCGAAATCTTTGATAATCAATTCAAGATAATTTTTTAAGCTGTTAGAGCTTTAAACGAGGTAAGTGCTATGCGTATTCAACAATTGAGCGAACTACTTGATTATGTGGCCAAATGTCATCTCGATATGGAGAAGTTGTATAAGCGCTTAGATCGTAATGCTGACTCATCTCGCGTTAAAATGATGCTGACTTATTTTCAACAACATCAGAGACATATCTACGAGACACTAGAGAGTTACATAGAAGATGCGCCATCTAGAATTTTAAATACCTGGTATAAAGACATTACTTTTGAAGACTTTAGTAAACGTTGTGCTGAAGCATCTCTGCCAGCCAATATGCATGAAGACCAGGTGCTCGAGTTACATCTTGATCTCGAAAACCGTTTGATTGCATTACTTGAAAAAACGGCAAATAGTAGCCCAACAGAAGAAATTAAGAGCACATTAATGGATTTAGTCCGTGTGGCACAAACGCAGCAAAAACGTCTTGTTCATAGCACAATTCGTATGGATGACATTTAATCGACGCATTGATAATTTGAAATAACTTCCTGAAGTGTGAATTCGCCAGCTATCCCCAGTAGCTGGTTTTTTTTATTAACAAAAAATAACCGCCATAACAGTGGGAGTTAACCCATAACTTCTGGTATATTTAGCATTCTTGTAACTCTTTTTTACGGAAGCTGACTTTACACATGACATCCCTGTTTAAAACCCTTGAAAATGAACAAGCTACTGTTGCGCTAGGGCAACAAATTGCGCAGTGGATGATGCCTCCATTAACCCTTTACCTTACGGGTGATTTAGGGGCAGGCAAAACGACGTTTAGCCGAGGGATTATTCAAAGCTTAGGTCATCAAGGCGCTGTAAAAAGTCCAACTTACACCTTGGTTGAGCCTTACGAGTTTGCAAATATGGATGTATTCCATTTTGACTTGTATCGTTTGAGCGATCCTGAAGAGTTGGAGTTTATGGGTATTCGAGATTACTTTACTGACAGAAGTGTGTGCTTAGTAGAGTGGCCAGATAATGGTCACGGCTTGTTACCTAAGGCTGACATCCATTTGCATTTACGTTATAAAGAATCTCAAAGAGAAATCGAATTACAAGCCTTATCCCCTGCTGGGCAGGCCATTTTAAATAAAATTAAATAAAATAATAATGAATTTTAAACATACGTTTTTTACCTGTGTAGTAACCACGCTAGTGCTTTTGTTGCCTAATACCAGTTGGGCAGCAAATCAACTTGATAGCGTGCGTATTTGGGCTGCGCCTGAATCAACACGAGTGGTGTTTGATTTAACTCAAGCTCCCAAATATGACAGCTTTAGTTTAACGGGCCCTCATCGTTTAGTGGTTGATATCCAAGATGCTGGCTCAAAAATAAATTTAGATAAAATTGCCAATAACAGCAGTATTATTAAAAAGATACGTTTTAGCACTCCGCCTAAAAAGGGCATGCTGCGTTTAGTGATGGATTTAACCAAACCGGTTAAATCGAGTTTATTTACTCTTCCACCTACGGCACCTTATGGCAATCGTTTAGTGGTCGATTTAGAAGATGCTGCTGGTAGTTCATCGAATACGCAACCGTCTGTGAGTCGTTCTGCAAATCCGTCTTCTCGAAATATTATTGTTGCTATCGATGCTGGTCATGGCGGTGAAGACCCTGGTTCTATCGGTCCCTCAGGCATGCACGAAAAACGTGTGGTGCTCGAAATCGCTAAACGCTTGGCTCGTAAAGTGGACTCTACACCAGGGATGCGTGCTGTCATGACGCGCAGCGGTGATTATTTTGTGAATTTAAACAAACGTTCTGAGCTTGCGCGCAACAGTAAAGCTGACTTATTAATTTCAATCCATGCTGATGCCTTTACCTCTCCGCAACCTCGTGGCGCGTCGGTGTGGGTGTTATCTATGCGCCGTGCAAACAGCGAAATCGGTCGATGGTTAGAGCAAAAAGAAAAACACTCGGAGTTATTGGGTGGTGCTGGTGAAATTATTCAAAACTCTGACAGCGAACAGTATCTTGCGATGACGTTACTGGATATGTCGATGAACAGCTCAATGGCTATTAGTCATTCTGTTGCTGGCGATATTTTGCGAGACCTAGATTCAATTACGCATTTGCATAAGAGAAAACCTGAATCAGCCAGTTTTGCAGTGCTTAAGTCGCCAGACATTCCGTCAATTTTGGTCGAAACCGGCTTTATTTCTAATCCTGGTGAAGAACGCTTATTGTCTAACGGTAATCACCAAGAGAAGCTAGCTAATGCCATTTATAAAGGCGTGTTGCGTTACTTTGAGAATAACCCGCCTGCTGATACCTTAATGGCCAAAACGACGAGTTCGTCTAATACCAAGCACAGTGTAAAGCGTGGTGAATCGTTATCGATTATTGCGCAGCGTTATAAGGTGTCAGTTAGCAGCCTTAAACAAGCCAATAATTTAAAATCTGATGTGGTGCGTATTGGCCAAACACTGGTAATCCCTAGGGCTTAACATGGCTATTCAACTACTCCCACCACAATTAGCTAACCAAATAGCTGCTGGCGAAGTAGTTGAACGGCCTGCGTCTGTGGTTAAAGAACTGGTAGAGAACAGTTTAGATGCCGGAGCGACCCGTGTTGATATAGATATTGATAAAGGCGGCAGTAAGCTCATCCGTATCCGTGACAACGGCGCTGGTATTGCCAAGGACGAATTGGCCTTGGCGCTGTCTCGACATGCTACCTCTAAAGTGCATACTCTGGACGACTTAGAAGCCATTCTTAGTTTTGGATTTCGTGGTGAAGCATTAGCCAGTATTAGTTCCGTTTCTCGATTAACATTGACGTCAAAAACCGCTGAGCAATCTGAAGCTTGGCAAGCCTATGCCGAAGGTTCGCAAATGGATGTCAAAGTGACGCCGGCTGCGCATCCACAAGGTTCTACTATCGAAGTAGTGGATTTATTTTTTAATACACCCGCACGTCGTCGATTTCTTAAAAGCGATAAAACTGAGTTTACTCATATTGATGAATGGCTAAAGCGGATAGCCATTGCTCGTAGTGATATTCATTTTGCACTCACGCACAATGGTAAATTAGTGCGCCAATATCGTCCGGCAAACACCGAAATTCAGACTCAACAACGTCTTGCTCAAATCTGTGGTCGGGCATTTGCCGAGCAAGCGTTAAGTATTGCATGTGATCATGATGGATTATCGTTAAGTGGTTACCTACAATCACCTCATGATAGCGTGATAACCGATACCAGCTTTTTCTATGTAAATGGCAGATTAGTCAGAGACCGTTTGGTTAATCATGCAGTAAAACAAGCATTCGCAGAACATGGTATCGATCATCAACCCGGCTATGTGCTGATGTTAGCGCTTGACCCACATCAAGTGGATGTTAATGTGCATCCCGCGAAACATGAGGTGCGGTTTCATCAATCTCGTTATGTACATGATTTTATTTTACAAGCGATACAGTCGGCATTATTACAAATGCCGCAATTGGTGTTAACCGAGGCGATAACAGAGCCTGAACCGCATGAAGCTGTCCACAATGCTGCAATGCATGAACAGGCAATCACATCGGCCACTGATGATATTTTTACAGAGACAAAGGCAGATTTATTTACACCAGCTGCTGCTCAGCGGCCGATAAATAGTGCCAGCCCTTTTGGTACAATGCATGTTCCGGGCAAGAATGGTGCGTCTTTTGGTGGTTCTTCAGCTGCAGTTAAGCCAAGTTATGATAAAAAGCCTATAGCAAACGCTTCAACAGGGATAACCAAAACTGCCATTGCTAATTATGGGCAATTATTACAAACCCCTGCTGGCCATTATGAAAAACACGTCAGTGAAGTCAGTTTACAAACGAGTATGCCACCTTTACTTTCAGGTGCTCATTGGGTTATTTGCCAAGACGATACCTTGTCATTATTACCGTTTAAAGTGGTATTGTTTGCGGTGAGAAAAGCTGAAATCATTAAAAAATTAGCTAATGGTTTAGTGTCACAACCCTTACTGATGCCCATTGCGATTGCTGTCGACCCAGATTGGAGCGAAACATTATCAGCACGTGATCAATTACTGCGTCAAATGGGTATTGAACTAAGTATTCGCTATCAGCAGTTGATAATTAAAAAAGTGCCCCCATATTTGAGGGAGAGCCAATTAGCAATTGTTATCCCTGAGTTTTTACAATGGATAGCGCTAGAGCAGCCAAACGACAGCGCGATAGCGGACTGGTTAGCGAAACAAAGCCTAGTGCAATTTGAGTCTGCGCAAAGTGTTTGGCAGCAGTTTTGTTTATTAGACGATACAATAAAACAAACAGTTTATGCTCAGGCTACTGATTTACCTTGGCAAACTTGGATGAAAGATAATTAACGTGAACACTATCAACCGGCCGAAAGTGATATTTTTGATGGGGCCTACGGCGTCAGGCAAAACGGCATTGGCTATCGACATGGCCACACAGCATGACTGTAAAATTATTTCAGTTGATTCAGCGTTAATTTATCGTGGTATGGATGTAGGCTCTGCTAAGCCTTCAGCACAAGAATTGGCCTTAGCGCCGCACAGATTGATTGATATTCTCGATCCAAGCGAAAGCTATTCTGCCGCAGATTTCCGCCGCGATGCACTTGTGGCCATAGAAGATATTATTGCTCGTGGTAAAACACCGTTACTTGTAGGTGGCACCATGATGTATTTTAAGGCATTGTTAGAAGGATTATCGCCTTTACCCAGTGCAGATGAAGCTATCAGACAACAGATTTTGTTGCAGGCAGAAAACCAAGGTTGGGACGCATTGCACCAAGAGTTGTGCCGTATTGACCCTGTAGCTGGGGAGCGTATTCATCCAAATGATCCGCAACGTTTGTCGCGTGCATTGGAAGTTTACCGTATAAGCGGCAAAACGATGACAGAGTTAACGAAGACTAAGTCGGCTGCTTTGCCGTATGATGTAGTACAATTTGCTATTGCACCGACTGACAGAAAAGTATTACATGACTTAATCGCTAAGCGGTTTAATATCATGCTTGAACAAGGTTTTATCGATGAAGTCACGCGTTTAAAAGCACGTGGAGACTTGGATTTAGAGATGCCATCAATGCGCTGTGT
Organism: Shewanella sp. MF05960; assembly: GCF_050849305.1. Lineage (NCBI taxonomy): Bacteria > Pseudomonadati > Pseudomonadota > Gammaproteobacteria > Alteromonadales > Shewanellaceae > Shewanella > Shewanella sp. MF05960. Next base: position 113,127 of record NZ_JBOZPS010000004.1, on the reverse strand, counting down.
CGGTTACAGACAGTGTTGGCAATACCTTGATAATGAATTTGATCATGCGACTATGGTCGAAAAAGCTACCGCAGCCACTAGGCAATTGGCCAAACGTCAATTAACATGGTTGAGGAGTTGGCCTGATTTACAGTGGCTTGAAAGTGGTGTAGAAGGGAATTTAGTTACGCTTATGCGACAAAGCCGCTAGCTTATTAGCCGTTGCTGTATAATACTAAAACTAAACAATAAAACTTAATTCAACATATTTATAAAATAAAAAAGGAAATTGAAAATGGCTAAGGGGCAATCTTTACAAGACCCATTTTTGAACGCATTGCGTCGAGAGCGTGTACCAGTCTCTATCTATTTAGTGAATGGTATTAAGTTACAAGGCCAGGTTGAATCTTTCGATCAATTTGTGATCTTACTTAAAAATACAGTGAGCCAGATGGTTTACAAACACGCTATTTCTACCGTAGTACCAGCACGCCCATTTAATGTTTCTGCTCATCAGGGTACTGCCCATGGTGAAGAAAGCGATGCTGAATAATTGAAAAGGAATATAATTTTTGTTTGATCGTTATGAAGCGGGTGAAACAGCTGTATTAGTTCACATAGATTTTTCTGACGAAGAGCGTCGAGAAGACCTAATTGAATTACAGTTGTTAGTTGAATCTGCTGGTGCTCGCTCTGTTGGAGTGATTACTGGCAGCAGACGCTCTCCGGACCGAAAGTTTTTTATTGGTTCCGGTAAAGCAGAAGAACTTGCTGCTATGGTCGCTGCAACTGAAGCCAATGTAGTGATTTTTAATCATGCTTTGAGCCCTGCTCAAGAACGTAATCTTGAAGTTGTGTGTCAGTGCCGAGTTTTAGATCGAACTACGTTGATTCTTGATATTTTTGCTCAACGAGCGAGAACTCATGAAGGTAAGATGCAAGTGGAGCTAGCGCAATTGCGCCACATGTCAACGCGCTTAATTCGTGGTTGGACTCACTTAGAAAGGCAAAAAGGTGGTATCGGGATGCGCGGGCCGGGTGAAACCCAGCTTGAAACAGACCGTCGTTTACTTCGTGGGCGAATTAAAAACATTAATCGTCGTCTCGATAAAGTAGACAAACAACGTGAGCAAAGTCGTCGTGCGCGTAAGCGAAGTGACTTAGCCACAGTATCATTGGTGGGTTATACCAACGCGGGTAAATCAACGTTGTTTAATTCGCTGACGTCTTCGGATGTGTATGCAGCCGATCAGTTGTTTGCCACATTAGATCCGACATTGCGTAAATTAGCGCTACCTGACGGAGCTGTGATTTTAGCCGATACCGTGGGGTTTATTCGTCATCTACCGCATGACTTAGTGGCGGCGTTTAAGGCCACATTGCAAGAAACTCGTCAAGCAGAAATATTGCTACATGTTGTTGATTGTGCTGATGAAAACATGACAGAAAATTTTGACCAAGTACAACGCGTACTAGAAGAAATTGATGCTGATGAAATCACTCAATTAGTGGTTTGTAATAAAATTGACCTACTTGAAGATTTTGCGCCTCGTATTGACTACGGTGAAGACGGAAAACCTGAGCGAGTATGGGTTTCTGCGCAAAAACGCATTGGATTTGATTTGCTGCTGAAAGCCATTACCGAGTTAATCGGTGAGGTTATCCGCGAGCTTACATTGAAAATACCTGCATCAGCAGGACATTATCTTGGCCAGTTTTATCGACTGGATGCAATACAGCAGAAAGACTATGACGATCTGGGGAACTGTATTTTATCTGTTCGTTTATCGGATGCCAATTGGCGCCGATTAGCTAAACAGAGTCAGGGGGAATTAGAGGCATTTATTTTTGAACCTTCAGAAATAGACGTCACTTGTTAATCTCATTTATTTCATCCAATTATGGAGTGCTAAATGGCTTGGAATGAGCCCGGTAACAAGGGTAATAAAGACCCTTGGGGAAATAAAGGTGGTAACGATAAAGGGCCACCGGATCTCGACGAAGTTTTTCGTAACTTATCAAAACGTTTTGGTGGTAAAGGCGGTAACTCCGCATCTGGCCAACCATTCAACTCATCGATATTGATTGTAATCGCTGTTATTGCCTTAATTATTTGGGGCTTATCGGGATTATATACAGTCAAAGAAGCTGAGCGCGGCGTGTTACTTCGTTTTGGTCAACACATTGGTGAAGTGAGCTCTGGTTTACACTGGAAAGCCACTTTTATTGATGAAGTGTATACCGTAGACGTAGAAACGTTCCGTTCAATTCCTGCTTCTGGCAGTATGTTGACGTCCGATGAAAACGTAGTAAAAGTCGAATTAGTCGTTCAGTACAGTGTATCTGACGCGTATTCGTACTTATTTAGTGCAGTTGAAGCTAACGAAAGTTTACGTGAAGCGACAGACAGTGCATTACGTTACGTGATTGGTCATAACCGCATGGATGACATTCTAACGACTGGCCGTGATGCGATTCGTCGTGACACGTGGAAAGAGTTAGAGCGTATCATTGAACCTTATAAACTAGGTTTACAGATCCGCGACGTTAACTTTTTACCTGCCCGTCCACCTGAAGAAGTGAAAGATGCATTTGATGATGCAATTTCTGCTCAGGAAGATGAACAGCGCTTTATCCGTGAAGCTGAAGCTTATGCTCGTGAAATTGAACCAAAAGCTCGTGGTCAAGTTGAACGTATGGCGCAACAAGCTAATGCATATAAACAACGTGAAGTGTTAGAAGCTCAAGGTAAAGTTGCTCGTTTTGAAAAGCTATTACCAGAGTACAACGCTGCGCCTGCAGTAACACGTAATCGTTTATATTTAGATGCGATGCAAGCGGTCATGTCTGATACGAACAAAGTGTTAATTGATGCTAAAAATAATGGCAACTTGATGTACTTGCCTTTGGATAAGTTAATGGATGCGTCTAAAAGCTCGCGCCAAGAAGCTGAGCCAGAAGCTGAACGTCATGTTAACTCAGTATCAAACACCGGCGTAAATACACCGATCACTAGCATGTCGTCTGATGGACGTCTCAGCCGCGAAGAGCGTCTTCGCCAAGGGAGGAACTAATCATGGGTAGATTTGCTCTGATCATTTTGATTGTCATCTTAGGCGTTGGTTTTTCATCTTTAATGGTGGTTAACGAAGGCGAGCGTGCAATCGTTGCTCGCTTTGGTAAAGTCCTGAAAGACGATGACGTGACTAAAGTGTTTGCTCCAGGTTTACACTTTAAGCTACCCGTTGTTGATAAAGTGCGATACCTAGATGCGCGTATTCAAACGTTAGACGGCGCAGCCGACCGTTTTGTGACTTCTGAAAAGAAAGACTTAATGGTTGATTCGTATGTTAAGTGGCGTATTCATGATTTTGAAAAGTATTATCTTTCTACCAACGGCGGTATTAAAGCCAATGCAGAAAGCTTATTACAAGCCAAAATCAATAACGATTTACGTACTGAGTTTGGTCGCCGTACGATTAAAGAAATCGTATCCGGTAAGCGTGACGAGTTGCAAACCGATGCACTACAAAATGCATCTGAAAGCGCTGAAAACTTAGGTATTGAAGTTGTTGACGTACGAGTTAAGCAAATTAACTTACCTGCTAATGTGAGTAACAGTATTTACCAACGTATGCGTGCTGAACGTCAAGCTGTGGCGAAAGAGCATCGTGCACAAGGTAAAGAACAAGCTGAAATTATTCGCGCAACGATTGATGCTAACGTAACAGTGAAGATTGCTGAAGCTGAACGTAAAGCCCTTACCGTACGTGGTGAAGGTGATGCACTTGCTGCCAAGATTTACGCTGATACTTACAGCAAAGATGCTGAGTTTTATAACTTTTTACGCAGTTTAGAAGCCTATAAAGAAAGTTTTGCAGGTAAAAACGACGTGATGGTGTTAGAGCCAGAAGGTGATTTCTTTAAGTACATGAAATCGTCTAGCGGTAAATAATCGTTAATTAGCTTTAGTGCAAAAACGACAAAAAGCTCAGTTAATACTGAGCTTTTTTGTATCTGCAATTCAAATTCAGTTTTTCGAAAAATCCCTTTCTTTAGTATCAGATGACTACTTTTTACTGTTTTTAGATTAAAACGTATATAAGCAGTTGATTAGGTATAGGAATAAATCATCCTATTTTATAAGTTAATATCGATAAGATTGTTAAAAAGATGCTGATTTATATGCTATTTTGAAAAAAATGTTAATATCCTCAACTTAGATGCGTGTTTTCACTATGATCTAGTTCTAATTTTTCGCTATAATGAGCACCGCCTCAAACTATGATTTTAGCGTTTTACCATTATGGTCGCTAAAGTATTGAAATATAAAAATTCCAACACCCTCTGGGAGATAAGTGGATGAGCAATGCGCCAGTCGATACCGGACGTCGCAGATTCCTGACAGCCGCAACCGCCGTAGTAGGTGGTGCTGGTGCCGTCGCTGTAGCGGTTCCTTTCATCAAGTCATGGAATCCGAGCGCCAAGGCGAAAGCTGCAGGTGCGCCGGTCGAAGTAAATATTAGTAAAGTAGAACCAGGTCAGTTAATTCGTGTCGAATGGCGCGGAAAACCGGTTTGGGTCGTTCGTCGTACAGAAGCTGTATTAGAGAATCTTAAATCTTTAGACGGTCAATTACGCGATCCTGCTTCTGAAGAAATGCAGCAACCAGAATATGCAACTAACCCTGCACGTTCTATTAAGCCTGAATTCTTCATTGCAGTCGGTATCTGTACTCACTTAGGTTGTTCACCAACTTATTTGCCCGATTCATTCGGTGAGCAGGTTGAAGGTGTACCATCTGGTTTCTTCTGTCCTTGTCACGGTTCTAAATTCGACATGGCCGGTCGTGTGTTCCAGGGTGTTCCAGCACCATTGAACCTCGTTATCCCGCCACACAAATATGTCGATGACGCTACCGTGATTATCGGTGAAGACACAGGAGCGGCGTAATGGTTAAGAATATTATTGATTGGATTGATGCGCGCATCCCAATGACGGCAACTTATAACCGTCACGTGGGCCAATATGCGACACCAAAGAATTTCAACTTTTGGTATTTCTTTGGTTCATTAGCGCTATTAGTTTTAGTTAACCAGTTACTTACGGGTATTTGGTTAACCATGAATTACGTACCAACAGCAGAAGGCGCATTTGCTTCTGTTGAGTACATCATGCGTGATGTTGAGTACGGTTGGTTATTACGTTATATGCACTCAACGGGTGCATCGGCGTTTTTCTTTGTTATCTATATGCACATGTTCCGCGGATTAATCTACGGTTCCTATCAAAAACCAAGAGAGCTGTTATGGCTGTTTGGTATGTTGATTTTCCTTGTGCTAATGGCTGAAGCATTCATGGGTTACTTGCTACCTTGGGGACAAATGTCTTACTGGGGTGCACAGGTAATTATCTCTTTGTTTGGCGCTATCCCTATCATTGGTGATGACCTAACATTGTGGATCCGTGGTGACTACGTTATTTCGGGTGCAACGCTAAACCGTTTCTTTGCATTACACGTTATTGCGCTGCCACTTGTGTTAGTTGTATTAGTGTTCTTACACTTAATTGCACTGCATGAAGTGGGCTCAAATAACCCTGATGGTGTTGAGATTAAAAAGAACAAAGATGAGAACGGTTGGCCTGTTGATGCTATTCCATTCCACCCTTATTACACCGTAAAAGATATTATGGGTGTCGCGGGCTTCTTAATTGTGTTCTGTTATGTGTTGTTCTTCATGCCTGAAGGCGGTGGATACTTCCTTGAAAAGCCAAACTTTGAAGCGGCTAACCCAATGAAGACTCCAGAACACATTGCGCCAGTTTGGTACTTCACACCTTTCTATGCCATTTTACGTGCTATCCCTGATAAGTTAGTGGGTGTTATTGGTATGGGTCTGTCAATTGCAGTGTTATTTATTCTGCCTTGGCTTGACCGTTGTAAAGTGAAGTCTATTCGCTATCGCAGCACGATCCACAAGATCAACATTGCTCAGTTTACTGTGTCGTTCATTATTCTTGGTTATTTAGGTGTGGTTCCTGCAACGCCTGAGTTAACTATTGCGGCACGTATTTTCACTTTCACTTACTTTGCTTTCTTCTTAGCCTTATGGGTTTACAGTAAAAATGAGAAAACAAAAGAAGTCCCAACGAGGGTGACACACTAATGAAAAAGTTATTAATTGCATTAGTTACATTGTTGCCATCTTTGGCGATGGCAGCGAGTGGACACAATGTTCACTTAGAAAGTGCTAACGTTGACTTGCATGATAAAGAGTCGCTAGTGCGTGGTGTTGATTTATTTCAACACTACTGCTCTGGTTGTCATAGCACTCAATACCAGCGTTACGAACGTGTTGCTACAGATCTCGGTATTTCTAACGATGATATGCGTAGTAAGTACATTCTGAACAATGCAAAAATTGGCGATTTAATGGAAAACGCAATTCCTACCGCCGATGCTGCTAAATGGTTTGGTGCTGCGCCTCCAGATTTAACATTGGTTGCTCGTGTACGTGGTGAAGACTGGGTCTATTCATACCTTAAAGGTTTTTATGCTGATGAGACTCGTCCATTTGGTGTAAACAACACAGTGTTCCCATTAGTGGGTATGCCTCATGTATTACAAGACTTACAAGGTCTTGCAGTAAAACAAGAAGACGGCACTTTTGTTACCACTGGTGGCAAAATGACGGCAGAAGAGTATGACCAAGCGGTTCGTGATATCACGGGTTTCTTAGTTTACTCAGCTGAACCTGTACAGTTAGAGCGTAAAGCTCTTGGTATGTGGGTACTTGGATTCTTGTTTATTTTCTTCATCATTGCGTATTTGTTGAAGAAAGAGTACTGGAAAGATGTACACTAGCTAGCAATAACGGTTATTATACATTATCCGCATATTGTAAACGGGGGGCTTAGCCCCTCGTTTGTTTTGTTTTTTTTAGATTCTGGAGAGTATCAATGGCTGTTGCTGCCAACAAGCGCTCTATCATGACACTTTTTTCTGGTGCCGATGATTTATATAGTCACCAAGTACGTATCGTATTGGCTGAAAAAGGGGTTACCGTTGATGTTTTGCAGGTAGACCCAAGTGAAATGCCTGAAGATTTACTTGAAGTTAATCCATACAACTCAGTACCAACCTTAGTTGATCGCGAATTAGTATTGTATGAATCTCGTATTATTATGGAATACTTGGATGAGCGTTTTCCGCATCCTCCATTAATGCCTGTTTACCCGGTATCTCGTGGTCAAAGCCGTTTGATGATGCACAGAATCGACACCGACTGGTATGCGCTTGTTGAGCGTATCCGTAAAGGTGAAAAAGCTGATGCAGCGCGTAAAGAGTTAACTGAAAGCTTAGTTGCTTTAGCGCCGGTATTTGCAGAAATGCCATATTTCATGAGCGAAGAATTTGGTTTGTCTGATTGCTACTTAGGCCCATTATTATGGCGCTTACCAGTATTAGGGATTAACTTAGACCCTCGTACAGCAAAAGAAATCAATGCTTATATGACTCGTATTTTTGAGCGCGAATCGTTTAAAGCGTCATTAACTGAGCCTGAGCGCGAAATGCGCATGGGAATGTAATGAAACCAATAACACCTAATCGTCCGTATTTATTGCGCGCTTATTATGAATGGTTGATGGATAACCATTTAACACCGCATGTAGTCGTGGACGCTTTTGTTAAAGGTACTCAAGTTCCGCAGCAATTTGTTAAAGACGGTCAAATCGTATTAAACATTGCAACTGGAGCTGTGGCAAATCTTCATATGACTAATGATGCCGTAGAGTTCAATGCACGTTTTGGTGGTGTACCACAAAATGTGTTTTTACCTATGGCCTCTATCGTAGCCATTTATGCACGTGAAAACGGTGCCGGTACGGTGTTTGATATGGAAGATGCTTACATGATTGAAGATGAGCATGATGAGCTTTTATCAGTGCCATCTTCAATTAAGTCTGTTGAAGAGCCTACAACTGCGCCTAAAACAACTAAGCCGAGCAGTTCAGACGATAAAGCGAAACGCAGAAGTCACCTAACCGTGGTTAAGTAATTATCCATGTTAGGACATAAAACCAGTCGCAAGGCTGGTTTTTTTTAAGCTAAAAAAAGTGACGAGTATCGATAATGTTATTGATGATTGATAATTATGATTCATTTACGTTTAACCTGGTTCAGTATTTTCAAACACTGGAGCAAGCGATCATCGTTAAACGCAATGACGACATTACTCTTGAACAAATTGAAGCATTAGCGCCTAGCCATTTAGTGATTTCACCCGGCCCTTGCACCCCAAACGAAGCGGGTATATCACTTGCTGCAATCGCCCATTTTGCCGGGAAAATTCCAATTTTAGGGGTGTGTTTAGGTCATCAAGCGATAGCGCAAGTCTTTGGTGCTAATGTGATCCGTGCTAAGCGTGTGATGCATGGTAAAACCAGTTTAATACAACATAATCAACAAGGCTTATTTTCTGAGCTAGCACTGCCTTTACAAGTTACCCGTTACCATTCACTGCTCATTGACAGTATTCCCAGGGGATTTGAACTCGATGCTTGGTATGATGATCCGATCCACGGTCGTGAAATTATGGCCATGAGTAATCAGGCGTTAGGTATATACAGCGTACAGTTTCATCCAGAATCTATTTTAACCCAGCAAGGCCATGAGTTACTGGCTAACTTTTTACGTGCGTAATCTATCGTTATATCAATAAGCATACACTTCAAGCTGTTGATATCTTGAGCGTATTTTATGTTACAACTTCAGATATTCACCCCCGGTCAATCTTACGTATAATATGCTATAAATAGCGCTTAAAATAATAAAAGGGATGAACATGAACAGCTTTTTGCGACACTTTGCCATTAGTGCAGTTTCATTGGCCATGATGGGTGGCTGTGCAGCCACAGTCGACTCAACAGTGGTGACAACCACTGCGATACCTACACAAATTACCGTAGCACTAGCTACACCTGTTCAAGCTGAAGAAGCGCTAACACTCAAGCAAATAATGGCTAATCCAGATTGGATGGGCATTTTAGCCCAGGGTGCTTATTGGAGTGACGACAGTCAGTCAGTGTATTTTAGTCGCCAAGCTCATCAGTCACCTGTTCGTGATTATTATCAGCAAAGTATTACAGCAACAACGGCCAACCAGCTTGAACTTTCTCAGCTGCATTTAGCTGACCAACGTAATGGTGTGATTAACCAAGCCAAATCTCAAAAGGCGTATATTTACCAAGGCAATGTGTTTGTTAAAAACCTTCAAAGTGGTGATATTAGTCAAATTACTCGTCAAAATGATGCGATAAGTGGCGTGCGTTTTTTGAATAATGGCGATCTTGCTTACTGGCAAGGCAACAATATTTTCCGCCTGCATCAAACCACTGGCATGGTTGAGCAAATTGCAGCGATTCAAATGGCTAATGAGCCGACAGGCACAGAAGAGCCTAGTAGTTATATTGCCAAGCAACAACATCGTTTAATGGGTTATGTGGCGCTGCAACATAACAATGACAAGGCTCGTGAAGATTATCGTGAATCATTGGCTAAAGCAGATCCCACATTTTCAGCTCAGCCATGGTACTTAGGCGACAGCGAAACTATTTCAGAAATGAGTCTATCGCCCGATGGTCGTTATGTGATGTTGGCACTCACCGACAAAAATTATACCTGGCGAGCAGAGCACGACATTATGCCTAATTATTTAGGTAAAGACGGTTATGTTGATGCCGTTCCTGCACGAGCGCGTGTCGCTGAAGATGCCTTTCCTGGCCAACGTTTAGTGTTACTTGATCTTATTGATCACACTAAAAAAGACATCACTATCGAAGGCTTAACAGGGTTTGATGAAGATGTATTAGCCAGTGTTAAAGCTGAAAATGCTAAAGCCCAAGGCAAAAACTATAAAAGTGTCAAAGCCCCACGTTTAATCCAACTGATGCAAGATTGGGAGTGGAGCCAAAGCGCGATGCAGTGGCGTGAAACCGATAACCAGTTGATGGTGATGGTTGAAGCTGTTGATAACAAAGATCGCTGGATTGCGCGTGTAGACCTGCAAAAGGGCAAACTTATTACCGAACATCGTTTACACGACGATGCGTGGGTTAACTATAACTATAATCAATTTGGTTGGATAACCGGGACAGACTCTGTTTACTATTTGTCTGAGGAGTCTGGTTTTTCTCATTTATATACTAAATCGGCCTCAGGTAAGATTACTGCGCTAACAAGCGGAAAATATGTGGTTGATAATGTGACCTTATCTCCTGATGGTAAACACATTTATTATCGTGCCAACAAAGATCATCCAGGGAGCTACAATGTTTATCGAGTCGCGGTCGCTACGGGTAAAAGTGAGCAATTAACCCAATGGTTTGGCACATTAGATTACAGCTTAAGCCCAGACGGTAGCGCATTATTGTTAACGGCCTCAGCGACAACAAGCCCCGATGAGTTATTTATTCAACCGATTGGGGGGGAAATTAAACCGCTGACTCACTATACCAGCGACACATTTAAACAATACCCTTGGCAAGCGCCACAGGTTGTTGCCGTACCATCAAGCCACGGAGCAGGGCAAGTTTACGCCCGAGTGTATTTGCCGCAAGGTTATGATGCTAAACAAGCCGATAAATATCCCGCGGTAGTGTTTAACCATGGCGCGGGTTATTTACAAAATGCGCATTATGGATTTTCTGGGTATTTTCGTGAGTTTATGTTCCATAACTTATTAACCCAACAAGGTTATGTGGTCATGGATATGGATTACCGCGGTTCAAAAGGTTATGGACGTGATTGGCGCACTGCGGTTTATCGCAACATGGGCCATCCTGAAGTTGAAGATTTAAAAGATGGTGTTGCTTGGTTGGCGAGTAACGCCAATGTGGATGCAAAACGTGTGGGCACTTACGGCGGTTCTTACGGTGGTTTCTTAACCTTTATGGCTTTATTTAATGAACCTGAGCTATTCCAAGCAGGCGCCGCATTACGCCCTGTAAGCGATTGGGCTCATTATAATGCGCCTTATACGGCTAACATTTTAAATACGCCTGACGTTGATCCTATTGCTTATGAGCGTAGCTCACCAATAGAGCATGCTCACGGATTACAAAAACCATTGTTGATTATGAGTGGCGTATTAGATGACAACGTGTTTTTCCAAGACAGCGTGCGCATGGTACAACGGTTAATTGAACTTGAAAAACCGATGTTTGAAACCGCTATTTATCCGGTTGAACCGCACGGGTTTGTGCAACCGTCTAGCTGGTTAGATGAATACCGTCGTATTTATAAATTATTTGAGCAAGAGCTAAAATAGCTACTAAGTTCCAAATTAGTAAATAAAATCGTATTAAGGCTTTCTTTGGAGAGCCTTAATTTTTATGATTACTCCTAACATCATATTCAAGGGTAGTGTTGAGTGGCAATATCAGTCGCGGGTGGTGTAAGACCCGGAAAAGTCATCGAAATAGAACGTCGACTCTACAATCAACTTATTGTGGGTAAACACGTTGTGGGTTCAATGTTAGATGAACTGAATACCGAAATAGAAGAAAGTGCCAATAAACTTGATATAGAACGTAAAGCGTTAAAACTGCGCATAGAAAAACAAGTGCAAGAGCGCCATATATACCTCGAAGTTTCTAGTCACTTAACGCATACCGTCAATAATGCTGTTGAACATCAAATGATAAACCCTCTGTCTATTATTGAGTCAGCGGGCATTACCGAAAGCCAAGTGTTGTTATTAGATTTACTGTTAAGCCCGGATCTAAACTTAAACCGTTTGCGACCGATTATTGAAGATAATAGCTGGTTATGCCGCGATTTAATTAATTTGATCAACAGTCCAACCTCACGACACAGGCGCCCGAAAAACTCAGATGTACAAGTTACCGATATCAAATTGGTGATAAATTACATTGGTTTAGAAAACCTTCGCTTATTGATCCCGTATTTTTGTTTACGTAACTGGTTACCGTCAGGGAATGCCAACTTATTATGGATAACCCGCAAGTTATGGCGCTACAGCATCATGAGCGCAATCGCGGCACAAGCCTTAGCTGAGCTGCATAATAAAGAGCCAAGTCTGACATATACTTGCGCGCTAATGTACCAATTTGCGACCTCAATTATTTTGAGTCAAAGTGGCCAAATTTTCGATAAAACATGGGGAACTTGGCTAAGAGAGGCAAGTCAAAGTCGAGATAAACAAGTGTATGACGCGATTATGGCCACCGACTTTCCAGCAGAATCAGTATTTGAACAGGTGATGCAACATGGCCATACGTTAAATTGGCAGTTGCTCAATTTATTGAAGTTTGAAGATTCGAAAATGACCAGTGTGTTGAAAGAACTTGATCATGATTATCATTTTTCTGAGTTATCAGCCGATGCGGCCATTGTGGCCAAAGCAAGTTGTTATGCCAAAGTGCTATTATTAGAAGAGCAGCAGCTAATCGACCCGCAAGAGAGACGCATCATGTTTGATTATTACGAGTTTTCTCCCCAAGAACTGCTGCGACTGAAAGCGCAAAACTTTCGTAAGCTTGATTTACTTTAAGCGAACCAAATATCCAATATTGCTAAATGTTAAATTTGTGTAGTTATTCACTTTTGGTGAATAGGTACACAAAATGCGTCGAAATAACTTTTTTTATGACTATTTATGCTTGTTAGCCCCCCAATAAACGCTTTATTTAGTCATATTTTTCAATCTTTATGCAGAATAGACCTGTCGCCTGCAGAAGTTAATTGTACAGAACTGGTATTTTGATCACATTTTCGCTAATAATGTCCCATAAATAACACAAGCTTCCGCCAATGCACTTACAGAATATAAAGCAAACAGCGGAAACAGCGGCTTTCAAGCTGCTTATAACCTGAAGGATGAAATGCAATGAGTCTAGAAATGAATCTAACCCGTGCCCAATTCGATGAAGTCATGGTGCCTAATTATGCGCCTGCAGCCGTTATTCCTGTTCGCGGAGCGGGTAGCCGTGTATGGGATCAAGAAGGCAATGAATTCATCGATTTCGCTGGTGGTATTGCAGTTAATTGTTTAGGTCATTGCCACCCTGCTTTAGTTTCTGCATTAAAAGAGCAGGGCGAAAAACTTTGGCACTTATCAAACGTAATGACCAACGAGCCAGCGCTTGAATTAGCCACTAAATTGGTTAACTCAACCTTTGCTGAACGTGTTTATTTTGCCAACTCTGGCGCAGAAGCAAACGAAGCAGCACTTAAATTAGCCCGTCGTTATGCATTAGATAACCATAGTGCTGACAAAGACCAAATTATTGCTTTCGACAAAGCATTCCACGGCCGTACATTCTTTACTGTAACCGTTGGCGGACAAGCTGCTTATTCAGACGGTTTCGGCCCTAAGCCACAAAGTATTACTCACGTACCATTTAATGATATTGCTGCACTAGAAGCAGTAATTTCAGACAAAACTTGCGCCATTATGCTCGAGCCATTACAAGGCGAAGGCGGAATTATCAATGGTGATCCTGAGTTCTTAAAAGCTGTGCGCCGTTTAGCGGATAAGCATGATGCTTTGGTTATTTTTGATGAAGTACAAACCGGTGTGGGCCGTACTGGTGAGCTATTTGCTTACATGGGTACCGACATCGTGCCTGATATTTTAACCAGTGCTAAAGCATTAGGTGGCGGTTTTCCAATCGCAGCCATGCTAACAACGGCTAAAATTGCTGCTCATTTAAAGGTTGGCACGCATGGTTCTACTTATGGTGGTAATCCATTGGCGTGTGCCGTGGGTAACGCCGTAATGAACGTAGTAAACACCAAAGAAGTGCTTGATGGTGTTAAGCATCGTGAACAGTTATTCCGTGATGGTTTAGCGGCCATTAATGCTAAATACAATGTATTTAGTGAAGTGCGTGGTAAAGGCTTGTTGCTTGGTGCGGTATTAAACGAAAAATACGAAGGCCGTAGCCGCGAATTTTTAGTTGCATCAGTTGCCGAAGGATTAATGAGCTTAATTGCTGGCGCAAACGTGGTGCGTTTTGCTCCATCATTAGTGATCCCAGAAGCTGATATTGCTGAAGGCTTAGCGCGTTTTGAACGTGCTGTTGCAAAAGTAGTAGCAGGTTAATGAACAACTGAGTGCAAGCGTGGCTTGCACTCTTGTTGTTTGGGTTCGCCATAATCGTTTGTTGCGTTGGTGGGTAAACTATCAGCGCTGCAAGCTAGTGGTGCAATGAGGAGATTAAGATGTTAATCATACGTCCTATCCGTGCTAGTGATTACGATGCACTTTATAGTATCGCAGTTGAGTCAGGCCACGGTTTCACATCTTTACCAGTAAACGAAGAGTTACTGCGTTCAAAGATCGCTAGGGCAGAAGCATCTTTTACTAAGCAAATTGATAAGCCTTTTGACGAAGGCTACTTAATGGTGCTTGAAGACACCAAAACCAATGAAGTTGTTGGTACTTGTGGTGTTGAAGCTGCCGTCGGCATGCAAGATGCTTTCTATCATTACCGTTTAGGCACTGAGGTTTATCACTCTCAGCAAATTTCTGTGCGTAATGAAGTTGAAACCCTCACGTTATGCCATGACTATACTGGCGCTGCAGAAGTGTGCACTCTGTTTTTAAAAGACGCATATCGAAAAGGCAATAATGGCCGCATGTTGTCGCGTTCGCGTTTTCTATTATTAGCTCAGCATCCACAGCGTTTTGGCGAAACTGTTATTGCTGAAATGCGCGGCGTAAGTGATGACCATGGTGAGTCACCATTTTACGAATGGCTACAGCATCATTTTTTAGGTATCGATTTTGTTGAAGCAGACTATTTGTCTGGTTTAGGCAAAAAAGCGTTTATGGCCGAAATGATGCCACGCAATCCTGTGTATGTTTGCATGTTGCCTAAAAAGGCACAAAAAGTGATTGGCGAAGTCCATAAAAATACCAAGCCGGCACTGCGATTATTACAAGCCGAAGGCTTTAAATTCCGTAATTACGTCGATATTTTTGATGGTGGTCCAACGGT
Organism: Shewanella sp. MF05960; assembly: GCF_050849305.1. Classification (NCBI taxonomy): domain Bacteria; kingdom Pseudomonadati; phylum Pseudomonadota; class Gammaproteobacteria; order Alteromonadales; family Shewanellaceae; genus Shewanella; species Shewanella sp. MF05960. The sequence continues at coordinate 98,121 of NZ_JBOZPS010000004.1, read as the reverse complement.
TGAGTGCGCTCTGAGCGAAATTCGCTCGGTTAAAAAAAGCCGCTTACTCACGGTGTCAATTGGCAAAATGCCACACGCAGATCATCATTTTATTATTTCCAACACGTCGCTGGCTGATTATCGTGCATCAGCGGCCAAACTGTTGGTCTCTGATGAACACGACGATGTTGTTCTTAGCCCAGAAATAGCAGCTGGTTTACTGGTTAGCGATGGCGAGCAAATTCGTGTTTTAGCAATGTAGGAGTAAGAAATGACACAATATATTCAAGGTCAGTGGTTAGCTGGCGAAGGTCATGATGTTAACTCAAGCAATCCAGCAAACGGTGAAGTGATTTGGCAAGGTAAAACAGCCACACCAAGCCAGGTTAATGCTGCGGTTGATGCAGCCCGTGCAGCCCAGTTTGATTGGTTTATGTTGGGCTATGAAGCTCGCTTGGCCATTGTCGAAGCGTATCGTGCACAACTAGAAGCAAATAAAGACGAAATCGCCGAAACAATCGCCCAAGAAACCGGTAAGCCACAATGGGAAACGGCCACAGAAGTGGGCGCGATGATTGGTAAAATTGGTTTGTCTGCTAAAGCGCATGACAAACGTACAGGAACAGAAACAAACGACTTACCCGCAGGGCGTGCTGTATTACGCCATAAACCGCATGGTGTCGTGGCAGTATTTGGCCCTTATAACTTCCCAGGGCATTTGCCTAATGGCCACATTGTGCCAGCATTGCTTGCCGGTAACACCGTGGTGTTTAAGCCGTCTGAGCTAACACCCAAAGTCGCTGAGTTAATGCTGAAATGCTGGGATAAAGCAGGTTTGCCTCAAGGTGTTGTTAACCTTGTTCAAGGTGAAGTCGAAACCGGTAAAGCACTGGCTTCGCACCCGCAAATTGATGGCTTATTCTTTACTGGTAGCTCGCGCACTGGACACATTTTACATCAACAATATGCTGGTCATCCTGGTAAGATTTTAGCCTTAGAAATGGGCGGCAATAACCCGCTTATTGTTAAAGGCGTTACCGACACCAAGGCTGCAGTACATGACATCATTCAATCTGCTTATATTTCGTCTGGCCAGCGTTGTACCTGTGCCCGTCGTTTATACATAGAAGAAGGTGCACAGGGTGATGCGCTAATTGCTGAACTTGTCACTGCGATTAAGCAAATCAAAGTGGGCGCTTGGAATGCACAGCCGCAACCATTTATGGGATCGATGATCTCTGAAACGGCCGCTCGTGGCATGGTTGCTGCGCAAGCCACATTGCAATCGCTTGGCGGTGTATCGTTAATTGAATTGACACAAGTTGAAGCCGGTAAAGGGATTGTGACACCTGGTTTGATTGACGTAACGCCAATTGCCGACTTACCAGATGAAGAATACTTTGGTCCGTTATTGCAACTTGTTCGTTATCGCGACTTTGACCAAGCAATCCATTTAGCCAATGCAACGCGTTATGGTTTATCTGCTGGTTTATTAGCTGACAGCCGTGAAGATTATGATTATTTCTTAGCCCGCATTCGTGCTGGTATTGTTAACTGGAATAAACAAATTACTGGCGCTTCAGGCGCTGCACCGTTTGGTGGTGTTGGGGCGTCGGGTAATCACCGTGCCAGTGCATTTTATGCTGCTGACTACTGTGCGTATCCTGTTGCTTCAATGGAAGCTGACTCTGTCAGCCTACCTGCCACTTTAAGCCCTGGTTTATCAATTTAAGTTGATAAGTCCATCGCATGATTGGTGCTGGTGATATTGACATGATATCACCAGCCTTATTATAAGGATTTAACCATGCATACTGACGTTAATGCTTTGTTTGCCGAGTTATGGCAAGACTATATTAAGATGACACCTTCAGCGGCGAAAATTCATCAATTGCTTGGCCACGGCGCCGCGATCATTAATGATCATATTGCACTGCGCACGTTCAATATCGCTAAAGTTAATCTCAGTGTATTGGCTGAGCATTTTACTTCAATGGGTTATGTTGACTGTGGCGATTACAAGTTTGAGCAAAAAAAGCTAGTCGCTAAACATTTTGAGCACCCAGACCCAACTCAGCCTAAGGTATTTATCTCTGAGTTGCTGGTAGAAGAGTTTAGCCCTGAACTGCAAAAAACCATTCATGGTTTAATTGAGCAAGTTGATGTTACCGCAACAACCGCAGATAACTTTATTTATTCGGGTCGCCACTGGAACCTGGATAAAGCAACTTACAAAGCGTTGTTGGCTGAGAGTGAATATGCTGCTTGGGTTGCCGCTTTAGGTTACCGTGCTAATCACTTTACGGTATCGATTAACGATTTACCGCAGTTTGAACGCATTGAAGATGTTAACCAGGCACTTAAAGATGCAGGTTTTGTCCTTAATGGGTCGGGTGGCGAAATTAAAGGCACACCAGAGGTGTTGTTAGAGCAGTCATCTACCATGGCCGATAAAGTGGTGGTTAACTTCACGGATGGCGATGCTGAAATTCCAAGTTGTTTCTACGAGTTTGCTCGTCGTTACCCAATGGAAAACGGCAAGCTGTATACCGGTTTCGTTGCGGCATCAGCCGATAAAATTTTCGAAAGTACCAACGCAATGATGTAGTGTCAGTAGCGTCAAAAAAAGACCTGCTTGAGCAATCAAGCAGGTCTTTTTTTATGGATTCATAACGATGAGGTCATAACGATTGCTTCATGACGATGGGTTGATGGCTATTGCCACATGGCTATTGCCTCATGACAATGGTGACACCCAGTCCGTTTAGCGTCTCACTTCGGCTAAATTGCAAACTAAAACCATATTGTTCGCAAATCTCTTTAACAATAGATAACCCTAAGCCATGGCCCATTGTCGCTTCATCTAAGCGGGTGCCTCTGGCTGTCAACGATGCCATTTTATCTTGTTCCACGCCATTGCCGTCGTCTTCAATTTGTAGCGAAATATCGCCATTTTGCATTTGCTTAATGTGCACATTAACCTGGGTATTAGTCCATTTAAAGGCATTGTCGAGCAAGTTTCCAAATAGCTCCATACCATCTTCACGGTGAATAGGGAGCCTGCTAATGTTATCTGGATTAATGACCACACAGTGAATATCACGCTGGCGATGCACTTTATGGAGAGTATTAATTAAACTGTCGAAATCTTTGGGTACGGCCAATTGCGCGGCAGGCAACATATCGCCAGTAATGCGCGCCGCTGCTAACTTACGTTCAATCATTTTGTGCACTAAGTCTAATTGTTGCTGCATAGCCATTGCCGCTTCTGGGTGAGATAACCCTAAGGCTTCGACTTGTTGCTGCATCACCGCCAGAGGTGTTTTTAAGCCATGGCTTAAGTTGCCTAAGTTATTACGACTGCGCTCTATTTGCTTGGCTGTGTAATCTAATAATTGGTTGTAGGTTTCAGCTAATGGGCGAATTTCCGCTGGAATTTGAGCTATTTCAAGTGAGGCTATATCACCTTCACGAAGCTTGGCTAGGGCCCCTTGGATTTGATTTACAGGTTTAAACGATTGGCGCAAGATAATGAAAATCCCCGCAATCATTGCCAGTAACATGCCAATATTAATGGCCAGTTTGGTGCCAAAAATTTCACTAAATACACGACGTCCAATACTGAGATCTTGCGCTACAGTAAGGGTTGCAGTGTTATCACTATCTGGCGCGCCGATGCCAATCGATAATAATTGCATATCATTGTTTTTCGGGCCTTTTGCTTGCCAAACGCGCTTTTGCTGAGCCTCTAAATTAACAATGTGTAGCTCAGCATCCCACAAGGATCGCGAGCGAATAGTGTGGTTTGGCAGGTTTAATTGGAAGTAACGACCAGAGTAAGCGGGTCGATAAAAACTGGATAATTGATTTTGGTCTATCACCAATTTGCCGTCTTCTAAGCGTGTGGCAATAATAATGTGTTCTAAATCTTCTTCTAGACGATTAATGATTGAGTCATGAAAGGCATCACGCAACATTGATTCGAACAGAAATAAACCAATCAAGGTTGCGATGATAATAAGGCCACTCAGCCACAGGCTGAGCTTAAAGCGAATCGACATCATTCCACTAAACCGTGAAAGATATAACCTTGTCCGCGACGCGTTTCAATGGTGGTTTTACCCAGCTTTTTACGTAAATGGGTAACGTAAACTTCGACTACATTACTTTCTTTCTCATCGTCAAATTGATACAGCTTATCGGTAAGTTGAGACTTTGACAGTAGCTTTTTAGGCGACATTAAAAAAATCTTTAATAACCTAAACTCCATCGATGTTAGCTCATATTCTTGCTCACCAACGGTCACTTTCTGTTCGTTTTCATCTAAGTTAACACCGCCATAGCACAACAGTTTAGACGCTGAGTTTGCACGACCATGGGCTCGATGAATTAATGCCTGAATACGGGCGAGTAATTCTTGTGCATGAAACGGTTTGCCTAAGTAATCATCTGCTCCAGCGTTAAACCCTTCTACTTTCTCATGCCACTGGCTGCGAGCCGTAAGCATGATAACTGGCGTACTTACGCCACGTTCGCGCCACTGGGTTACCAGCGATAAACCATTACCATCGGGTAAGCCAATATCTAAAATAACGCAATCGTATTCCGTTTCTTTCATTAGATAATCGGCTTCAACCGCTTTATCGGTAACGTCAGTAATATAACCTGCCTGCTTGAGTTGTTTTTCAAGCTCGGCGACCAGTAATGGGTTATCTTCAACGAGTAACAGTTTCATGTTTAGTACATTCGCTCGGTAATTGTGGCAACGGGTCTTGCATACCATTAACTGCATCTAACTGCAGATTAATAACATGTCCTTGGGCGAGTTTAAATTGTAAATCATAACGCCACTTATCTTGATATTGGTAAAGCTGAGCATCGACCAAATGGCCATCACAATATTGCGACACCCAAGTTAAATAGTCATCTAATGGACGTATATTACCAGAAGTCACTAATTTTTGGACTTTATCATGATCAAGCGGGAATTCGGTAACAGAAATATCTTGCTGATTAATGGACAGGGCCATTAAGCTGATTGTGGCGATGAACAAGCTATTCATGTTCGCTCCCAAATAAAAAAAGTGGCGTTCAGAGTATGAACACCACTTTAATAATCTAGGCTTAAATCAAGCTGAAGTAGAGCATGATTGACGCTTAAATCGCGCCTATAGGGTTAGCGTGTACCGTAAACCACTATTGTTTTACCGTGTGCTTGGATTAAGTTTTGCTCTTCAAGCATCTTCAAAATACGGCCAACAGTTTCACGTGAACAACCTACAATTTGACCAATTTCTTGACGGGTTATTTTAATCTGCATTCCGTCAGGATGTGTCATAGCATCGGGTTGTTTTGCTAGGTGCAATAGTGTTTGTGCAATGCGTCCCGCAACGTCTAAGAAGGCTAAATCACCGACTTTTTGACTTGTGCTTTGTAAGCGATAGGCCATTTGCGCAGAAAGCTTCATTAAGATTTCTGGGTTAACTTGAATTAATTGCTTAAATTTCTTATACGAAATTTCGGCAATTTCACACGCTTGTTTAGCGCGAACCCAAGCAGTACGTTCTGCTTGTTCTTCAAATAAACCAAGTTCACCGATGAAGTCGCCTTGATTAAGATACGAAAGGATCATTTCTTTACCTTCTTCATCTTTGATCAATACAGCAACAGAACCTTTTACGATGTAATATAACGTGTCAGAATCTTCACCCGCGTGGATCAATGTGCTCTTTGCTGGGTACTTGTGAATGTGACAATGTGAAAGAAACCATTCTAATGTTGGGTCAGGTTTTGGCTTACCAATCAGAGCCATACGATATTCCTCGATTGATTAAAAATGAAAGTAAGTAATGTCTAATTAAGCATTCTACGCTATTACAATCGTAAAAACTTTGATAGAGATCGTATTTAGAAGTGCCAGTAGTGTATATTAACTTGTTAAATAGTTGATTAAATTTCTTTTGTTTGTGATCAGCGTCAGCTTTTTATTTTATACGCCATACTCTATCGTATTGTTTTAACCGTCAAGTCTATTGAATTATTCGCTTCACGGGCTGTCTATTGAATTGGCTAGGCGAGTTAGCTACTGTTATTTATTAATACCACAAATTGTTGTAGAGGTGTGCGTGAAAAAATTGAGTCAAATAGCAACGGCTGCATGCTTAGTGGCGTTTAGCGTATTAAGTTTACCCTCTCAAGCATTTTATGTTCCGCCAACCATTGAGTCTCAAGCCGCCAGTAAACTGGTGCATATACAAATAAAAGCCAAACAAGGCGATGCAGATGCACAATTTCTTTTAGGTTTGATGTATTTATCGGGTCGGTTTGTGAGTCAAGATACCAACGCAGGATTAACCTGGGTGACACAAGCTGCTGCACAAAACCACATTAAAGCCCAGCAAACCGTTGCTGATTTGGCCTTTGAAGGTAAATTATTTCCCCGTGATTTAGCCTTAGCCGAGAAATGGTATTTAGTGATGGCCGAACAAGGCGATAAGTGGGCTAATTTTCGTTTAGGGTTTATCTATTCTGCTGGTGGCGATGGCGTGGTACGTAACTGTGGCAAGGCTATGGTGCAGTTTAATACTGCTGGTGATACCGTATCTATGGGGAATGTAGCGTGGATTTTAGCAACTTGCCCAGAAGCTGAGTATCGTGACGGTTCTCGTGCAGTGTCTATGTCACTTAAACTGTTAGCGCAAAATCAAAATGATCCAACCGTGCTAGACAATTTAGCCGCTGGTTATGCTGAAATTGGTGATTTTACTTCTGCAATCGATGCACAAAAGAAAGCCATCGAGGCTTTAAAACAAAACCCTGCACTTGCGCACAGTGATGAGTTTATACAGCGCTTAAAGCAATACCAGAATAACCAAGCATACCGTGAAATTATCCCGTTAATGTAATTGTTCTGCTATAAGTCAGTCTTCTTGGTGCGTCGAGAATGATGTTCCGAGAATGTGGCTCCGAGAGTGTAGTTGCGAGTAACTGAATGGGTGAACATGATTAATAGCTCGAGTGCTAGGTAATCGTTGATGTGCTTAACACGCTAACAGAAAAAAGGGGGAATTAGCGCCCCAAGCACATCAACTGCCGTTATTTCGCTTGAAATCACGATAAAACAATCTTAGTGCTATTGACTTAAATCAAGCTTAATCGGGCTTGATATCATTGATGTTTTGTAACTCTATTCGTTTGTCGATTAAGTCTTTAATCAGTGGGGTTAAGATAAGCTCCATGGCTAAGGACATTTTACCTCCCGGCACCACAAGCGTATTGACCCGTGACATAAACGATCCTTGGATCATGTTCAGGTAATAAGGGAAGTCGACGTTATTAATACCGCGAAAGCGGATCACTACAAAGCTTTCGTCAAGACTGGGAATATCTTTAGCGCTAAATGGGTTAGATGTGTCAACGGTAGGCACGCGTTGAAAGTTGATATGAGTGCGTGAGAACTGCGGTGTCATGTGATTAATATAATCGTCCATACTGCGCACAATAGAGCCCATGACTTTTTCACGGCTGTGACCACGTTCAGTGGTGTCCCTAATGATTTTTTGAATCCACTCTAAGTTAACAATGGGCACCATACCAATCAGTAAATCGACGTGTTTTGCCACGTCAGCATCATCGGTTACCACTCCACCATGTAAGCCTTCGTAATACAGCATGTCGGTGTTTTCTGGCAAGTCACGCCATTGCGTGAAAGTACCTGGCATTTGGTTAAAAGGCACCGCTTCATCAAAGGTATGTAAATAACTACGGGTTTGGCCATTACCGGTATCGCCATAGCTAATGAAGCATTCTTCTAGTTTTTTAAAGTTGTTGGCTTCAGGACCAAAATAGCTAATATTACGATTTTCAGCTTGCGACTTACGGATTAATACTTCCATTTCTGCGCGAGTGAAATGATGAAAACTGTCGCCTTCTACAAATGCGGCATTAACACCAAGTTGCCTGAATATATGAGTAAAGGCGGTTGTCGTGGTGGTAGTGCCAGCACCAGATGAACCGGTTACAGCAATAATAGGATGTTTTGCTGACATGTTATTCGCCTACGTTTGTGATTCACCAAAGAAAATCGAATCACTAGTTATACGGTAATCATCACCTATGGGTCAATTAATCACAGGTCATAACGTTAATATTTATATAGAATTATTGCTTAAGCATGCAGGTTAATCATTAACTCTTGCTGAAATATGTTCGCGCTGACGGATCGCGATAGATTCATCATCTTCACTGTACTCAACCACCAGTTCGCCTTTTTTAAGGGCGAGTTTACAACGCTCCGTAGCATAAGCCAGCTGCTGCTCGTCAACATCACTAAAACTGCCATCTTCAAGTTGCGATAATAAATACTCTTTAATCATTCCTTGAAGTGTTTCTTGGGGCAATGACAATAATGCCTCATACGGGACAAGCATGGTTATTCCTTTTCTGTCGCAGCGACAGTATGTTGCGCTAATGTTTTATTATCGTCAGCGAGTAAAAAGTTAATGATCCGATCTTCTAAATAGAATTTAGGTTTCCACGGCCACCCGCCATCCACAAAGCCAACATGGCCACCAAATTGATGTAGCTCATATTCTACCATTGGCGATAACTGATCTTTGCTTGGGATCACATCGTCAGTCATAAAAGGGTCGTCTTTAGCATGGATCACTAGCGTTGGCTTAGTAATATGTTTTAAATAGTTCATCCCACTCGATTTTTGATAGTAATCGTTCACCCCAGTAAAACCATGCAAAGGTGCCGTGACTTGATCATCAAATAAATAAAATGTGTTGAGCATTTTAAGTTGTTTTTTATTGATGGGCATTTGCGCCGTGAGATCGGCCGTATTGATTTTATCGAGCATTTTACGCTGCAAGCGTTTAATTAAAAAGCGCTGATACACGGTCGAAAAACCACTTTCTAAACGTTTTGCACACGCGGCTAATGTTAATGGCGCCGACACCACGACAGCCCTTTCTAATAGGCTATCTTGTTGCTCACTTCCCTGATATTTTGCCAGGACATTGCCGCCTAAACTGTAGCCGACAGCGTAGAGGCGTGATTCAGGGTAGTATTGTTTTAACTGTGACAAGGTATATGCTAAGTCATTAACATCACCGCTATGATAACTGCGTGCTAATCGATTAGGCTCGCCTGAACAGCCTCTGTGATGATGCACTACCGCCGCAATGTTGGCCTTTTTAGCCTCTAGTAACATTCTGCGTGCGTAATGTGATTCAGTGTTCCCTTCAAGTCCGTGAATAATCACTAAAATGGGTTCACCATTTTGAGCTTGGCCTAACCAGTCTAAATCAATGAAATCACCGTCAGGCAGCTCTTGTCTTTGCCTAAACGTAGCTGGTTTGGCCACTTTAAAAATAAACGGTAGAATCGTTTGTACGTGCGGACTAGCAGCCCACCAGGGAGGAGAAAACATCTTTTTCATAAAGGGAATCGTTCTGCAATTGTTTGTGAATATTTAAACGTGTGTTTAAATGTTACCCATGCCACTTTAGCATATAAAAATTACCGACAACAATAACTCAAAGGGGAAGTAAATGAAGCGTCGTACCTTTCTCACCGGTGCTTTTGCAGGAACGGCTGCACTGGCATTAGGTGTTAATCTGTATGTGCCAACATCCTCAACAGCAATAGATGATATCCATCATCGAGTGTTGTTTAGTGTGTTTATTCCTATTTTCCTCGACGGTAGCTTACCTGAAGTGGCTAATCACAGGGAGATGGCGATCAATCGAACCTTAGATGCTATTTCGCAGTCGATTACCCATTTACCACAAGCCCAGCAAGATGAGTTGATGGAGCTATTAGACTTACTTGAAGGCCGTTTTGGTTTGTTGTTGCTCAGTGGCAGTATGACGCCGTTATTGGGGCGTGAACCGCAGCAATTGATCGATATGCTAGAATTTTGGCGTTACAACTTTCTCGATATGTTAAAAACAGCCTATTCAGGGCTGCGTGAGCTTATTATGGCCAGTTATTATGCTTGCCCTGAACATTGGGGTAACTTGCGTTATGCCAAGCCCACTTTCTTGGTGAGCAACTCAAACTAATCACCCTGTGTATAAAGGAGTATTTTCGTGGCTATTATTGATCCTATTATCACAGGACTGAATGCGGGTTGGCACCATATTGATGCCAGCACATTAGAGAAAGATCGTCATTTTGAAGCCGATGTGGTTATTGTCGGCACGGGTGCTGGTGGCGGAACAGCGGCTGAAATATTGTCTCAAGCTGGGCTTAAAGTCATTATGATTGAAGGCGGCGCGTTAAAGTCGTCAACGCATTTTGATATGGAAGAGCGCCATGCTTACCCTAATTTATACCAACAAGCCGCGGCATTAAAAACCGCAGATAAAGGTATTGGCATTTTTCAAGGCCGCACGGTTGGCGGTTCAACAACGGTTAACTGGACCACCTCGATACGTACACCGGAGCCGACATTGGATTTTTGGCAGCAAGCTAAATCGGTTAAAGGATTATCGGCGACGGAGTTACAGCCTTGGTTTGAAAAAATGGAGAAGCGACTCAATATCGAGCAATGGCAATACGACGCAAACCGTAACAACGGCGCATTACGTGATGGCTGTGAAAAATTGGGTTGGGAATACACCGTCATAAAACGTAATGTTAAAGGCTGTTGGAATACCGGTTATTGCGGAATGGGTTGCCCAGTTAATGCTAAACAATCGATGCTGGTAACCACTATCCCTAGCGCACTTGAGCATGGTGCGACATTAATCTCACGGGCCAAAGTCGTCAAGCTTGAACATAAAGGCGATAAGGTCGTTGGATTAACCGCACAAGCCATGACAGAAGGGTTTAAACCCACAGCATTAAAAATTACATTCAGTGCCAAACATTATATTTTAAGCGCAGGCGCTATTCACACGCCCACTATTTTAATGCGCTCAAATACGCCCGATCCTCACAAACAACTTGGTAAAACCTTTTTGCATCCGTCGTTATTATCTGGCGGTATGTTTGCCGAACAAATTAATGGTCACAGTGGTGCGCCGCAATCGATATATTCTGATGAGTTTGTTTGGCGCGATGGTGCCGCTGGCGAGTTAGGTTATAAGCTCGAAGTCGCGCCAGTGCATCCTGTGCTTATCGCCTCTAAAACCATAGGTTATGGCGTTAGTCACGCACAGCTAATGGCTAATTTTAATCAAATGCAGGTCACCATAGCATTAATCCGTGACGGTTTTAATGAACAAAGCCCTGGCGGACAAGTGCGGTTAACCGATAATAGCTTTGCCCTTGATTACCCCTTAACTGATGGTTTTTGGAGTGCAGCGCGTCGGGCATTTTTATCGATGGCGGAATTGCAGTTTGCCGCAGGAGCTAAAAAGGTATTGCCGATGCACGATGGTCTAAGCTTTTTTGAGTCCTGGAATGATGCTAAACAAAGCATAAATCAATTAGATTTGGGTTTAATTAAGACCATTGTAGCTTCAGCGCATGTGATGGGCGGCTGCCCTATGGGCGAAGATAAAACCCAGGCGATGGTCGACTGTTATGGTAATTCACACTACTTTGAAAACTTATCTGTGATGGATGGCTCTGTGTTTCCAACCAGTCTAGGCGCTAACCCACAATTGACTATTTATGGCATTGTTGCCCGTAATGCGACAGCCTTAGCGCAAAAGCTGACAACGAAATAACCTCATATTTGATGGATTAGATGGCGCTGTCATCTAATCCATAAATACCTAAGTACGCATTGACATTACTGCTCACACTTGGGCTGCAAGTGTCAGTGCTATTCGACGTCGATTGCCCATCTAATGAGTGAAGTTTCTGCAATATAAACTGTTGTGACTTTCGCTCCATTATCAATTCAACATCAAGCATTTTTTGGTATTCATCTTCTGCTAAATGTCTTTTGGCAATTCGGCGTAATTGACGGTAAGGCACTAATACCGAATCTTCCCATTTTTCAATAACACCCAACATGCTTTGCCATTGTTCGGCAGACAGTAAAAAGGCTTGCTGATCAAGATATTGTGCTAACAATAATATGTTAACATTAACGTGATAGCTATCTTGCAGTTGGAGATAGGCGCTTGGATTTTGGCTGTAAACGAGTTCGCATTGATGCCACAATGTATGGGTAAATACAGGGCGCTTGAGTGTAGCTTGCATGAGATTTCCTAAGGCGTTTATGGATAAACGCCACAGCATAAAAGTTATTGTTGAACCGCTTGTTCAATCTCTTCAATTTGCTCTTGCAGCTCTAACCAGTTCATTTCACTTTCGTCCATTTCCTGGGTCAAACTCGTCCGCTCGTTAAGCACTTGAGTCATTTTGGCTTTGTTTTCAGCTTCGTATAAGCTGCCATCGGCCAGCTCTGTTTCTAGCTCTGCCAATCGTTGTGATATCTTTTGCTGCTGTGTTTCTAATTTAGCTTGCTGCTTTTTAAGCGGTGAGGTTTTTTGTCTTAGTTCTGCTTCAATTCGCTTTTGCTGTTTTTTATCGATTTGATCGCCATTAACAGCTTGAGATTCACTTTTATTGCTGGCTTGAGCGGCTTTTGCGGCATCGAGTAACCATTGATGATAATCGTCTAAATCGCCTTCGAAAGGCTTCACCACGCCCTGATCAACCAAGTAGTAGTCACTGCAGCTTAGACGCAATAAATGACGGTCATGGGATACAATAACCATAGCCCCTTCAAAGCTTTGTAATGCCATGGTTAACGCATGACGCATTTCTAAGTCTAAGTGGTTGGTCGGCTCATCGAGTAACAGCAAGTTAGGGCGTTGCCACACCAATAATGCCAATACTAAACGTGCTTTCTCGCCACCAGAAAAGGGTCTCACTGGTGCTAAAGCCATATCGCCATTAAAGCCAAAACCGCCTAAAAAATTACGCAATTCTTGCTCGCGGGTACTGGCCGGAGCTAAGCGTACTAAGTGCTGTAGTGGTGAGTCGTCTAGGCTTAAAAATTCGATTTGGTGCTGGGCAAAGTAACCAATATTAAGCCCGGGGTTAGGCTCGTACTTACCGGTTTTAGCGTGGAGTTGCCCAGATAACAGCTTAATTAAAGTCGATTTACCCGCGCCATTACGGCCTAATAATCCAATCCGTGCGCCAGGGACTAGGTTGAGCTGCACTTGTTTTAAAATAGTGTTGTCATCGTAACCAATCGAGACATTTTCCATCGCCACGAGTGGGTTAGGTAATGCTTCTGGTTCTCTAAACGCCATTTGGAATGGGTTATCAACTTGTGACGGTAATAACTCTGCCATACGCTCAAGTGCTTTTAAGCGGCTTTGTGCCTGTTTCGCTTTACTGGCTTTGTAACGGAACCTGTCAACAAATGATTGCATGTGCGACCGTTCTTTTTGTTGGCGTTCAAACGCAACTTGTTGTTGCGCCATACGTTCTGCACGAACACGTTCAAAGGCACTGTAATTACCTTTGTAGAAATTTAATTTATGATTTTCGACATGAACAATCTCATCAACTATGCCATCAATAAAGTCGCGGTCGTGACTGATAAGGATTAATGTGCCTTGATACGATTTAATCCAACCTTCTAGCCAGTACATGGTGTCTAAATCTAAGTGGTTGGTGGGTTCATCGAGCAGTAATAAATCGGAACGACACAACAGTGCTTGGGCTAAGTTAAGGCGCATACGCCAGCCACCCGAGAAGCTTTTGACGGGGTTACTTTGTTCTGCTTCACCAAAGCCTAAACCAGCGAGCAGTGAACCTGCTCGAGCGCGAATAGCATAACCACCAATGGCATCAATTTTACCGTGGATAAGGGCAATGGCATTGCCGTCATTGTCATGTTGAGCCTGGTTTAGTTGGTTTTCGAGTTGGCGAAATTCAACATCGCCATCGAGCACGTATTCCAGTGCTGATACGTCAAGCGCTGGCGTTTCCTGGGCTACGGTGGCAATTTGCCAACCGGCAGGCAAACTAAAGTCACCTTTATCAAGATGTAAGTGGCCCAATATTAGTGCAAGCAATGATGATTTACCGGTACCGTTAGCGCCTACGAGTCCGACTTTATGGCCAGGGTAGATAGTGAGTGAGGTTTCATCGAGAAGGGTTTTACTGCCGCGAACTAATTGAGCTTGGCTAATGTTGATCATTAATTACAACTTGATTGCTTAACAATAGAATAATGGTGTAGATGATATCGCATCTGCAATTTATTTCCCACAATCACGGGACTCATGTGGGTGAATAAGGCAAAATAGGCGTATATATTTAAAAGGTATTTATTAAGAGAACATCATGACTAAAATCAAAAAACGCTTTGTTGCTGGCGCTAAATGCCCTAAATGTGGTGCGAAAGACAGCATTTTGTTATTCAAAGAAAATGGTATCGAAACCGTTGAATGCACAGATTGTGATTACCGTGCATTACAAACGGATATCGAAGTGCCTAAAAAGGCCGGTGGCAGTATGATTGGGGTGTTTAAGCCAGATTAATGGGGCGCTAAGCTTCTAAACTTAATTGCTCATGTATTCATCAGGGGGAGTTTCAGCCGATATTTTCATTTTATGCTGATTCAACACCCTGATGACATTAATGTTATTTTTGGTAAGCTCGTTAAAACGATCGGTGATTTCTTGTAACTCTAAGCCATAGCTCGGGTCGTCTTTTGGCTTAGTTTGCCAATAACGTTTACGGTCTAGCTTTTGAATTTCGCTGGCACGAAGGATTTCAAAATAGCTGTTTTCTTGTTTAAGACGATAAATTTCTCCGTCTAACAACTGTAAAAGTTTTTCTTTGGAAATGGTTTGTTTGTTTAATAACGCTTTAAGCGGATCTTCTTTTAACTCACGCTTGTCCGAGTCGACTTCGGTAGTAATACCAAGTTGATATTCAATTTTATGTTGGCGAAATTCTTGCGGGCAAACGGTTTGGCTGAACACGACTTTTTCGTCTTTCATGCATTTGTAAATAGTATTAGCCTGAGCCCCAAAAGCGCTCAATGCAAACAACATGAATAACAGTCTTTTTGCCATGCGGCCACACGTCCTTTTGCGATACTAGTTTGATTTAATTCACTCATTTAACACTACAGATGTTAAGCAATTGACCACTGTGCTTGGTCGTATATCACATTATCTAGTCGTCATGTTAAGTGGTGATAACGGCTCGTTTAGCTACACGTTAACAACCTATTGTTAAGATTATGATAACAATATATTTGATTGAGCAGATTATCATAGTTTTACCGTACTCAAGTAAGACATTCGCCATTCTCGCTACCGGATATTCACTATAGTTGCACCATATTTGCTCAATTGTACAAGGCTTGTCCTTTTATGGGGGCATAGCACTGATTAAATATGGGTCAAGTTTATCGATAAAACCAGTTTTTTGACAATCAAATTTTACTGATAAGAACAATCTTTGTTTTTTATTTTATTAACTTAGCAAAAAATTAAATGATTGTTCCCATGATTGTTATACGGGGTGACGGGAAAATGACGCGTTATCAATCAAACGTGCTTTGCCTAAGTAAGCCGCCGCAATAACAACAAGCTGGTTATCGTCAGCGGTTGCTTGACGTAACGTATCGGCATTTCTCAGTTCAAAGTA
Organism: Shewanella sp. MF05960; assembly: GCF_050849305.1. Lineage (NCBI taxonomy): Bacteria > Pseudomonadati > Pseudomonadota > Gammaproteobacteria > Alteromonadales > Shewanellaceae > Shewanella > Shewanella sp. MF05960. Next base: position 82,553 of record NZ_JBOZPS010000004.1, on the reverse strand, counting down.
ATCAGGCGTAAAGCCTGCAGCTATTAATTGTTGCACAGCTTGCTCAATAGCATGTTGCGGGGATTTGTTGTGCTGAACGGCATGAATAACACTGTCTATTGCGCGTTTTAATGCCGCTGCGTTGTTTTTTTCATCTGCGGTTAAATAGCCATTACGTGAACTCATTGCCAAGCCTGATGCTTCGCGAATGGTTTCAATACCAATCACCTCGATTGGCATTGATAAATCGTCAACCATGGTTTTAATGATCATTAATTGTTGAAAGTCTTTACGACCAAACAATGCCATGTCCGGCTGAACAATATTAAACAGTTTAGCGACAATAGTGGCCACACCACGAAAATGCCCAGGGCGACTTGCGCCACATAATTCATCACCAATATGGGGTACCTCAATAAAGGTTTGCTGCGCTAAACCTTTAGGGTAAATAATCTCAGGTGTTGGTGTAAATAACAGTTCAGCGCCAGCGCTTTCCAGCTTTTCGCTGTCTTGAGCTAATGTACGTGGATATCCGTCTAGATCTTCTTTAGGACCAAATTGCATTGGGTTGACAAAAATAGACACCACCACGTGATCAGCACGGCTTTTCGCTTCATTGACTAAGGTAATATGACCTTGGTGTAAGTTACCCATGGTAGGCACAAAAGCAACGGTTTCGCCTTTTGCACGCCAAGTCTTTACTTGTTCACGGATCGTTGAAATGACAGCGGTGGTTATCATGTTATTGTCGAACCTTACTCAAAAATGGTTTATGAGTGCTGCTTGGTAAAATAACATCGCAGCACTAACAGTTAGTTAAATGTATGTTCTTCTGCTGGGAAGGTACCGTCAGCTACTTCGTCAATATACGCTCTAATTGCTGAGCGAATTTCGCCTGTTTGCTTGAGGTAGTTTTTAGAAAAACGGGGAATATAACCGCTCGAAATACCTAATACATCATGCATGACCAAAATTTGACCGTCGGTGTCGGCGCCTGCGCCAATACCAATAACTGGAATGGTAAGTGCTTCAGTAATAGCTTTAGCCAATTGTGGCGGAATGCATTCAACCACGAGCAACTGTGCTCCCGCGGCTTGTAATGCTTTGGCTTCGTCAAGAATACGCTGGGCATTTTCAGCATCACGACCTTGGATTTTAAAACCACCAAATACATTGACTGACTGCGGGGTTAAGCCTAAGTGAGCACACACTGGGATGCCACGTTCTGTTAGCATTTTCACGCTTTCAAGTAACCAATGTCCACCTTCTACTTTAACCATGCTGGCACCCGCTTGCATGAGTATTGCGGCGTTGGTCATTGTTTGTTCTGGTGTGCTGTAGCTCATAAATGGCATATCGGCGATCAATAACGCACGAGCAATACCGCGTTTAACACAAGCAGTGTGATAAGCGATATCTGCAATTGTGACGGGTAAAGTGTCGCCATGCCCTTGCAATACCATGCCCAGCGAGTCGCCAACAAGCAATACATCAACACCTTCGCTGTCAAATGCGCCAGCAAAACTGGCGTCATAGGCGGTAAGTGCAGTGAATTTTTTGCCTTCTTTTTTGAACTTGATTAGGGTCGAACTGGTGACTTTTGACATAGTAGACTCTTAAAAAATTAAAATACTAAAAGCTGAGCTTAATGTGCTGCCGATTAAGATCAACTTTACTCGATAAGCTTTTGCAATTCATCGCGCATTGTCACACTAATTAGGCTTTCAAGGCTGGTATTACAGGGCAGTGTGAGGGTTGGCGCAATGTCTGCTAACGGTATTAACACAAAGCTGCGTTGTTTCATGCCGTAATGTGGCACAGTGAGTCGTGGCAATGATATTTGCTGTTGACCGTAAAGGAGTATGTCTAAATCTAGGGTACGAGGCCCCCAATGTTGCAGTCTTACTCGGCCCTGCTGTTGCTCAATGCCTTGCAAAGCATCAAGTAACTCAATGGGGGTTAATGCTGTTTCAAAGCCCGCTACGGCGTTAACGTAGTCAGGCTGTAACACTTCACCCATGGGTTTAGAGGCGTAATAACCAGACACACGCAATGAATCGCCAATGGCTAGTGCACCTAGTGCACTAACTGCATCGTCTAGTTGCAGTGTCGGATTAGCTAAGTTTGCCCCCAGAGCTACATACACTTGAATTGCCACTGTCATTACTCAGCTGTCGGATTAGCTTTAGCAGCAGGTTTACGGCGACGCTTGCGCTGCGGCGCATTTCGGTTACGACTGCTACCACTTTTACTGCCACTTTTGGCTATTTCGCTACGTTCAGTTTCATCTGCTTCAACAAAGCTTTTCCACCAATCAGCAATTTTAGCAATATTACCTGATTCAACTTCACCACGAAGCAGCAATAAATCGTAACCGGCTCTAAACTTAGGGTTCTCTAACATTTTAAATGCTCGAGTCCCTTGGCTACGCTCTAAACGAAGCTGCAGTTGCCAAATATCTTTGGCTGGGGTGCTAAATCGACGTGGAAGACTAATAGTACGACATTGTTGTTCCATCACATCGCCCATCGCAGCAACGTGAGCGTCGTAATGAGTTAGCCCACTTTCGATAGCGATATCATCGGCACGCTGTTTAAGCGGGTACCATAATATTGCCGCATAGAAAAATGCTGGGGTAACAGGCTTGTCTTGGCTAACGCGTAAGTCGGTGCTGTTCATCACAGCTTGCAACATTTTAGCGGCATGACCTTTAGGCGATTCGCTAATTAATGCGCTCACTTGCGGAAATAACGGCGCAAACAAACCAAAACTTTGCATCATGTGATAATTGGCTTCAGCTTTGCCTGCAAAGAATAGCTTTAACACTTCTTCATACATGCGGGCTGCTGGAATATCGCTTAACAAAGGGGCTAAGGCTTTTATTGGCGCGGCTGTAGTGGCATCGATTTGCATGTCTAACTTAGTGGCAAAACGAACGGCACGTAGCATACGCACAGGATCTTCACGGTAACGTGTATCTGGATCGCCAATTAACTTAATAGTGCGGTTATTAAGATCGTTAATACCGCCGCCATAGCTGCGAATAGAGTAGTCGCTGATATCATAATAAAGCGCATTGATGGTGAAATCGCGGCGCTCAGCGTCTTCGTCAATCTCGCCATATACGTTGTCACGTAACAAACGGCCTTCAGCATTTGATTTTGATATTTTATCGTCGGTTTCACCGTGGTGACCGCGAAATGTTGCCACTTCAATGACGTCACGACCAAACACAATATGTGCCAGTCTAAAACGACGGCCAACTAAACGACAATTGCGAAATAACTTCTTAATGTCTTCTGGAGTCGCATTGGTGACAACGTCAAAATCTTTGGGTTGTAAACCAAGTAAAATATCGCGTACGCCGCCGCCAACTAAGTAAGCTTTGTAGCCAGACTTATTCAGACGATAAAGCACTTTTAGTGCATTTTCACTAATTTGGCGACGTGAGATTGAATGACCATCTCTGGAGATGATATCCAGACGTAAGCCATCTTCTTGAATGGGCTCTTCAAGGACTGGAGCTACTTTGTTGTCTTCAAATAGCTGTTTACAGAATTGGCTAATACGGCGAAAAATAATACACCTCGTAATACTTGAATAAATTGATTAAAAATCTGGCGGGTATAATACATTAAATGTTGATAAATGAGTATATGTGCTAAGCGGCTAAAAGCCCTTAATCCACAACCACGACTGCATTTATGAACTCTGTATCTACTATGTTGCCAGGTTTGTTGCTGCTAATACGATTTCTTTGTGTTTTGGGATCCGATCTAAGCAAAATTGTGCCACCGCCTGTTGCAGCATCACTTCGACCGAATCGATATCGACACTCGCTTGACCCAAAAATGCTAATGCAGCATTAATGCTGGCTTGAGGACGTTGAGTGTCAATCGCCGGAGCATGGTTTTGCTTTGATAACTTAAAGCCTTTTTCGGCACAGGCTAATGGCAAATGCAGCCAGTTAGGTGTGCTTAGGCCTAGTTGCAAGAATAAACTGATTTGTCGGCAGCTCGCTTCGAGTAAATCACAGCCTCGAACAACCTCTGTAATGCCTTGATAAGCGTCATCTAACACTACGGCAAGTTGATAAGCATATAAACCGTCACTGCGTTTAATCATAAAGTCTTCGGCAGCAAAGTGACTATCGACGCTTACCTTGCCTTGAAGTAAGTCGGTAAAATTATCGACTTTTGCCTGATTGCGGATCCGAATAGCACCTTGAGATAACCTTGGTTGGCATTTTCCGCATCGGCCGTCGTATAACCCACCACTGGCTTGTATAATTTTGCGAGTACATTGGCAAAAATAGGCTTTATCGTGGCTAATTAACTGATCAATTTGTTGTTGATAGGCGTCATAACGTTGATGTTGATATAACGCAGTGCCATGCCAATGTAAGCCATAGGCATCAAGTGCGCGCAGGATGTCATCGCTGGCACCGGCAATTTCACGTGGGGGATCAATATCTTCAATGCGGACGAGCCATTGGCCTTGTTGGCTGTGGGCGCGAAGGTAACTGCCTAGGGCAGCAATAAGCGAACCAAAGTGTAAAGGTCCTGAAGGGGATGGCGCAAATCGGCCGATATATTGAGTAGTGCTCATAGCGGTGAATTTTTTAGTCGCTAAGTTACATAGACGACACCAACTTATCATGGCACGTGACTATGTTATTTATTTTTAGATTTTAGAAAACAAAAAGGCGAGATAATCTCGCCCTTATGAATAACGGGTTAACCCGCCATCTGTTTTTCTTTAATCTCTGCTAGCGTCTTACAGTCGATACATTGATCGGCTGTTGGACGAGCTTCAAGACGACGGATGCCGATTTCGACACCACAAGAATCACAGAAACCGAAATCATCTTCTTCAATTTTCTGTAATGTCTTTTCAATCTTCTTGATCAGTTTACGTTCTCTATCACGAGCACGTAATTCTAAGCTGAATTCTTCTTCTTGGGCTGCACGGTCTACAGGATCAGGAAAGTTAGCAGCTTCATCTTGCATGTGAGTTAACGTACGGTCGACTTCTTCACGCAATTGGTTACGCCATGCTTCGAGGATCCGTTTAAAGTGACCTCGTTGCTTGCTATTCATATACTCTTCACCAGCTGACTCCTGGTAAGGATCTACACCAGCAATAGCGAGTACGCCAAGTTTTTTAGTGCCTTCAGGCATAACGCATCTCCTGTAATCTCTTGCGTTTTAAGGGCGTCTTAAATTTACGGCCGCTGTGTCTTATTTTTACGGCCGCTATCTATACCAGAAACTCTATAGCTAGGCAAATTTTTTACGTAGTATTTCAGTGTTTTTTTATCTAAAGCATCACTTTACAGGGTTCGACTATTTGGCTTCCCTGTGGGGTAAGTGCTGTTTTATAGGCTAACACTTCAACACCCTTAACAACGGCTTGTTCAAGTAAGTCTGCGTATTGTGGGTCGATATGTCGCGCGGGTTTTACGGTCGATATGCCACTGTGCTGCACCACAAACAATAATACCGCTCGGTGGCCCATGGTGACCATTTGGATAAGTTCGCGTAGATGCTTTTGTCCCCGCGTTGTGACGGCATCTGGAAAGTAGCCCACTTGGTCTTCTAGCAAGGTACAACTTTTCACTTCAATATAGCACTCTGGGCGGTTTTGGCTAGTGAGCAAGATATCGATTCTGCTATTTTCATGACCATATTTTACTTCTCGCTTTAGGGTGTCATATCCTTGAAGCTCAGTAATAACCTGTTGGTTAATTGCTTCTTCAGCTAATGCATTGGCGCGGCCAGTATTGATGCCAATAAAATGTTGTTGATCTGTTTGCATAATCTCCCAAGTATGGGGATATTTTCGTTTAGGGTTATCTGAGGTTGAAAACCAAACAGGCTCTCCTGGAAACAAACAGTTTTTCATTGAACCAGTGTTAGGGCAATGAATAGTGATGACTTGTCCGTCGGGTAGGGCAACGTCGGCCAAAAAGCGTTTATAGCGTTTTAACAATACACCTGTTTCTAATTTTGGTTCAAATAGCATGTGTATAACTATGTCTTGGGTTGATTTACAACAATGTTAACAAATTTTAGCTTGGTTTATCGATTGTGTTTTGTCTACACTACTGCCATTAGCTCGTGTTTAGGCTAGGGTATTTGCGCCGCCTGGCGCACAACAAGGAATGACTATGGATATTATGACGGTAACGCTTACTAATGACGCACCAGCAGCGCATTGGGGCAAAGCAGATGTGACTTATCAAGGTGCGCAAACACTGATCCATTTATCTGGCAGCGATGAGCTGCGTCAGGTGCAAATGGCCGCGAGAAAAATACGTAATCAAGGCGTTAACGCTGTACAGCTTACTGGCGACTTATGGAATCTGCATTCTCAGTGGGCTTTTGCGCAAGGTTTTGCCACTGCTAAAGCGGGTTATCAAGTGCTTTGGTGTGGCAGTGATGCAGATCAAGCGACCTTAACTCAGCGCGCTGAAGCGGCTCAATTTGCGCGTAAGTTAATTAATGATACCCCAGAAGATTTATCACCAGTGGGATTAGCGACGCAAGCTGCAGCCTGGATAAAAAACATCGGTGGCGACAAGGTAAGCTTTACTATTGTTGAAGGCCAAGAGTTATTAGAAAAAAAATGGGTTGGTATTCATGCGGTAGGTCGCGGCAGTGAACGTCCACCGGCATTGCTAGAGCTTGATTTTAACCCGCTTGCAGCAGATGCTCCGGTATCGGTTGCATTAGTGGGCAAAGGGATTACTTTTGACTCAGGCGGCTATAGCCTTAAGTCATCAGAAGGCATGCTGGCAATGAAATGCGACATGGGCGGGGCGGCAACAGTGACCGCGGCATTAGGCTTAGCGATGAAAGCGGGCTTAAATAAGCGTGTAAAACTGTTTTTATGTTGCGCAGAAAACCTGGTAAGCGGCCGTGCATTTAAATTAGGTGATATTTTAACTTATAAAAATGGCACCACAGTTGAAATCGTTAATACCGATGCTGAAGGTCGTTTAGTGTTAGCCGATGGTTTACAGGCCGCTTCTGACACTGGCGCGCCATTGATTATTGACGCAGCAACCTTAACAGGTGCAGCAGTTATGGCTGTGGGTTCAAATTACAATGCGATTTTCTCGCCACAAACTGCCACGCTACAACTTGCTCAAAAACGTGCAGCTGCAGTATCTGAAAATGTATGGCCACTGCCATTAGATCCATGGCACAAAGATATGTGCCCATCGGCTTATGCAGACACGGCAAACAGTCGTCCTGTGAAAGGTGGCGGCGCGGGTGGCGCATCTAATGCAGCTGGTTTCTTATGGCGCTTTGTGTCACCGCAAGCTAATTGGTTACACGTTGACCTCGCTGGCGCATTTGAGTCTTCTGCTTCAGCATTATGGGCAGCAGGTGCGACTACTCATGGTGTACTCACAATTGCAGAGCTACTAAAAGACTAGCCTTCAAGCGATAACAAACTAAAAGACAACCGCAGATAATGACGTTCATTATCTGCGGTTTTTTATTACTACAGTTGTCAAGATTTAAGGATTGAATCGTCGGGCATGAATCGGATCATAAAATGTAAATGCGTTAACTGACGTTGTAATTTTGGTGTGCATCGCAATATGAGTAAATTCGTCATGTTAATATGGCAAATTAAGCTAACGTGTCGCGCATGTTGGTATTTACTTATGTACCAGTGGTTGCGTGTAGCGATAATACTTAAAGAGCTTGCGGTAATGCTAATGACTCTAACTATTGGTGATATATCATTTAGGTATAGCGCTTATTTGTTCAATAACGCTAGGCTAACTGGTCCGATCTACGAGACTTAAAAAAGCCGCTTGTCATGTGAAAATCAAGCTGGGGACGCGCTAAGTTACCGAGGAGGAAAGATGGCTCAAACCCATGCAGTAGCGCTGATATTTGATTTCTTTTGTGTCTTCTCTAAATCAAATTCAACAAGTCACTGCTGCAAATAGCGAGTATGCATTCACTAACCCTTAATTAGTAATGAGTTGAATCCCAAAGCCTAATAGATTATTAATACAGCATGATATAAACAAATATCGTTAATTGTGAGTGACTAAACTACACTTAGATTAGTGTTAATGACAAACTTAACGATAAAATAGCGCATATTTTTATCCCTAAGCAAATTGAATTGCAAACCTTGATTGAGTTGATGAATGGCAGATAGCACCCAACAACTATTGAAAAGTGTGTTCACAAATGGACCTATTGAAGGGAATAATACCTCGGTGTTAGATCTGCTCAATCGGGCGCTTCAGCTTGTCTGTAACAGACTCGATTGCAGTGCTGCATTCATACTAACTAGCCAATATGACAATGTGTTTGCCCCCGACAGTGACATCATCGACACCACAGAACTACAATGTGTTAGTCATTTTACCGCTTCACCCGAGGCACAATTATTATTTAATCAAGGCATCAATAGCCATCAAGTCCTGTGTGATTCTTTATTGGAAAATACCCAATCCATCCTTTACAACGCATCGCAAGACAATATCGCTCTGCTTGAAGATAAGCCGTATCTGTCGTCGTTATTACACACCTTTACATCACTTAATATCGACTGCAAACATTTTGCTCTCAGCCCTGTATTGCGGGTGGGTAATGTTAAAGTGATATTGGGTGCTCTGTGCGTCACTGAGCTTAAATCGGTAGCCGATGATCAACCCGATCCTTGCGCGTTTGTGGCTAAATTACTTGATGATACCGCCTATCAATTAGCGTCGGCACTAGAATTACGCCGTTTAGCGGTGGTGCTCGATAATAAAGATAAACAATATCAAGAGTTGTTCCAGTTATTGCCAATGGCCTGCGCCCTAATTGATTTACACAATAATGTCGTGCTGCAAAATGATATTTGGCAAAGTATTTTGCCTATAAGGCTGGGGGATAATCTATTTCATATCGTGCGCGATGAAGACCACCCGCTGCTTAACGATACCTTACACATAGTCCGCGAAGGCATTCTACGTCAGGCCTGGTGCGAAATTCCTTTACGTAACGGGGTCAAAAGTCACTGGTATAAATTCAGTTTTTGTCATGCGTTAAACCGCCAGCAACAATTATTACTGATGGTTGAAGACGTGACCGAGCGTTACCGTTTGGCTGATGAACTGTCTTTTCATTCAAATTATGATGTTTTAACGGGCTTACCCAATCGAGTGCAGTTTGAAAACATGCTCGAAGAACTGTTAAAAGATGAAGACCATGTGCCGGCCTGCATTGCATTTCTCGATCTCGATCAATTTCAGGTGGTTAACGATCTTAGCGGCCATCAAGCTGGCGACCAATTACTGCAACAAGTCGCTGTGCGCTTAAAGCAGTTACTGCGCAAAGGCGATATTGTGGCGCGTCTAGGCGGCGATGAATTTGGCTTGCTAATGCATTATTCAGACAAGTCTTCGGCGCAGCAGGTTGCCAAACGAATTTGCCAACAATTGTTTGACCATGAGTTTGTGTGGAAAGGCATTAAACACAATATCAGCGCCAGTATTGGTATTGCTCAAGTTGACTATGCTGACACCGATATCTATGGGGTCATGAGTAAAGCCGATGCAGCGTGTCAGTTAGCAAAAGAAGATGGCCGTAATCGTTGGCATTTTTATAATCCAGACGATCCGCAAATGCACATTATGTATAACCAAATGTTAGCGTCTGTCGACATTGCCGGTGCATTGGCGCTGAATCAATTTGAATTGTTTTACCAACTCATTGAACCCCTCGATAAACAAGAAAGCGGCATCCACATGGAAATCTTGCTGCGCATGGTTCAAAGTGATGGTACTTATGTGTCACCTGGGGTCTTTTTACCTGCCGCAGAACGTTATAATTTGGCGCCGCGAGTAGACCGCTGGGTGATAGATAATCTGTTAAAATGGGGTGGCGAAAACCTCAATATTTGGCAGCAACTGTCGATGGTGTCGGTTAACTTATCAGCCATGTCTTTAGCCGACCAAAAATTTATGAGTTGGCTTGAGATGCGCCTGATGGTTGAGCCTGAACTAGTTGATAAATTGTGTTTCGAAATTACTGAAACCGCCGCCGTTAGCCAGTTAGATCAAGCCACAGGACTCATCGATTTACTGAAACCTTTTGGCTGTAAATTGGCCCTAGATGATTTTGGTTCTGGTTTTTCCAGTTTTGCCTATTTAAAATGTCTTAATGTTGATTACGTAAAAATTGATGGTCAGTTTGTGGTGAATTTATGCAGCAATCGCAGCGACAAAGCCATTGTGTCAGCGATTTGCCAATTAGGTAAAGACATGAACTTTGAAGTGATCGCCGAGTTTGTTGAAAACACTGACATTGGGGAATATCTGAGAAATATCGGAGTCGATTATGCCCAAGGTTACGCCATTAATAAACCGACTCGTCTCGCCGAACTCGACAGTGGTCTTCGTACCCCTTGGTTAACAGATGCGACGAGTATTATCACTGAAGAAGAGAGAAAGGCATTAGAGATCTAGCGCTCGAAACCTATGTGTATGTGCGCGGTATTAGTATAAAATACTGCGTAAAATCACAGCCATAGTACATGCCGTTGACCATATCTGACACCGCTAAGCCTGACACATCATTAACCACCCAGCAGGCGGGTTCTGCCACATTGCCTATTCATGCTGTCTTAAATGATATTCGCAGCGCGCTCAATAACCACTCACAACTTATTCTAGAAGCGCCTACCGGTGCGGGTAAATCAACTGCATTGCCATTAGCCATGTTAGCGTGGCCCGAAATCAGTGGCAAAATACTCATGCTTGAACCAAGAAGAGTGGCTGCACGTAACGTGGCGCAATTTATTGCTAAGCAATTAGGACAACCGGTTGGGCAGGATGTGGGGTATCGGGTTCGTGGCGACACGAAAGTGAGTAAACATACCAGGCTCGAAATTGTCACCGAAGGCATTTTAACCCGCATGATCCAACACGACCCTGAGCTTACCGGGGTTGCTGTGATTATTTTTGATGAAATCCATGAGCGTCATTTACCCACAGATCTTGGCCTGGCCCTTGCGCTTGAAGTGCAGCAATCCCTACGAGATGACTTAACCATTATTGCCATGTCTGCCACCTTATCTGGCTTACCTTTGGCAGAATTAATGCCTACTGCACAGCAAATTAGCAGTGAAGGGCGTAGCTTTGAGGTACAACATCAATACCAACCTTGTCCGGCGCAGCAACCATGGTTAATGCATATGGCTAGGGTGATTAACGACACTGTGAATGATGCTAGCTTAGCTGAATATCAACTCGGCAGTGTGTTAGCATTTTTACCGGGTAAAGGGGAAATCAATAAACTGGCGCGCTTGCTTCGCGAACGTTTAGATCCCACATGGCTAATTTGCCCTTTGTATGGTGACTTAAGCCCAGTAGAGCAAGATCGCGCGATTGGGTTGACCGAACCTGGGAAACGCAAAATCGTTTTAGCCACTAACGTAGCAGAGTCGAGCCTCACCATCGAAGGCATCACGATGGTTATCGACAGTGGTTATCGCCGCGAAGCCAGCTTTAATCCTAAAACCGGTGTGACGCGTTTAGGGCTTAAGCGTATTAGCCAAGCATCTGCCGTGCAGCGAAGTGGTCGTGCAGGGCGTTTAGCGCCGGGTTATTGTGTGCGTTTATGGAGTCAAGAAGAGCATGGCCGCCTGCGTAAAGTCGATGAGCCCGAAATTAGCCAAAGCGAACTCACCTCAATGGCATTAGATTGTGCTAGTTGGGGAGCCAAGGCGCTCAACGAATTAGCATTACTGACCGCACCGCCAGTTATCCATGAGCAAGTGGCATGGCAGCTATTGCAACAGCTAGCGTTAACTGATCCCCAACGAAAATTAACACCATTGGGCCATGAGGCTTATGCGTTAGGCTGCCATCCTCGTTTGGCTCACATGTTACTTAAAGCCAAACACATTGCCAGTGAACAATCTCAGCCGCAGTTGTGTGTGTTGGCTTGTGTGCTAGCGGGTATTATTGAAGCGCGCGGCTTACCCAAAAAAGGCGCAGATATTTACCATTACCTTGTCGAAGCCCAACATGGGCAAATAAAACAACAAGTACGCCAATGGCAGCAATCTTTGGGCGTCTCAGGCCAAGTGCAAGACGCCATAAGCCAGGCTTCAACTCGAGACATCAGTTATTTGTTAGCGCTTGCTTACCCCGACCGTATTGCTAAAGCACGTGGTCATGATGGGTTTTTATTGAGTAACGGTACCGGCGTGGTCATCGCTGCTGACGACAGCCTGGCACACGAACCTTGGTTAGTGATTGCTGACTTTCAAGAGAATCAAGGTCGTAATGCCGGCCAGGTGTATTTAGCCGCTCGATTTGATGAGCGTTTATTTGATGATGAACTTAGCGAGTTAGTCACTCGCCAGGTGCAAGGCGGTTGGGATGAGGCAAAAGGGCGATTTTTTGCCGAAAAACACACTAAAGTCGGCCAGATTATCATTAAAACCGAAACCGGTATTGCACCAGAAAGAGCCCAAATTACCGCAGCACTGTTAGAACAAGTTCGTGCCAAAGGGTTAACAATCCTTAATCGCGAAGAGACCTTAATCCAGTTACAATACCGAGTCGAATTGGCGCGATATTATGCCCCACAACATGACTGGCCTTGCTTAACGGACGCGCATTTACTGGCCACCTTGTCTGATTGGCTAGGGCCGTACATTGAACAGGTTAATTCACTGACAGCGTTGGCTAAAATTGATGCCTATGGCTTAGTGAAAAACCGCTTAAGTTGGCAGCAGCAAACCTTGCTCGATCAGTTAGTGCCCACTCACTGGCCAATGGCAACAGGCACGCGGGCACCAATAAGGTATCAAATGCCACTCGATGCAGAAGGGCATTTTTATCATAATGATGAGCAGCAAGGCCGAGCATTATTAAGTGTGCGTTTACAAGAGGCGTTGGGTTTAGCGCAAAGTCCCAGCATTTTGCATGGCAAAATGACGGTGACTATGGAGTTATTGTCTCCAGCACAGCGTCCATTAGCCGTGACCGCAGACTTAGCCAGTTTTTGGCAAGGACCTTATGTTGACGTAAAAAAAGAAATGCGTGGCCGCTATCCTCGACATTTATGGCCAGACGACCCTGTGAACACTGTCGCCACCAAATTTACTAAAAAGAAAACGCCAGGTTTATAAGCCCGTTGCTTGTAAACTCATCGCTTATAAAATAAGACGCATCGGTTACCGTGCAAAATTAGATGAATAATTGATTTATGACAAAAAAAACAGCCAAGAAACCCCGCGCTAAAAAAGCCACCACATCATGGTGGCGTTCGCTCTGGTCGTTAACATGGAAACTCGCTATTGTCGGGTTAGCCGTAGTGACATTTTATGCGATCTATTTAGATCAAATTATTGCGCAAAAGTTTGAAGGGCAAAAGTGGCATCTACCTGCACAAATGTTCAGTCGCTCAATGGCGTTATACCCAGGTGCAGCGGTTAACCACCCGCAATTAATGGCCGAATTGAAGCTATTGGGTTATCGCAAAGTGGCAGATCCTCGTCAAGTTGGAGAATTCTCAGCATCTAGCACTCGCATTGAATTATGGCGTCGTCCGTTTTTACACCCTGAGGGCAATCAAGTCGAACAACGAGTGATGATAAGTTTCGACTCAAACGGCGTCAGCTCAGTTAAGCGCATGTCTGATAAACGCGAGTTAGCAGTATTTCATTTAGAGCCTGTGTTATTAGACCGCATTATTGCGGGCGACGGTGAAGACCGATTATTTGTACGTACGCCAGAAATGCCTGCCAGCATAGTCGATGCATTAATTTTAGTTGAAGACCGAAGTTTTTATGATCATTACGGGGTTAATCCGTTGGCGATTGCTCGTGCAGCGTTAGTCAATATTAGTGCAGGACGCACTGTTCAAGGTGGTTCTACCCTAACGCAACAGTTAGCCAAAAACTTCTTTTTAAGCAGTGAGCGCTCTATTGTTCGCAAAGTGCGTGAAGCATTAATGGCGCTGATTATTGATTTTAGGTACAGCAAAGATGAGATTTTAGAAGCGTACCTGAATGAAGTGTATATGGGCCAAGATAAGGCCCGCGGTGTACACGGAATGGGGCTTGCCTCGCAGTTTTATTTTGGTCGTCCTGTTGGTGAGTTAACTGTGTCGCAGCAAGCATTTTTGGTGGCTGTGATCAAAGGGCCGTCTTACTACAACCCTTGGCGTTATCCCGAGCGTGCTCAGGAGCGTCGTGATTTGGTACTGCGCCTATTAATGGAAAATGACAAATTGACTGTTGCGCAATATAAGGCTGCAGCGGAGTCACCGCTTGGCTTACGCAGTTCGCAAAAATCAGTGCATCAAAAACTACCGGCATTTTTTGCTGTGGTAAAACAAGAATTACGTGAGCGTTACGGTGATTCTCTGTTGCAGCAATCTGGGGTTAAAGTGTACACAACGCTTGATCCTATGGCGCAAGAGGCTGCCGAAAAAGCAGTGTCATCCACCTTGGCATCATTAGATAAGCGCGCTAAAAATATTCAAGTAGGTATGGTTGTCACCGACAAATATACCGGCGGGATAGCGGCGATGGTTGGCGACAAAGTCCCTAGTTATGAAGGTTTTAACCGCGCAGTTGAAATTCGCCGTCCTATAGGGTCGTTAATTAAACCTTTTGTCTATGCTAGTGCATTAAATCAAAGTGATAAGTTTTCGTTGGCCACGCCGATTGACGACAAACCCATTACTTTGAAAAATGAGCAAGGCAAAACTTGGTCGCCTAAAAACTTCGACAAAAAGTTTAGCGGCCAAGTGCCATTATTGACCGCAATTAAAGACTCAATGAACGTACCAACAGTGAATGTCGGGTTAGCAGTGGGTGTTGATAAGGTAGTGTCTACCTTGCAAAAGTCGGGATGGGAAGAGTCTGTATCACCATACCCTTCAGTGTTATTAGGTGCCGTGAATGGCTCACCATTAATGGTGGCACAGGTTTATCAAACCTTGGCTGACGAAGGTCGCTATCGTAAGTTAACGTCGATTACCGCGGTGTTAGACAGTCAAAACCAGGCATTAGAAGTTAGCCGGGCTCCAAGTTCGCAAGCCATTGCGCCAGCCACCGACTATTTAGTGCAATATGCAATGAATCATGTAGTGCGTTCTGGTACGGCTAAGCGTTTAGGTGCTGCATTCCCCGGGGTACGATTAGCCGGTAAAACGGGTACTAGTAATGACAGTCGTGATTCCTGGTTTGCCGGCTTTGACGAGCGAAACGTAGCGGCCATTTGGGTTGGTCAAGATGACAACAGCAAAACAGGCTTATATGGTAGTAGCGGCGCAATGGCGGTGTATCAGGCGTTCTTACAGCAACGTCCTCCGCTGAGTTTACGAATGATCCCAGTCAATGGGGTGATTAATGGCTACTTTGATCGTACCACCGGCATGGCTAAGCAAGGCAACTGTGACAATATCATTGGTTTGCCTGCATTAGAGGCCAGCTACCGCCCTGCAGAAAATTGCGGTGAACCATTATCTTGGTGGCAAAAGCTGGTGGGCGGTTAATTGTCGTCTTTATTAACTTACGTTTTAATTAGCTTACGTGTTAGTTAATTGATGTCTTATACCATTGCGCGTTAGTAAATGATCTCTCAGCGAGAATTTAAAAGGGCTTAAACAAGGCGAATGACTGAATGAATAGTGTTCTCTTTCGAAGTCATGCAACGCAGTGTAAGCCCTTTTAAAACTCGCCTGAAAGGAATGCCCCAGCGGCTTTTGCTTTGTGTTCTCGCTATTTGAAAGGGAACAACCATTACTACATAGCGACGCCTTAATCAAAAACCGCTGGATGCATTCTGAGTGGTCACTTATTAATGCGCAATGGTATTATTAGCCGAACATAATCAAAAGCCCAAGTTCATATGAATTTGGGCTTTTTTGTCTGTCATGAACAGATGGATTAAACGGTGTGCGATTACGCTATCATTAATGCTTATCGAGCTGCTGTCTGAGCTTGGTGATTTCTTCGAGCATTTGTTGTTGATTCTGTTCCATCTGCAATTGATTTTGTTGCATCTGTTCTAGTGCGGCTTCGAGTTTACTGTTGATCTGTTCTTTATGCGCTTCCTTTGCATCTTGCTCTTCTTGGCGCTCGGTTTCATCAGGGGCGACAAACACCGATGCCATATAACCTGAAATTACCCCGAAAAAGCTCACACCACTGACAATCACTAATCCACCAATCACATGGCCTATGGTACTCACCGGATAAAAGTCGCCATAGCCGACCGTGGATATGGTCACTAATGCCCACCAAATGGCTTGTTCTGCAGTTTGAATATTGGCATTAGACTCGGCGCTTTCTACTAATAATATCAATACCGAAGCGGTAGCTAGAATTAATACCATCGCCACAAGTAAGCTGGCTAACGTCGCTTGTTTGCGTTGACGAAGCAGGGGGATCAATAACGACCGACTCATGCGGATTAAGCGGATGACACGCAGAATTTGAAATATTCGCGCAAAACGCAGCGCTTCAATGGCCGGAATACTGGCGACAAAATCAATCCAGTGATGGCGTATATAGTAGATTTTATTACGTGCCTTGTATAAGCCATGAAAAAACTTACTCAAGAAAATCATACAAATACTACTGTCTATATACAGCAACACTTTATTGGTTTCGGCATCTAAACGGCCAAAAGTAATGGTCAATACAATGACCACAGACACCAATGACAGCACCATCATGGCTAGCTCAAATGGACTGGGACCATCGACGTTTTTCAGTGCCCAACGTTTAGATTCAAACATGAATGCCTGCTTTGATTCATTGTTATTAACTTATAAACGTTATCATAACAAAAAACGCACAAGACGTGAGCCTAGTGCGTTGTTTTTAAGCGACATAACCTATAACGGATATTACGTTGATGACTTTTTATCAACAAAGTGAACTAAATCATCGAGTACACGCTTTTTGATCTCTAATTGAGAGTCGCTGTCTAAACCGTACTTTTGCGCTAATAACACGTAGTCTTCACCGCTTAATGATACGGTTAAACGTGGACGTTTTGGACGCTTAGAAACCGATAATCCGAGGATAGTGCGTATTTGATCCGACGGACTTACGCCTTTATCTAAAGCGGCTTTGCGGATGGAGTATTGAAACTTTTCATCCAGATCAAAAGCCACTTGAGTGGCCTTTGCTGCTTGTTGGTTTTTAAGCCATTTATCGGGTAACGGTTTACCTGAGCTCATAAGAACGTCATCTCCTACTTGTATCAGCTTGCCGGCCAGTATTCTCTAATGTCGGACAATGGGCGATATAAGGTCAACATCACTTCAGTGTCGCCGCCTTCATACACTTCAATATCAACGGCATGAGTGTCTTGATTGTTCACTAGGCTATAGCTTTCAAAACCTTCGCCTTTTGCGCCATTGTCATCTTGAGGTGGTGTTAAGCCACGGTAGTCTTGACGATGAAAATAACCAAATCCAGCAAACTCAACCTGATGATACTCTTCACTCAACCATTGACCAAACTCGGTTTCAAGTTCTGCTGACAGTGATTGGGTTGTAAGGAGCGCTTTACCGGGTTCTTCAAATATTTCAGCAAAAGCATCAAGGTCAAACATTTGTTCAACATCGGCACGATTGATTTTGATTGAAATACTGAGGTAAGACTCGTCTTCTTGAATATAAGACAAAAAGATTGCAGTGCCGCTATGGCCACGCAATAAGAATTCACAAAGCTGCGAGCGCTGATATTCATAAGTATGAATGGCTTCAACCTTTAGCTGTTGCCCGCGCAATTGTGCGGGCAAAGCAAAACTGTCATCAAGGGTTAACATATCACCCTTGAGTAGTTTGTTTGGGTGGTCAAGCTGGCGCTTCGGGGCTTCTTTTTTGCCAAAAAGGCCGCTAAGAAATCCCATACCAATTAACCCTTACGCGCTTTAATACGATCTAACACAGCGTTGGCATTTGACTTCTGCTCGCCAATACCGGCTTCTGCTAACTTCTTGTGCAGAGACTTGTCGCTGTTTTCTTCAGCTAGGGTTTCAGACGCTTTTAAGCGGTCATCAAACTGTTGCTGGCGCGCTTTAATACGCTCTAACGAGTCTTTAGCATTAAGCAGTTTTGAATTGCTAGACGCAAATGAGTCAGTAATGGTTGCTGTCGCTTTTTGTACGCTTTCAGTGGTTTTAACCATGGTTAATTGACGTTGATAATCAGACAATTGACGTTCGGTCTTTTTCACTAAATCTTTTAAACGTACAGCGTGTGAACTAAAGCTGTCGTTAGCGGTTTGCTGTTCGGACAATTCCTCGTCTAGTTGAGCAATTTTTTCAGCAATTTCGATTGCTAACGCTTCATTGCCTTTATCTAGCGCCTGGGTCACATAGCCTTCATGCTCTGCAACACTGCGTTTTAGACGATCAATTTCACGACTGGCTTGCATTTCTTTGGCCATGACGTCAGTTAGCTCACGTTTAGCTTTGGTTAAATGCTTTTCTGCATCACGAATTTCTTGTTCAAAAATACGTGTTGAGTTTGCGTCTACGATACTCTGGCCAACTTCTGTTGCACCACCACGAAACGCTGTAAGAATCTTGTTTAGAATGCCCATAATGTGGCTCCTTAGTTTAAAAATTCGACGAGTTCGTCGATAACTTCCAGACAGTTGTCTGACAGTACTGCTAATTCTTGTTCAATTTCAATCATGCTTGATTGCACTGACAATGCACCGTAAACCACGTACTTATCATCAATTTTTGCAAATGAAGATAATGGCATTGGAATGTTGAGCTCTAACATGGTCTCAAACATTTCAGCGCGGCGGGCCTGGTTTACTTCGTTTTCGCCCCATAAATAACTGATACACAATATTTGGTTGTCAGTTACTGATACAAACACCGGAATTTCTTCACGGCCAACAACATTAACTTGTAACACTTCAACATCACCATCAATCGGATAGCAGTCAAACTGAAAGCCGGTTTGGCTTTGGTCGCATAGTCCGTTTAGGTGACTCGCAATAGTATGGATGTTCATATTCGTCCTTAATTGACATATTATGTCTGTGAGTAAAGATAGCATCTAGACATAATATGTCAAGTGCTATCTGGTCCAATTAAAAAAGATTTATTAGTTCGTTTTCTGACCAAGCCGCTAAGTGATAGTTATACAGCTGGAGTGAGCCTATTTCGTTCACTTTGATTTTGTCTATATCATCATAAAAATGCTTTGGGAATTCAAACGCACCATGAATAAGTCCTGGCGTTAACCAGTCCTCAGGTACCGGGATTTGCTGTAAAACCGTTAATCGCTGCTGAGCATCTTTGCCTGTTTTAGTGGCAATACTCCAACCCCATTCGCCAAAACTGGGCACGTTATGATGATATTGTTTAACGTTAAACCCTGCTGCGCTGAGCGTTTTACCCACTGAAATAAAAGCATTAGGCGCATGATAAGGCGAGGTTGATTGCACTGTAATCACACCATCTGCATTGAGTAATTCATTCAGCTTTCTGTAAAATAAGTCAGAATAGAGTTTGTTTAAATCAGGATGGCTCGGGTCTGGCAAATCAACAATGATGGCATCAAACATTTGGCCATTACGGATCAATTTATCGACGCCGTTAAAAGCGTCATCAACCATCAAGGTTAAACGAGGATCATTTAAGGCATCACCATTTAATGTCAGTAACGCATCACTTAAATGTTGCGGCATATCTGCAGGAGGCGATTGAAATAATGTTAATAGATCTTGGTCTAAATCCATCAGAGTAACGGCTTTAGGTTGCCATTTAAGCACTTGTTTAAGCCCAAGGCCGTCACCACCGCCAATAATTAATACATTGTCATGACGGGCACTGGCCGCCAGGGTTGGGTGCACTAAAAAGCTGTGATAAATATGCTCGTCGCTGCTAGAAAATTGCAGACGCCCATTAATGTATAAATTATAAACGGGAGGCAATCCGCCACCGCGCAAACGTTCTGTAAAGTTGAGCTGCTGGAACCGCGTGGCTTTGGCGTACACCACATGGTCTTTATACAGCAGGTTATTAAAGTGCTGTTCCCACGTTGGGCCTTTAATGGCCAATAAACCAATCACAACACTGGCTATAATATGGCCTACAAGCAGGAGTTTCACGTGACGGATCTGTGCCCAAAAACGCCATATAAACGCAAGACCTGCCAGTAAGTTCACACTGGCCGTCAATGCCGCAGCCAGTTGAATATCAATCGCCAGCATAAACCCAACCCAAATAGCCGCACCAATACCTGCACCAATGTAATCGGCACCATATATGGTGCCGGCGTTATGCAGTAAGTGTGCTTCAGATAAGGATTGCCGTACTCGCGCAATTAATGGGATTTCCATACCAATCATTAACCCGAGTAATACGCCCCAAACGTAAGGTAAGTATTCGCTTAAGGTTTGTAAGCTGGCAATAAAGCCGCCATTAGGTAAATGATCAGGTGGTAAGCCAAGGGTATTGGCAATGGTGAGAGGTAATTGCTGACCAAAGCCGATAACAGCAGCCGTAATGATAATGGCAAAAGAGCCGCACATTGCCACCGTTAATTCGAGCATGGCAAAACCGGTAAAAGCACATTTGATTTTGCGGGCAGCGAATGCACCAAAACCCATCGACACAATCATTAAGCCAATCATGGTGTAAATGGCTGCTTCTAGCGCACCTAAGATGCGCCCTGCATAGTGTGATAATAGATATTCGTAAATAAGGCCGCATCCCGCTAGTGCAGCCATAATGCCCAGTAAAAGGGCATCATCAAACCACGACACATTGCGAGATACTGGGGGGCTTTGCTCTTCGCCCCCTTGTGGTAATGCGTCGGGGCTAGATTCAAGCAAAGGGGTTGTCATAAATTACGCCATCAACGCCGTTAAAATAAGCGCAACAGCAATACTGATTGCCATTTCTACTGCGGCAATACCAATGTTGTGCTGCTTTTCAACTTCTTCAGCCAGGTTGATCCCCGCTAAAACCAGCTTTTTCACTAAGGCAATGAGTAAAGACAGTGCGACAAGCATAATTAACGAGAATACAAACCAACCGATAATGTTGGTTACGTAAGCCGTTGGCTGATAAATAATAAAATGACTGGCGGCATTAAAGCTTAATGCCATGGCAATCATGTACCCACTGTGACGCAGTGCTAAGGCTGTTTGCCCTTGTACTAATGCTTGTTGCATCGATGCGTTTTGATTACGTTTAGCATAACGACGCTCACGTAAACGGGTTAACAATACCAATATGAGTTGTGAGATTAAAAACGCACTGAAAATAGCGATGAAGGTATCGAGGGTGATGTCTTCTGCCCACATCAGCACAGCGCGAATAATAATCGCAGTTGCAATGGCTGCTGCGGCATCAACGATAGCAACAGAAACGTTACCTTTTAAAATCTCTGCATTTTTAGCAAATTCGTTTAACGCGATTTTGTCATGTAAAAAGCGACCTAGTTTAATCAGCACTAGACCAAACAAACCATAAGCCGACATGCCAATGGCTTCGGTTAGGTATGATGGTGCGGCTTCGCCGGTAATGGCTCCCGTGAGGACAATGCCTAATGCGGCAACAGCACCGGCGGTGCTAATACCAAAAGCAAAATTATCACGCTCAGCCAATTCGGCGCTGCTGTTCACTTTGATGCTCCAACCCTGTAAGTAACGCATCAATGCCAGTAACACAATGGCGATACTTAAGTCGATTGCTAAGATGATCGCCAGTGGTTGAGTTAAGCCATATTCTTGAAAAAATGTCATGGGGAGTCCTTACCTATTTACCACGGCTAACACCGCGACTTGTGCGGCTGCTTGAGTTACGAAAACTGCTGTCTTTAGAATAATTCGAACGAAATTTGCTGCTAGAGCTTGCTGTTCGAGTCGTGCTACTGGGTTTTGGTGCGCTAGCGCTCTGGCGCGACAAGGTTGTTGAGCCTGTGCGAGTTTTAGCATAAGGGCTATCAAAACGCTTACCTTGGCTGTCAAAACGCTTCTTCGTTTGTTCAAACGTTTTAGCTTGTGAGGTGGCTTGTTTTGGCGATGTGTAGCGATAACGGCCAACATCGTTGTAATAGCTGTAACCGCGACGATTTGACCAGCTGTCATAACCAATAGGGCGCGAAAAGTTTGAGAACATCGCATACATGCCGTACCAAGCCCAAATAGACATACCACTTGAGTTGTTTTGCCAGCTGCCATAAGCCGGGTTGCCAACAAGTTGGCTACCCGCACCGCTACCATCAGTGCCATTGGCCAGTGCTTCAGCTTCACGGCTAATAGCATTGACTCGGGCTAATTGGCCTTTAGACATATCGGCAACCACGTTAACCGGATCAGATAACATGTCGTTATATAAGCTCGTGTCGGCGGCTTGATAAATATTTTGCGCCTCGGCCAACTGCTGATCTAGGTCGACAAAGTTTGCACTATTACTCAGATCTTTATAACGACGCGTTAGCGACTGGAACATAGGTCCGTCTGTGCCTGCATCTTTGGCAAGCTCATCAAGCAAAGGGGTGAGATCAGGCTGACGTTTGGCTAAAATACTGGTGTATTGCTTCAGTAGATTGGCGTTGCGTAATTGATCGTCTTTAAGCGATGTAGCAAGTAACTCAAGACGCTGTTGCGTTAACTGCTGGTACTTAGCAATTTGCTCCGGTCTGTCGTCGCCGCAGGCGCTTAGGGCCAGTGCAACAATCATCACGGTTATCAATGTGAGTACACGGGGGAGGTGACCTACCATGTTTTCTCCAAAATGTAGATTTTTCATGTGCTAATTCAATATGACACAGGTTATAGTAATCTTGATGTCAATGATATTAATCTGCATCAATAGACTGATCATTAGATATAGCATTCACGACATAATATGTCCAACATTCATTTTCTTTAGGGATATTAATTGCCATGCAAAACCAAAGTAACAAGGTGTTATCTGCAGCGCTAGTGGAAACAGCAGATCGTTACTGGTTAAGACTTTGCGAAGTTTGGCCCGGCGCTAAAACAGCATTGACTGCCGAGCAACAACAGGAATTAAAGTTAGTGTTTGGCCTAAGTGATTTTATTGCTGAGCAATTATGTCGTCACCCTGAATGGATCCCCAAGCTATTTGATGGACTATTAGAAGACGTTATACGCAGTCAGTTTGATGTCGAAATACATGCACTTTTAGAAGACATTACTCAAGAAGAACAAGCAAAATCTGTTTTACGACGTTATCGTAATCTGCAAATGGTACGGTTAGCGTGGCGCGACTTTGTAAACTACGCCGCAGTTGAAGCATCGTTACTTGATTTGTCTTCTCTCGCTGAAGCCTTGGTTATTGCGGGCCGCGATTGGGTCTATCAAGACATGTGTAAACAATTTGGCACCCCAACAAGCGCTGAGGGTAAGCCGCAGCCGTTACTGATATTGGGTATGGGCAAGTTGGGGGGGCGTGAGCTTAATTTTTCATCCGACATCGATTTAATCTTTACCTTTTCTGAACATGGCGAGACGGTCGGCGGACGTCGTACTCAAGCTAATCAACAGTTTTTTATCAAAATGGGTCAGCGACTCGTTAACATACTTGACCAAGTCACCGTTGACGGTTTTGTATTTCGTGTCGACATGCGCCTGCGTCCTTATGGCGAAAGCGGACCGTTAGTCGTCAGTTTTAGTGGTTTAGAAGATTATTACCAAGAGCAAGGGCGCGATTGGGAACGCTACGCCATGGTGAAGGCTCGTGTACTGGGGCCTTGGAGTGGTTATTGCGACGAACTGCACGATCTATTGCGCCCGTTTGTTTATCGACGTTATATCGATTTCTCTGCCATTGAATCATTACGTAAAATGAAGCAACTGATTGCCCAAGAAGTCAGACGCAGGCAATTAACCGACAACATTAAGCTGGGCGCTGGCGGGATCCGTGAAGTCGAGTTCGTGGTGCAAAGCTTTCAGTTAATCCGTGGCGGCCGCGAACCCGCGTTACGCCAACAAAGTTTATTCGGTGCCATCGATACCTTATATAGCCTCGGGCAATTAGAGTATCTCGCAGTCGATGAGCTTAAACACAGTTATATTTTACTGCGCCGAGTGGAAAATTTATTACAAGCCATCGACGACAAGCAAACGCAAACGTTACCCAATAATGATCTTGATTGGCAACGATTGTGCGTACCGCTCGATCTTGCCGATGAAGCGCAATTACGGCAACAAATTGCAGATGCGATGTCTACCATTCACGGCCATTTTAATGCCACTGTGGGTGGCAGTGATAATCAAGATTACAACGATCACTGGTCATCTTTGTTTTGGAATATTCAACAAGATGATGATGCCGCAACGTTACTGCAAGAGCAGCAAATCGAAGATGAAGCGCTTTGGCCAATGTTAAGTGATTGGCGTCAAACCGTGTCTAAACGCTCAATTGGCCCTCGTGGCCGTGAAACCTTAGACAAACTCATGCCAAAACTGCTTGAAGAGTTATTTAATCAATCGACTCCCAGCTTGGCATTTAAGCCGGTATCTAACGTACTGGATAAAATTTTAACCCGCACCACCTACCTTGAATTATTATGTGAAAACCCAGGAGCAAGGCAGCAATTAGTGAGCTTATGTTGTGCCAGTCCGTGGATTGCGCGAGAGCTGGCTAACTTCCCCATGCTGCTTGATGAGCTCATTGACCCATCGCAGCTATACGATATTACCTCCATTGATGATTATCCAAGTGAGTTACGCCAATATTTACTGCGCGTGCCAGAAGATGACATGGAACAGCAAATGGAAGCACTGCGACAGTTTAAGCTGTCACAGCAATTAAAAATTGCCGCCGCCGATGTCACAGGTGTATTGCCTGTGATGCAAGTGAGCGATCATTTAACCTTTTTGGCAGAAGCGATTATTGAACAGGTCGTGCTACAAGCCTGGCACCAGGTTGCAGCTCGACATGGTGTGCCAGAAGGCACAAGCCCAAGTAACATGGGCTTTGCGGTAATAGGTTACGGTAAGTTAGGTGGTATTGAGCTGGGTTACGGCTCAGATTTAGATTTGGTGTTTTTGCATGGTCATAGCGGTGCGGGTAGCACCAATGGTGAACGACCAATCGATAATAGTCATTTTTATTTAAAACTGGCTCAGCGTATCGTGCATTTATTTGCCACTCGTACTACCTCGGGTGAGTTATACGAGGTCGATATGCGCTTGCGTCCATCGGGCGCATCGGGGTTGTTAGTGAGCGAAATAGAGCAGTTTGGCCAATATCAATTAACCGAAGCTTGGACATGGGAACATCAAGCATTGGTTAGGGCACGTTTTGTATTTGGAGACAATGTATTAGCAGCGCGATTTAGTGAAGTCCGCGGACAAATATTACAACTTGAACGGGATCAAACTGAGCTTGCAAAGGCGGTACGCGATATGCGCACTAAAATGCGCGATCATTTATTGCACGCTGAACCAGGGCTGTTTGATCTTAAACAAAGTGCGGGTGGCATTGCTGACATCGAGTTTATTGCCCAATACTTAGTCCTTGCTTACGCACACCAACATCAAGAATTGACCATTTGGTCTGACAATGTGCGGATTTTTGAGGTGCTAGCGGACTTAGAGTTAATTCCGGTCATGCACGCGCAGCACCTAACGCAAACATATTGTTGGCTACGTGATGAAAACCATGAACTGACGTTACAACAATTACCCGGTAAGTTACCTCATCATGCAGTGGAACAAAAAACCGACGCTGTCATTGAAATTTATAATGAAATATTATCTGTCTAAACAGGTTTTAGCTTGAAATAGCAGCATTTTACTGCTTTGATTAGAGCATCTGTTTTAGTCAAAGGCGGTATTAATGCTGTTAGCTCCGATACCTGAAAATGAGCACTCGCGACTCGAAACCCTCAGAGGGTTGCGCATACTCGACACCATGTCTGAAGAACGTTTCGATCGTATTACCCGACTCGCACGACGCCTATTTTCGGTATCGATTAGTGTAGTAAATTTGATCGACAGCGATCGACAATGGTTTAAATCGGTGCAAGGCATAGATGTATGCGAAACGAGCCGAGATATTTCATTTTGTGGCCATGCCATTAATCAACCTAAAATCATGATTGTGCCAGATGCCTTAAATGATCCCCGTTTTGCTGACAATCCGCTGGTGCTTGCCGCGCCTAATATTCGTTTTTATGCCGGTTTTCCGTTAACCATGCCAAATGGTATGCGGGTGGGAACATTGTGTATTATTGACGATAAACCCAAGGAATTTAGCCTGGAAGATGAGCAGGCTTTAGAAGATTTAGGCCGATTAGTTGAAGGTGAATTGTTATCGATTCAGCAAAATACATTGGATGCACTCACTGCGATTTCTAATCGACGTGGATTTGAATTATTAGCAGAGAAAACCCTCGCCAATACTGACCGACTGGGCTTAAACACAAATCTCATCTTTTTTGATCTCGATTATTTCAAAGAAATTAACGATAAATTTGGTCATGAAGAAGGTGATATTGCTCTTAAGTGTTTTGCTGAGTTGTTGATTAACTGCTTTAGAGAGTCGGATGTTATAGCACGCTTTGCCGGCGATGAGTTTGTGGTCTTACTTAGCCAGAGCCAGAGTGAGCAGATCTCTGTCGACTCATTGTTACAACGCTTTAGTGATTTAGTGAAGCAACACAACCAACAAAATGGTAAATCTTATGCATTAGCTTACAGCCAAGGTGTGGTGAGCCGTCATGCTAAACAAGATATGGATTTATGTGAATACCTCGCACTTGCCGATCAAGCCATGTTTATCGAAAAAGCGAAGCATCATAAAAGCGATTAAGTGGATAAAATAAACAGGCCCACTGACAATATTTGTGAGTGGGCCTTTTTTTTTTGATACGCAATTACATCAAGAGTTGTTCAATCCACATTTGATAAAGTGGCAAGCCAATAAGCACATTCACAGGGAACGTAATTCCGAGTGATGCCAACATGGCCAGCCCAATATTGGCATCTGGGATCGCGGCTTTAATTGCTGCAGGAGCGGCAATATATGAGGCACTGGCACTTAATCCGGCTAATACTAAAATGCTGCCAGAGGGCAACTCAAGCGCAAAGCCTAATCCGATACCAACCCACGCCAACACAAACGGTGCCACCGCAGCAAAAGCCAATAAACGCCATTGTTTATAGGGAATAGGAAAACACACTTTAGCCGTACTGATCCCCATTTCAAGTAAGAACAAGGCTAACAAGGTTTTAAATCCGGCAAGCAACATTGGTGTTAAAGGCGCCATGCCACTGGTGCCGTATAGCCAGCCAATCACAACGCCACCACAGAGCAATACGACCCCGCGACTTGTGAGAGCCTCATGCAAAATACTGCCCGCAGACGAGTGCACTTCATTGCCAGCGGTTTTAGCCTGTAAGTACCGATGTAGCCACAACATAATGATAATGGCTGGCAATTCGAGTAACACTAAATACAAGGTCGTTTCAGGGCGTAATGGCCATTGCGATTTATCGACCATCGCCATCACTACAGCAAAAGTTCCCGCACTCACCGATCCATAATGGGCTGCAATGCTAATGGCTTCTTTTTGCGGTAATTTAATGAGTTTGCGTAAAAGAGGGTACAAGCTCAGTGGGATAATAAATCCTAATGCGATCACAGCCAGTAATTCAGATATTGCTAGATTGGCGGTTTCACCGTGTAACGCCATACCGCCTTTAAGGCCAAGGGTTAACATCAGTAAAATAGACAAGGTTTCGTAGGTGGCTTTGGGGACTTTTAAATCTGACTTAATTAACCCCGCAATTAAACCAAGGGCAAAAAAAGCGATCACAATATCAGGCATAGTATTGGGTTCTGTCTGTTATGAAGTACGGCGATTCTGCCTTGTTGCAGGGTGAAATGGAACTGTTTTAAGCATTTTTTTAAGACAATTGGACAGCATTGTTGTTGTGAGCGTATTGTAGGATATGTGTAGTTCACCGGATGTATATGATGAAAAATGAAATTGATATTCACCGAGCGTTAAAAGTGTTTAATAAAGTGACTCAATACGGTGAAAAACGTATGGCTGACAACGATGAGACCAAAAACAATGTCTTTGGTAACGACTATTATTTATGCGGCATTAGTGCGCAAACCGATCATGACGGTTACACCATTGTATTGTCGGATGCACAGGTAAGCTTAACGGTGTTTTTTCACAATAAATACCAGTTTGAATACCCGTCTAATGATGCGTTAGACAATTTTTTGCGTCGTTTTAGTGACGTCGAAAATTATCAAGCTGCATAAATTGACGCGGTACGTCAAACGGGGTCATTGAGCCGTTATGCGTGCTCGTTTGCTGCAGATATCGCCCACTGCTTCATTTCTGTTAAGCGGCTATAAGTGCGCCTAAATTCAAATGATAGCGCCCCATCGAGATATAACTCATCTAACAACCAGTGACTGTGTATGATCAAAATGACTTTTTGATCATACAGTTCATCCACCAAACTAATAAAGCGCCGCGCGGGATCGTCCTCGCTCGCATACGCTAATTGACGCTCACCGGTTACAGTGGCTTGCGAACCATCTTCAGTGCCTCTTGCTCTAATCCAACTGCGAACTTGACCACCTAGCTGGGGCACGTTACTTAGTAACACGTAGCTAAATTGACTGGCAATTTCTATATAATCTAATGCTGATCTTGGGCCTTCACATAATGCAGAAAATTCAAACCAGCCAAGTCGGTCATGCCGTGCTTCGATAGCAATGTCGCGCTGGCAGATCCGTAAAATCTGTTGAGAGATTTTTGGCACACTGGTATGGCTAAATAATTGGCTCATTTGAGTAAAGATATCATCAGCATCTTCAATTGATGGCAGAGAAACCCAGGCTAATGATGTTTGAGGGTGCTGCCGCGAAGCCGCCAGAGACATGCGATGATCTTTATCACCATCAAGGTGGATCTCTTGGGTAAAACGCTGCAGTAAATCGATTGTCGGTAAAAAACGATCGCGCTGTAAACCGTTTTTGTATAAGTCGACAATTGGAATATTGGACGTAGCCACTAAGGTTACCCCTGAGTGGAATAGAGTATCAAACAGCCGAGCCAGCAAAATCGCATCACCAATGTCTGACACAAAAAACTCATCAAAACAAATGAGTTGATATTGCGAGGCGATCTGTTTGGCAATATGGGTGAGAGGATCGCGGATCCCAGAGGTTTGATTAAGTTGCTGGTGGATCATGGCCATAAATCGATGAAAGTGCAGACGTAATATCGGTGCTTGATTATCGCGATGGTATTGCTTACCGAGATGGTATTGATTAATGCACTGATAGAACAAGTCCATTAAAAAGGTTTTCCCCCGGCCAACATCACCCCACATGTACAAGCCTTTTACAGCTGATGTTGTGGTTATATGCTGCTGATAAAGCGCCTCTAATGCCAACAATGCTTGCTGCTGTGCGGGGTCTTGTTGCAGGTTTTCGTTTAATGCTTTTTGGTATGCCTGTAATGGAGAATCCGTTGCGACTTGAGATAAAGCGGCATTTGAGCGTGCAATTACCGATGGGGAGCTGGATTTATTGTTAGCGGATGTCGACATAAGGATATAAACGTAACACAAAAGGCAAATTGTTGATCTAGGTAATATAGCATGAATCGTAGGCTTTATTATGCTGCATATTTACTTTAAGATTCATGGTTGCCTGTAACAATTTATTAACCCAAGGGCGTGTTTATCTTTGTTGATAAATTATGCAGTCGGCAATTTTTCTGTCAGACAATCGCAAATGAACGCCGTTTAGCCTGCTAAATTAGTGAATTTGTGGGCAGTATGGCTGGAAAATAGCCACTGCCCGTAGGGTTGAGGCTAAAATGGCTTTATGCCGCGTTGAATAATCTCGACGTAGAGCAACTATGCCCACAATTATCCGCCTTGCCTAAAGCCATTTTAGCTCTCAACATAAAAAATAAACAAAGATAAACACGCCCTACTCAAACCCGAAAAGGATGCTAAGTGAATAATAAGAATAAGGGGATAACCTACATAGGTGCTGACATGTCATTAGCGGGCGATATGAGCATTCGTGGTCCTGCAATGATTGCTGGCAAAACCAAAGGTAAAATTAGTTCAAGTCATCAAATTGAGATTGCTGTTGGCGGCGAAGTTGAAGGTGAAGTGTTTTGTCAGGAAATGCGCGTCTCAGGTGTGTTTAAAGGTAAATTACATTGTAATAAATTAGTCATTGTCAGTTCTGGCGTCGTTGACGGCGAAGTGTCGAGTCATCAAATGGAAATTTACGATGGCGGCCAGTTTATTGGTATGCGTACCAAAGGGCCAGAGGCGTCAGTGCTGCCTGAACCAGAAGCGGGTTCTACCGCGGTTAATATGCCTGCCATGACCGACTCAAATAAATCTGCGTCATCCCCTAAATGGGCTTATGCTGCTTTGGCTGGAGCCATTATTGTTGCGGGTATTCTATTTTTACCGCAAATAAACTCAGTCATCATGTCGCCAAATGTGTCGCCTGATCCTGTCACAAACCAAGCCAGTCAGTCTCAGCAAACCTTAAATGATATAACCGAAGATGATGCTGCATTATTAATGCAGGATGTTGAGCAGCAAAGTGCATTTGTCGAGCAGCGTGAAGAGCTTATTGGTGCAGGACAAACTGATATCAATACCGCGATGGAAGACTTGCATGCATTGGAGCAAACCAATCAAACTCTAGGTGATACACTCAATACCGATGAAACCAATGAGCAAGATATTGAACTAAGACCTTGATTGCCATGACACTTTGATTGAGTAAACTCCTTGAGTGAATGTAGACATTTAAACGTCAACAATAAAAAATGGCTTGATTAACATCCGCTAAACCGGAGTAATCAAGCCATTTTTGTTAATACACTTTGCCTATGAAGGCCAAGAGCATTTATGGATTAATGCGTGTTGGCATACCAGTACGTTTTTCTAATAAACGTTTTAATGTTGTTGAGTCTGTTTCTGGGTGAGCCAGAAAACGCGTCATGTTCTTGTCTAACGTTAACGCAACCGGCTCTTTTGAATCAAACTCAGCTTGAGTTTTAGACAATGGCTCATGCACTTCAAGATAACGACTGCCATCTGGCTCCGCAGTTGCCTTGATCGGTTTATTTAAAAATTCAACACGAGTACCAACCGGCACAGTTTCAAATAAGTGTTTAATGTCTTCGTCGCGTAAACGGATACAACCAGAGCTAACACGTAAACCTATACCAAATGTGGCGTTAGTGCCGTGAACCGCAAATAGGTTACCGACATACAGTGCATATAACCCCATTGGATTATCTGGGCCAGCAGGCCACACTGCGGGTAAGGTAATGCCGTTAGAGGCATAAATACGACGAGTATTTGCCGTTGGCGTCCACGTTGGGTTAGCGCGTTTACGTTGTACAGTGGTAACCCAGTTTTCTGGAGTATCACGGCCTATTTGGCCAATACCGATAGGCAATACTTCAACAATATTTTTACCCTTCGGATAATAATATAAACGCATTTCAGCAGAGTTAATTACAATGCCTTCTTGCTTAGTGTCTGGCAGAATTAACTGGTGAGGAATAATTAACGTGCTACCTGGTTTTGGTAAAAATGGATCGACACCCGGGTTGGCTTCGGTAAGGTTAGTTAAGCCTAATTGAAATTTGGCAGCGATTTGCTCTAGTGTGAGCTTGCCTTCTTGTGGAACCACATAATACTGGTTCTCACCGACTAATTTGCTGCCATTAGTCGGTAAACGATATTCAACCGCAGTGCTTGAGAAGCTTAATAATATCGCAGTCGTGGCTACGAATGCTGTGCGTAACGAAATCATCATAAGGGGTACATTATTCCTAAAAATAGACGTTATATTAGTCAGGTTACAATATCTTGCTAAGCTTGACTATTTATACTGTGCCATGCAAATTCCAATTATTCTCTGAATGATCACATCATTAATCGAATTGGTGTTATAGCGCGCATCGTCACTTATTAAACTTAAAAACTCAACTGATTTTTTTGCACTTTACTCATTTTAATCCCAAGCGTTTAGCTAAACGGTGTAAGTTGCCAGAATCAAGCTGCAGGCTGCGTGCAGTCGCAGCCCAATTACTCTCAGTTTGGGCCAGCACTTGTTCAATAAACTGACGTTGAAACTGATCTGTTGCATCACGTAAGTTCATTTGTGGTAAAGATGTTAATGATTGTTTAATGCCGATATTTTTATGAGGTAGCACCTTTTCATCGTGATGTGGAGCAAACTCAAAGTGCTGAGGTTGAATCATGCACATGCCATTGTGCACGCCAGCTGAACGAGCCAATACCGCCGCGCGATGAATGGCATGTTCAAGTTCGCGAATGTTACCTGGCCAGTCATATTGGCTCAGTAATGATAGCGCAGCAGTGTCTAAGCCTAAATGGCTGAGTTGCAGCTGTTGGCGATAGCGTTCAACAAAAAAACCGGCCAATAAATGAATATCCTGCGGGCGCTCCCTAAGTGGCGGTACAACAACAGGGAATACACTTAATCGATGGTATAAATCTGCACGAAAACGTCCTGATAAGACTTCGCTTTTAAGATCTTTATTGGTGGCGGCAATAATTCTTACGTCCACTTTTAAACTGCGATCGTCACCGACCTTTTGTAAATCACCGTATTGCAGCACCCGTAGTAACTTTGCTTGCAAATTTAGTGGTAATTCACCAATTTCATCTAAAAATAATGTGCCTTTATCAGCGACTTCAAACTTGCCACTGCGATGGCTAATGGCCCCCGTAAATGCGCCTTTTACGTGGCCAAACAATTCACTCTCGGCCACAGATTCTGCTAATGCGGCGCAGTTTAAATACACTAAAGGTTTACTTGCCCTTGGTGAGTGCAAATGTACCGCCTTGGCGATGAGCTCTTTACCTGTGCCTGTTTCGCCTAAAATCAGTACATTTAATTCTGTAGCAGCAACTACGTTAACCTCGTTCAGTAAGGCAATAAAATTATCGTCTTGACCAATAATTTCGGTTTGAGTATCTAATTGTCCAGTTGGTTTAGTGCTGCTAATCGTGAGGTTGTTAGCTTGTTTTTCTAACTTATCAATCAACAAGGCATTATTCAGTGACGCTGCGGTAATAGCACTGATACTGCGCAGCTCATTATTGGTAAATTGATCAAATTTGTTTGGGTCAAACGCATCAATGGTTAGCGCCCCAATTAACTGTTCATTTGCAAACAGTGGCAATCCCACGCAAGCATGCACTTTTAAATCACCTTCCAGATTAGGAATAAGGCCATCGTACGGGTCGGGCAATGTGCTGTCGGCAGGAAACCTCACCACATCGCCAGCTCGTGCAATGGCCTCAAGCCTTGGATGTTCATTTACAATAAAGCGTCGTCCGAGTACGTCTGCACTGAGACCATCGATAGCTAACGGGGTAAATTGATGACCTTGAAACGACAATAATGCTGCCGCATCACAATCTAGGGTCTCTCTAAGAGTGGTCAGTAAGCGTGAAAACCGATCGCGATTAGATAAATTTGCTGTGATATCAAGGGCGATACGAGTGAGATCTGTTTGACTTATCGCCATGACCAACTCCAATAGAAACTAAGTGGTTGTCATTATGACAAATGTGAATCTAACAACAAGAACAAAGAGGTTACGTCGATCACAAAAAGGTCATCAAGGCCCTTTTTTTGTTTACTTGAGTTACTTGAGTTACTTGAGTTACTTGAGTTACTTGAGTCTAGTGTTATGCCAATCCGGCGGCTTGTTTCAGTGTCTAAATCACCGTATCCAAATGCGTCATTTAGACATTTAAATGTCTAAATGACATCACTATTAAGCTTACTCTGTTATTACAACGCGGTTTATCTTATTCGATAAAGCTATTTACTTAGCATGCTAACTAGCTATAATGCTTAGCACGCTAACTAAATAAGTGCATCTCATGTCCCCAGAATTAGAAAGATTAAAAGAATTGTCTCTTGCTGAAAATTTAGGTCGATTGCACCGTTTATGGCGAACGGCTGCGGATGCTGAATTAATCCCGCTAGGTCTCACTCATCCGCGCTGGACCGCATTATGGAAGCTATTGCGCTTAGGCGACAACGTCAGTCAAAAGGTGCTTGCAGATGCGTTGGAAATTGAATTGCCATCATTAATGCGCACCCTTAATCAATTAGAAGAGCAGGGCTATGTGCAGCGTCGTTGCTGCGAAAAAGATAAACGGGCACGCATTGTCAGCTTAACCCCAGATGGGATTGAGATGCTTAAGCAGATGGAAAGTAAAATCATGTTAGTGCGACGTAATTTATTAGCAGGCATTAGCCAGCAACAACTCAACGAGTTTGAACGCACTATCAGTCAAATCAGTGCGAATGCGCTGGCAACATTAGATAAAACCTCTGCGTAGCTGCATAGGCAAAAGTGAGTAATGAGAAAGTATATGACCCCAGATCAACAATTTGCACGACTCGTTAAAATATCCATATTTCTGTTTGTATCAGTGTTTGGCTATTTTATGTTTGCCGACGCCATGATGCCAATGACCCCACAGGCAATGGCAACTCGTATGGTGACCAAAGTCACCCCGCAAGTCAGCGGTAAAATTGCCTCGATAGCCGTGGCAAACAATCAAGTGGTCGCTAAAGGTGATGTGTTATTTAGTATCGACTCCGCGCCATATGAACTGGCTGTTGAGCAAGCCAATTTAGCCTTAGAGCAAGCCAAACAAGACAATGCTGAGCTCGATGCTGAGATATTAGCTGCTCAAGCCGATGTTAACGCTAAGCAAAGTAGTGCCCAGCAAAAACGCAGTGAGGCAAAACGGCTTGATGCACTTTATGCAAGCCGTGGTGTGTCGCAGCAATTAGCCGATCAAGCACAAAGTGACGCCTCAACAGCAGAAGCTAACTTAATGGCAGCCAATGCGCGTCTAAGTCAATTGGTGGTAAGTCGTGGGCGTGATGGTGCAGAGAATCTAAAAATGCGCCAAGCTCAAAATCGTCTCGCTCAGGCTGAGTTAAATCTGTCATACACCCAGGTGCGCGCCGATCAAAATGGGGTGGTCACTAATCTACAACTAGAAGTCGGCAGTTTTGCCACAGTTGGTCAGCCATTACTCGCCGTGGTATCTGAAAAAGTGGATATTATTGCCGACTTTAGAGAAAAAAGCTTAAGAGGAATAGAGTCTCAATCTACCGCTTATATTACTTTTGACGGTCAACCAGGGCGTTTATATCAAGCCAAAGTCAGCAATGTCGATGCTGGAGTGAGTGCAGGGCAGTTTGATGCGAATGGGCGTTTAGCCACGCCAGAGGCGTCGGCGCGCTGGGTGCGTGATGCTCAGCGTTTACGTTTGCATTTAGCTCTCGATCATCAAGTGGTTAATACCTTACCCGCCGGTGCCCGCGCCACTGTGCAATTAGTCCCTAATAATGCGGTGCTAGGTTTTTTAGCCAAAGTACAAATTAAGCTGATTAGCGTGCTGCACTATATATATTAATCCCGAGCCAAGTTATTAATCCCGATCAAAATATCGATGTTGTTACTCGCCTTATTGCGCCACTAAAGTCGCGGCAAGCCTAGGGCCTGCCGTGACGTATCTTGAAGGTATGCAGATGTTATTACGTCATAGTCCGTTAACTACCAATGATTTACGCCAATGTTTGCGTATTGCTACTGGTGCTACACTGGGGTTTGCGATTTGCAAATTATTCGACCTAAATTATGGTGTGTTTTTTACCGTCACGCCGATGTTATTACTTGGATTAGTTCCGGTGATGAACGCTCATGCCATGCGACAACTGTTGGCTTCGTCGGTTATGGCTGGGCTTGAAGTCGGTATTCTCGGTGGCTTAT
This sequence comes from Shewanella sp. MF05960, assembly GCF_050849305.1. Classification (NCBI taxonomy): domain Bacteria; kingdom Pseudomonadati; phylum Pseudomonadota; class Gammaproteobacteria; order Alteromonadales; family Shewanellaceae; genus Shewanella; species Shewanella sp. MF05960. The sequence goes on along the minus strand of NZ_JBOZPS010000004.1, from coordinate 46,719 downwards.
TTGGCGGTCATCCTGGGGTTATGTTACCCATCGTTTTTTTATTGTTTTTGTATCGGTTTGCCGCCATGTCACGTGGCAGTTTATTTTTGTTCGGTGCCAATGGCGTGATTAGCTTAAGCATTATGCTGCATTTTGCCAGTTATCCGGGCATGGACATCAACAACCTCATTTTCAGCAACTTTTGGGCGACACTCGCCTCGGTGATTATCGCCTATGCGATGACAGCATTATGGCCAGACGTTGCACCAAGGCCGCCAATGGCCAGTGTGGTAAAAGCGCCGAATCGTATGCGCCACGAAGCATTATTGGGCGCCTCTATCGCTACCGCGTCATTTATTGTGTTTCAGATGTTTAATTTACAAGATTCAATGTCAGCCCAAGCCACCACGTTATTACTGTTATTTCCCATGCATTGGAATGGGGCACTGGGCTATGCCAGAAAGCGTGCGATAGGGACCTTATTTGGCGTAATTTTTGGCTTAGTCGGCCAGGCATTGCTTTATGATTGGTCTGGCATGCTACTTTTTGTCGTGCCACTTTTGTGGATAGGTTTGATGTTATTTAGCCAGGTGCACGTTAAAGAGGCCAGCGGCTCAGGAGTCGGCTTTGGCGCCATGACCACCTTAGGCATATTATTTGGCCAGTACCTTACGCCAAATAATGATCTTGTTTTTAGTGCCTTATACCGTATAAGCAGCATTTTAGTCGCCATCGTCGCCACATTATTACTGTGTTATCTGATACATCGACTATTAAATCGTTTTGAAGCAACACGATTTGGCGTGTGATTGAAAAATAATTACTATCGCATATTTATCTGCAGCCCCTAGCCACACTCGCATCATGTTGAATATATGTTAAACAGTCTTTTGTTCTGTTTGTTTTTTAATCCATTCTTACTATAGACAAGTTAAGCTACAGCGCTAATAGTATAAAAACATTCATTAAAAGGAATTAGCATGATGCAACATAAAACAATTATTTTTAGCCTCTTGGCCAGTTTTTTGATTTTTGCTCCAACAAAAAGTGAAGCAAGCCAATTACCAGAGTGCCAAACATCAGAATGTGTTGAATACTTTAAAGCTTATCGTATTTTAACTAAACGAGGTCACTCATCTGCAATGGCAATGTTAGGTGAATTTTATTATGCCGGTTATGGCACAAATAAAGATTTAGACATGGCGTTAAAGTGGTATCGACGTGCAGGTAAGTACGTATTAGATGCTAAATACAAAGCTGGAGTGTTGTATTTACAAGATACCCATTTAAAGGATGTTGATGAAGGCATCGAGTTTTTAGAGTACACCTCAAAAATGGGCCATTCCCAATCGTCGTACTTACTTGGCAAGATGTATTTAGGCGGCGGCATGGTTAATGAAGATATGGCAAAAGCTGATAAATACCTGACTCGTGCCTATGAAGAAAATAATTATGCTGCAAGACATTATGGTCAGACACTCTATTCACATGAGAGCACTAAAGATTTACCACTGACTGCGTTATATGGATTAGTTTCCAAAGATGTTGTGACCTTGAAGCAAGAGCAAAACGTCTCCGGAGAGCAAACTGCCGCAGTCATCTTCCCTGAGGGTGAAATGGAAACCCTTGATGTTAAAATGGATACTTTTGAAGGGATGTTTGGCGATCATATTGCCCAGTTAAATCACATGATCCCAGATACATCAAAAGGTACAGGTTCAAATATTCCAGGACAAACATGCGCTAAAATGTGGGGCTGTAGTAGCGAAGGCGATAGTTTACGTATCGGTGATGCAATGCTCGCTGATTGGGGCCTAGAGACGATTTCATTTAGGACTGAATCGATATTTATAATTAGATAAACAGGCCCTAGTATAGCCTGGCAATAAAAAGTGACTTATAGCGAGTCACTTTTTTATTGCCAGCCTATTTTCCACTGCAGCGGGTCTTTTAAATCGCGCCATTCGATAGCAAATTCAGCGGCGTTCATTTCTGCGCGAATAATGCATTCAATGACATTTTGTTGTTCGTCATATTCCACTTTTATTACGCTAAAATGTTTGAGTTTATTAACTACCTCAACTTTGGTCCATTTGCTGTGGAGTAACTTTTTAGGGTGAATTGGATTCATGGGATTCTCACATTCAAATGTAACAGACTAAGATAATAGCGCCAGATTACTGGATGAAAGGTAGTAGTTGATTGAGCTCTTCAATCACAATATCTGCAAGATCTTGATAGCGGCTTTCAACACCATGGGTAATTAAACAGGCTATCATTCCGGCATTATTGGCGGCTTGAATGTCATATAAATAGTCGCCGACATACATAATGTGCTTAGGGGCAATTTGCCATTGGTTTGCAATTGCTAATAGTGCATCTGGAGCCGGTTTTGCGGGGTAGTCTTCACGAGTTAGCACATGATCAATGGCGATAGCATTTTGTTTTACTTTCATTGTGCTGGCGGCAAGACTGTTGCGGGTGACAATTGCTGTAGGCATTTTTGCTGCTTCAATGGCACTAATTAATTCGGCCATGCCTTTGATGGGCTTAGCGGTTATGGCATCTTGGTATTCGTGTTCAATGATAATGTTATTGGCGCGAGCCTGGCTGGTTTGACAGCTTAGGTCGTCGACATACTTGAGCAGGTCGATACCCTCTGGGCAGCCGATTTGTTGGCGAATTAACTCAAAGTCTAAACTCGACTCAACAAGAGTGCCGTCTAAGTCGAAAATGATGCCTTTAATTTGCACAGGTAATTTCAATGTTTAGCCTTTAAATTCAGCGATACGTGGGTGATTATTGTTTATTTTCAAACGCAATAGAATGTAACTCAATTGCAAATGGTCCTTGCTGTTTTTGTGCCACGAGAAACCCAATCCGCTCGATGTCTAGCAAGTTTAATTCCGGCGCGTTGCTTACAACCCGTCCTCTAAAGCTGACAGTAAAATCTGCGGCGGTAAAAGTGTGCTCAGTAACGGTATTTTCTTGAGTGGTAAAGTTAGCCACGTACGCTTCACCATAAGACAGTTGAGGCGTTTTTAAACGCAACTGATAAACCTTACCGTCACCTTTAACCGCAATGGTGAGTGTTGATGCGGCAGATATTTGATGGGTAAAACGCGACTCTGTCGATGCAAATCCACCGTTATTGTCTAACGATACATTGCCGGTAAACAACAGGCCTTGCTGTTGATTCTGCTTGATTTGGCTTTGTGATACGCCGCCCATCACGGTGTCATTATTGATCTGCCAACCTTCAAAATGATCCTCATCTGCAAAACGAAATAACATATTATCCTCACTCGCACTGTAAGCTGGGTTCATTAATAATGCCGCGACAATCACGCAGTTGATGAAGCTGTATTTAAGTAGTTTATCAGTGTTAAAGGCTAACATCATTGATCCCCTATCAGTATTGTTTGGTTTTGGTTGGGCAAATTTCGCCGTAAAAAAATGGCTTATCAGGGTGAGGGATAAGCCAAAGGGTCTTACGGAGGTTGTTGACTCTTTCATACATAGGGTTAAATCGGGTCAGATTTAATGGCAACGAATGTCCTATTGATTAATCACTGGTGGTTAATCGCTATTGGTTAATCGCTATTGGTTAATCGCTATTGATTAATCAAGAATGCTTAATTCATTCATTGGTAAGTTTTACGTCGGCGATTTGGATTCGGTTCAATTTATTTTAGATTAAAATCTACAAGGCCGCGATAAGCGCTTAATAAGCTAAATCGAGTATTGTTACTCATGGTGTTCTCACTCGCAAATCAGTATCCTAGCAAGAGGTTTTATTAGGATTAACATATGTTAAACGTAAACGACGCATCATCGCCTACTGCATCTGAGCTTAGCTTTAATGTGGTGAGTATTAACTTATTTAACTTTATTGAACCGCCTTATGCGTTTTATGATTTTGAAAATATTTACAGTGATAAACAATGGCAAAAAAAGTGTGCCTGGTTAAGTGATTTTATTAATCAAAGTCAGCCAGATATTATCGGTTTTCAAGAAGTATTTAGCCCAGATGCCTTAGCTAAACTGACTCAATCATTAGGCTATGAGTACTTTGTGGCCTTAGATGAGCCAGAAGTGATCAGCGATTATGTTTATCGCAGCCCAGTAGTGGCTATCGCATCAAAATACCCGATTGTGGATTCAGTTAATGTCAGCCCAGATCCGCAATGGATTGCTCAATTAGGTTTAGCCGATACCTTTGCTTTTAGCCGCAAACCTTTACGAGCCACCATTCAATTACCGGTATTTGGGCCGTGCGATTGTTATGTTATTCACCTTAAGTCAAAACGCAGTGGCGTAAGCCGTGATGATATTAGCGAGAGCGGTTTACAAGGCGGACCAGACTTTGTTGCACGCCAGGTGCTTGGACGTTGGGCCTCAAGTTTACAGCGCGGCAGTGAGTCAGCATTGTTATGCCATCAAATGCTCATGAGGCGCCAACAAGCCCAGCAACCGTTTCTGTTAATGGGCGACTTTAATGACACCTTAGGCAGCGAGCTGTTAGCGGCATTTAATAATCAACTGCGGGTGTTTCGCAGTGACATTGAAGACCCGCAATTAGCCAAGCTTGGTGAAACCTCATTAATGGCAGAATTACATCAAAGCAGTTTGTTCGACAGTTATGAGTTGTTTATTGCGGCAACTAAATGCAATGCCACTTTGGCGCAAGATGAGTTTGAATCAGCATCATTGCTTGATGACGAACCACATGCTGTAAGGCAAGCTACGCACTATTATGGCAATACAGGATCGGTACTTGATTACATTTTAGTCTCAAGCGAGTTTAACCCGACTCAACAGCAAAATTTAGCCCATATCATTGATTATCAAACCTTCGACAGACATCTGGTTCGCCCAGATTATGAGCGCGACAGTGACAGTACCGACCACGCACCAGTGATGATGCGCTTTAGCGTCAGAACTTAAATTCAATTTAGGTAACCTGAGAGCGGGTTCGGTACACAATATAACCACCGGCTAAGTGCTGACTTTGCGGGTGGTTAGGTAGATATTTCAACCGTTTTACTTGGTATTTTCTTCATACATCAAATAATGACTTTGCTGCATGCCCAGAGACTCATAGGTTTTTTGAGCAACGGCGTTGTCATGTTCAACATATAATCTGAAGCTGGCTGTGCCACCATTGGCTGCGGCAAAGTCTTTAACTGCCTGGTAGAGCTTGCCATAAATACCCTGGCGACGGTTTTGCGGACGAACATACACACTTTGGATCCAGTAATAATTACTGGCGCGCCAATCGCTCCACTCGTAAGTCACCATCAGCGAACCGACAATTTCGCCATCTACTTCAGCGACTAAATAAACACCCCGTTCAGGATGAGTTAGCAAACCTTCAACTCCTTGAGTGAGTTTGTCGGCATCAAGAGTAAGGTTTTCGGTTTCCATTGCCATGGCTTGATTAAAATTAACTAAGGCGTGTAAATCGGCGTGTTGGCCAGCTCTTATTATCATGAAATTCTCGTCAGTAATTGGATATTGAGGAATGCCGCTGTGGCTATTGAGTTTTTTATTTATTCGCCCGCGGCAGCTTTAGTGTACGCCAAAATGACACCGCTTAGTAAGAGTGTATGACCAAACACACGGTATAACATGCGCGTTAACGGGGGGTGATTGCGTCGGTAAGTAAACATGGCGCTGACAACAATGGCTTACCGTGCCTTTGTTAGCAGGGTAAATCGAACAGGTGGTGCATATTTATACATATAAAATGACTGGCAGTTGCCAACAAAAGTAGTGATATTGATAAGGGATTTCGCTCCATAATGAGGATGACGTTGAGCATAATTCATGCACAAATTTCAGCTTAAACCTTATTAGCGCTCACTTATTTATCACTGTCCACTAACGTATAATTGAAATTATTGTGACTATGCAGTAATGTGACGCCACGACAATTTAGATCAATGTCACAAACTGCATAAATTGATGGAGATAATTATGAAAGTTGCTGTATTAGGTGCTGCTGGTGGTATCGGCCAGGCTCTAGCTTTACTGTTAAAAACTCAACTGCCTGCGGGCTCAAAGTTGTCTCTATATGACATCGCTCCTGTTACTCCTGGTGTTGCGGTTGACTTAAGTCACATCCCAACAGACGTAGAAGTAAAAGGTTTTGCTGGTGAAGATCCAACGGCTGCATTAGTTGGCGCAGACGTCGTGTTAATGTCTGCTGGTGTAGCGCGTAAGCCTGGTATGGATCGTTCAGATCTATTCAACATCAACGCGGGTATCGTACGTAACCTAATGGAAAAAGTGGCTGTAACTTGCCCTAAAGCATTAGTAGGTATTATTACTAACCCAGTTAACACCACGGTAGCGATTGCTGCTGAAGTATTGAAAAATGCTGGTGTGTACGACAAAAACCGTTTGTTCGGTATCACAACACTTGACGTTATCCGTAGCGAAACCTTCATCGCTGAGCTTAAAGGCTTAAACGTTGCTGACGTTAAAGTTAACGTTATCGGCGGCCACAGCGGTGTGACTATTCTGCCACTACTTTCTCAGGTTGAAGGTGTGACTTTCACTGATGAAGAAGTTGCCGCAATGACAACTCGCATTCAAAACGCGGGTACTGAAGTTGTTGAAGCTAAAGCCGGTGGCGGTAGCGCAACATTATCAATGGGCCAAGCAGCATGTCGCTTTGGTTTATCATTGGTACGTGGTCTACAAGGCGAAGCCAACGTGGTTGAATGTGCCTATGTTGACGGCGGTAGTGAGCACGCTACATTCTTCGCTCAGCCAATTCTACTTGGCAAAAACGGCGTAGAAAAAGTATTACCTTATGGTGAAATCAGCGCATTTGAAGCTAACGCTCGCGATGCAATGTTAGACACTCTTAAAGGTGACATCAAATTAGGCGTTGAATTTGTTAAGTAATTAACAAATCGATGCTCTAAAACGCGAAGCTAATGGCTTCGCGTTTTTTTTGCTTAAAATGCCTAGCACCTAGCACCGAATAGCTAGTCTGTCGATTTACTCTTATTTCATCATTCACTTTATCTACAGTCACAATCCTTCAAGCCTCACGCTTATTGCCCTACCTTTCATCAACATACCGACATTATTTTTCATGTGGATCTAAAGTGCCATTGCTGTTTGGCGCAAAATTCTGCAAGTTACTAATATGTTAAATTTGGAAACCGCTGAAATGATCAATAAAAAATACAGCTTAATTATGCCGCTGCTTTTACTGGGTTGTTTTCTTTCAATCCAGTCTGCTCAAGCAACCGACACGCCTTATATCCCGCTCACTGATTTTGGTGATAATCCAGGTGCGCTGACAAGCTTTTATCTTCCTGTGACGCAAGGCTCAAACGCTTCTCTTGCAGGGGATTTATCTTTAGTGGTGTTACTGCATGGTTGTATTCAAGACGGTGTTGAGTTGGCCAAAAAAAGCGGCCTAACATCATTAGCGATAGCGAATCAGTTTGCGGTTTTAGTGCCGCAACAAAGCTATGACAATAACGTAAAGGGTTGTTTCAACTGGTTTGCAAGTCAAGATACGCAAATAGACAGTGGTGAAATGTTATCGATAAAAAACATGATAGTCACCACTCAAGAAAAGCTAGGTGCAAAGCATGTTTATGTCATCGGGTTATCAGCGGGCGGCGCCATGGCGAGCGCTGCAATGGTCAATTACCCCAATCTGTTTCAAAGCGGTGCGGTCATCGCTGGCTTGCCGTATCCCTGTGCCGACAATTTGATCAAAGCCATCTCTTGTATGAAACAAGGGCCTGCGCAGTCAGTTGAAGAATTAGCCCAATTTGCCAAAGCTATACATCCTACGCAAACCCGTTGGCCTTCATTAAGTATCTGGACAGGTGACAGTGACAATGTTGTCAGTACGAACAATGCAAAAATGCTCGCATCTCAATGGCAAGTGTTAACTCAATCTAATGCTAAGCCGACGGTGACAAATGAATCTGGTTACAGTATTTCACGTTGGAAAGATGATCAAAACAATGCGTCTATCGAACTCGTTACCATTAACAATTTTGGTCACGGCATTGCCGTAAATCCAGACATAAAACATGGCGGTGAACAAAGTGACTTTTTGCTTAAAGCGCCGATTAGCAGCGTTAATGAAGTGATTAAGCTTTGGGGGCTTTAATTTACAGGAAAAATATAACGATATGTTTTTGAATGTGTTTTTGTTGTATTTGTTTAGCGAGAACAGGCAAAACGCATACTACTATAGTACCGATTCAATAAGCTTGAAAATACGATACAGTCAATATGTGAATAAAGAGTCGTCAATAAATCAAAAAGCAAAAGTGAGTTGTTAATCAAAATTTGCAGTAAGTAAAACCATTAATAATAACTATTACAACGGGGACCTGTATGAAACAGAATACGATTAAAATGAGCTGCATTGCCTTAGCCATTTCGTCAGTGTTAACCGCGCAGCATGCGATAGCCGCAGAAAATGAAAATAACAGCAGCGACAAACAACCTGTATTAGAGCGCATTGAAGTGACCGCGCGTAAAACTGTAGAGAGTTTGCAAAATGTGCCTGTGGCCGTGACATCGGTGAGTGCCACAGAGTTAGCCGAAAATGGCATCAGCGTGATGACAGAAATTCAGCAGTTTTCCCCTAACACCACATTGCAGTCTAGCCGAGGCACTAACTCTACACTGACAGCCTTTATCCGCGGCGTAGGCCAGGAAGATCCACTTTGGGGTTACGAGCCTGGTGTCGGTATTTATATTGATGATGTCTATATTGCCCGTCCGCAAGGCGCAGTGTTAGACATTCTTGATGTACAGCGCATCGAAGTGTTACGCGGGCCACAAGGCACGTTATACGGCAAAAATACCATTGGTGGCGCGATTAAGTATGTCACTAAAAAAATGTCTGGTGACGGAGAATTAAGCCTTAAAGGCACCGTGGGCAGCTATGGCCAAAAAGATGCCAAAATTGCCGGTCAATTACCCATTGTTGATGACAAACTTTACGTTGGTTTTGCCTTTGCGAGTTTAAACCGTGACGGCTTTGGTGATTTTAAAACTTCAGCATTAGATGACCAAGATACCGAGAACTATAATAAAGATGTAATGGCAGGGCGGTTAAGTGTTGAGTACACACCTACAGACGACCTGTTTATGCGCTTTACTTACGATAAAACCCAAGATGACTCCAACTCAAAAGGCGGCTATAGACTGCTTCCTAGTTTATTAACCGATGCCCCAGTGCCAGACAGTAAATACGACTCTTATACCAGTATGCCTACCTGGAATAAGGTTGAAACAGAAGGCTGGAGCGCAACGGTCGAATATAATTTCAATGAGAATTGGAGTGCGAAATCGGTTACCGCAAAGCGTGAAGGCGAGTCACTCACCAACATCGACTTTGATAATACCAGTTTACGTATTTTCGATGTGCCGGCTATTTATGAAGATGAGCAATTCAGCCAAGAGTTTCAAGTTAACTATGTCGGTGATAACCTCAATTTAGTTTCTGGTATTTACTATTTTGACGGTGATTCTTGTGGCGTGTTCGATGCGATTTTAGAAGAAGCCTTTAAAGCTTATGGTGGACTCACTCGCGAAGTCAGTGGTTGTAATAATAGCGAAAGCTACGCCGCTTACGTGCAAGGTTCATACAGTTTTACCGAAAAATTGTCGATGACATTAGGCGGTCGCTATACTCGTGAATCTAAAGAGGCCACGGTATATAACGGAGTTATTTTCGATAGTATTTATCCTGAAACCGGCTGGTATCCTGGTTTTGTGCGCGATGACGCGTTAATTGAGTCGCAAATACCTAAAGTGCTTGATGACGAAGAAACCTGGTCTAAATTCAATCCACGGATCGGTCTAGAGTATCAAGTGAATGATGACTTGATGGTATTTACCAGCTACTCACAAGGATTTAAATCAGGTACGTTTAACCCAAGAGCAACGGGCGCAGAGCCTGCGGTTGATCCTGAAACGGTGAATTCATACGAGATTGGTTTTAAAAGTGAGTGGAACGATAATCTCCGTTTAAATGCCACCGCATTTTATCTTGATCATAAAGACAGGCAGTTTGTCACTGTGTTACCTGGCGATGATAATTCAGACCTTAATCAGCGTTTAGGCAATATCGGTAAATCAACCGCCACAGGCTTAGAGCTTGAGGTTGAATATGCTGCGACAGATTCACTTAACTTATTTGCTAATGTCGGCTTAATTGACGCTACTTTTGACGAAGTGATCTCTTACGATGACCTTGGAACTAAAATTGATATTAGCGATACCTACACCATTACTAATACCCCAGACACCACCGCCAACCTAGGCTTTAGCTATAATATTGAAGCCGATATTGGCAGCTTTATCATTAACGGTAATTACTACTACCGCAGCGATTACGATTTAGCAGTAGTGGATAACCTATTGAGCCAGGATGGTTACGGCTTGCTTAACTTTGGTGTTAATTGGTATAGCAATGATGGTCATTGGAATGCTGGGTTACATTGGAAAAATGTCACCGATGAAGAGTATTTGGTGGGTAACTACGCCTTTGTCACGCCAACAGGCGATGGTGATTTTACCCCTGGCTTAGGCGGCGATAATACCTTAGTGGGTTACTATGGCGACCCAGAGACTATTTCGTTAACGGTTGGCTATACGTTCTAATCGTTGTAGTCACTTATCAAAGAGACCTTCACATCAGGTCAGATAAGAATAGCCGGTCTCATCAGAACCGGTTATTCTTTTTATCGTTCCAATAACAATAACAGCAACAATAACAATAACAACGAATGTAAGGGAGTCATGATGTCTCAAATTAAAGTGGCCATTGCAGATGACCACCCACTATTTCGTGCTGCACTCACCCAGGCTGTGCAAAAAAGTGTCAACGATGCACACGTGTTAGAGGCGGAAAACTTTCAAGAGTTAATTGCCTTAGTGGAGCTACACCCCGATATTGAGCTTATTTTTATTGATTTACACATGCCGGGGAACGACGGTTTTACTGGCCTCACGTTATTACAAAATCACTTCCCTGACATTGCAGTCATCATGGTGTCATCTGACGATCAACCGGAGATTATCCGTAAAGCGATCAATTTTGGTGCCAGTGCGTTTATTCCTAAATCGGCAAACTTAACCCAGATATCAACCGCAATAGACACAGTGCTAGAGGGGGACGTTTGGTTACCCGAGCACACCAATATCAGTGCTGATCAACACACCGCCGCTGAGCATCAACGTTTGGCAAAGCAATTAGCCCAACTCACGCCGCAGCAATACACAGTGCTGGCTAACATTGCTAATGGTCGGTTAAACAAGCAAATTGCGTATGACTTAAACATTAAAGAAACCACAGTAAAAAAACATGTCTCAGCGATTTTGCTCAAACTAGAAATCAATAATCGCACCCAAGCAGGATTAGTGTTCCAGCAATTAATGATTACCTCAACGGAAAACCAGCAGGTGGAGGCGCAAGCATAATTGATAAGACGCAATGAATGCGGGTTAGTACGAGTCAATGCTAAGCCTAAATGCCTCCCTGTGAGGCATTTTTTGTGGTTGTTTATGTCGTGGTGGTATTAATTACTCTGGCGTTAATTGTTTTATAATCCGCTTTAAGGCGATTGCCTTAAGCGGTTTGCGTACAAAACTAAACTGGGCACTGCTGGTGTGTTGTCTTACAGACTCCGACGGGTCGGCAGAGCAAATAACACAGGTGGGTTTGCTACTGTCATTAACGTGATTGGCCAGTAAGTATTGCACCAGGTCGACCCCATTTTTATCGTCCTCTAAATGATAGTCAGCAATAATGAGTTTGGGTGTAGGTTGAGTCATTAATTGTTGTATCGCACTAGGTTGGTCTTTAGCTGTAATCACCTGACATCCCCAGCCACTGAGCAAAGATGAGATGGCTTTAAGCATCAGGTCGTCATTATCGATAACCAGTACGGTAATATTAGTGCTGTCACTGCTTATGTCATCTTCGGCAGTTTCAGTCACTTTAATTGGCTTTTTCTGCTGTAATACACGGGGTATTTCAACACTAAAACACGTGCCTTTACCCACTTCAGAATGCAGCGATATTGTGATATCCAACAACTTGGCAATTCGATCGCATATCGCCAAGCCTAGTCCTAACCCCGGAATTTCACGAGTGAGCTCTAAGCGTTCAAATTCACAAAAAATCGCTTGCTGTTTATCAAGCGGAATACCTGGACCATTGTCCCAAACTTGGATTAATAAAGCGTGCTCAAGCCGCCTAACGCCTAATAACACTTTTGGGACAAACTCGGTATTGCTAGTCTGCCCATTTGCTTTATTGTCAGACGAAGAGGTTTGGGATGTTATTTGCTGATTGCGTTTGCCCGAAGGAGAGTAATGAAACGCATTAGATAAAAAATTCTGAATAATACGGCGCAGCAGTCTTTGGTCGCTTTCTACAAAACAAGAAGATATTTGGTATTTAAAATCAATACCTTGTTGAGCCGATAATGCTTTAAACTCATTGACTAAGGTAGACAGTAAGTCATCTATCGCAAATTGACTTTGCTCGGTTTTGAGCGACTTACTGTCTAAGCGTGATATTTCCACCAGGTCAGATAATAAGCTTTCAACAACGTTTAATGACTCTTCAATGTGGCTGGCTAAATCTTGCAACTCGGTCGATTTTACCCGTTGCTTTAGCATGTCGGTAAATAAGGTTAAGGCATTAAAGGGCTGCATTAAGTCATGACTGGCCGCGGCTAGAAAGCGGGTTTTACTACTGTTAGCAGCCTCGGCCTCAGCTTTAGCTTTTTCCAATTCTTGGGTGCGGCTTTCTACCCGTTTTTCGAGTGTTTCATTGGCCAATTGCAATGCTTTTTCAGCTTCAATGTGCGCGGTAATATCAGCAAATGTACTGACAAAGCCGCCACCAGGCATGGCTTGACCGCGGATCTCTAATACTTTGCCATTAAGCATGGTGCGCTGAAAATGATGTGGGCTGCCACCGCGCATATGCGCTAAACGTTTTTCCACCAACTCATGGGCTTCATCGCCGACAATAATCCCTCTGTCGATATTGAAGCGAATTAATTGTTCAATATGCAATCCGGCTTTGACAAAATCTTGCGGGTAATCGAGCAGTTCAATATAACGTTGATTCCAGGCCACTAAACGCATGTCGGCGTCGACAACACTAATGCCTTGTTCAATATTCTCCACCCCAGATTGCAGCAGCTCACGGTTAAACTCAAAAATTTGGTTAGCTTCGTCAACAATACTTACTACATCTTCTAACGGCATTTGTTGGCTGCGTGATGCAGCGCTCATTACCATTCTGGTCGAGGCGGATCCGAGTACGCCAGATAGTTTTAAACGAGTATAATCAACAAGTTGTTGTTGCTGTTCTTTACCCGCACGCTTTTTAGATTCAGCAATTAGCGCATCTGCTTCATCTTTATTAATAAAACGGTTTAATAAACTGGCTAAGTCATCGACCGACAAATGTCTTTCTGGCTGCACCGGTTTTCTATTAACAAATAAATCGGCTTGCAACACCTCACCAACACTTTGCTCTTTAAGCAGTGAGATAATCACAAAGCAGCCAATGTTTGCCGCTAAACTGTAAAATACCCCATGGCTGATGTTATCTAGACTGGTTAAGCCAAATAAGGCTGTCGGGGTTAACCACGCAATATCAAACAAACCAAATTTAACCCAATGCGCTTCAGGAAATGTCACCGGCAACAGTAAGGTATACAGCCACACAATGCTGCCCATAATTAAGCCCACAAAAGCACCTTGAGTAGTGGCATTTCGCCAATACAAGGCACCAATTGCAGCGGGTGCAAATTGAGACAACAGCACAAATGAGAGTAAACCAATGCTGGCTAAGTGATTTTGCTGATCGATAAAGCGTTCAAATGCAAAGGCCGACAGTAAAATCACCGCGATAGAAACACGGCGTAAATTTAATAAAATACCTGATAATTGCGGGGTTTGTTGAGAGCTAAATTTGGGTAGCCGTAATAGTAATGGGGTTAAAATTTCAGTCGAAATCATGGTGCTTAATACAATTGCCGCCACAATCACCATGGCGGTTGCCGCCGCAAGTCCACCGACATAAACCAATATGCCGAGCCATGCTTGTTGATAAAACAGCGGTAATGTCAGTACATAGGTATCTGCGCCAACACTGCCGCCAGGGAAGCTAAGCTGTCCGGCTAAAGCAATCGGCAATACAAAAATATTAATCAATAACAGGTATAACGGCACCATCCAACGTGCAGATTTAAGCTCTTCATCATGATTGTTTTCAATCATCATCATGTGAAATTGTTGCGGTAATGCATAGATGGTAATCGCGCCCAAAATAACCTGCGACACCACAAGATAAGTCGAGTCTGATTGGCTGGTTTCTTTAATATGTTGCCCTTGGCTGAGCAAATCACCAAAACCATCGAATATAAAGAAAGTGGCAAATATGCCCACGGCGGTCAGGGCAAATAACTTCACGATAGAGCTAAACGCAATGGCCAATACTAAGCCTTGATTATGTTTACTGGCAGACAGCTGGCGGGTGCCGAACAAAATACTAAAGATAATTAATACAATGGTCACCACAAATGCTGTGCTAATGCCTGACTGAAACGTGCCCGTGAGTAAATCAAAACTGGTGCTAATGGCTCTTAACTGTAAGGCGATATAAGGAATGGTGCCCAGTAGCGACACAATGGCAACGCTGGCGGCTATTTTAGGTGAGCGGTCAAAGCGGCAGGCAATAAAGTCGGCAATAGAAGTAAGGTTTTGGCTTTTGATTATTTGTAGCGTGCGCATTAGCATCGGCCACGCAAGCACCAAACAAATGATCGAACCAATATAAATGGGGGCAAGCCAGGCGCCCGTTGTAGCAGCTTGGCCAACAGTGCCATAAAACGCCCATGATGTGCAGCAAACCCCTAGTGAGAGGCTATAGACCCAGGGTTTGTGGGCTAACGTTGTTATGGCGCGATTTTGCCCCCACTGTGCAACCACAAACAGCATGGCAAGATAAGCAATCGAAATTGAACTGATCAACCAAGTATCAATAGATAACCAAGCCTGCAAGTTATTCCCCTATTATTTTTATTGTTTATCCTTGCGAAACTACACTAGACGCCCTGTTTGATAAAGATTTTTAACAACGCGGTGCACTAAGGTAGTACTTATTTATCCATATCCATCAGATAACATGATTTAACTCCATTAGTGTCATTTAAGGTACCGATAACGCCTATGAAAATAACCCATAGATATCTGGTCGAAGGTTTAGTCTTTACGAGTTATGTGCTCTTTGCCATGGCTTGGGTTGGCGGTACTGCCAGTATGAACAACATCATGGCATCGATGCATATCGAGAGTTTAGCCTCTGCAAGCTTTATCAGTGGTGCCGTCACTCTGGCTAAAATAGTCGGTACGTTTAGCGCTGCGTATGTCGCGGTAAAGTTTGGTATCAAGTACGCCTTTTTGTTAGCCGCGTTATTAATTGTTGTCGGCATAGTGACACCGTTAGCGACGAGTTATGAATTACTGCTGGTGAGCCGCTTTTTAATGGGCTTAGGCGGAGCCTTTATGATTGTGTACTTTAATCCAATTGTCATGCAGTGGTTTGTACCAGAAGACCGCCCGGTGGTTAATGGGTTAAATGCGGTGGCATTTAACGTCGGTACTGCAATTATTTTATGGGGCATGACCAGTATTAATTCACTTACGGGCAGCTGGCAAAATAGCTTAGTGTTGTTTTCAGCCGCGAGCTTGGTACTGGCAATGGTGTGGTTACTGGTTAAGTTTGACGCTCCCGTTTCGGCTAACCACGCAGCAGGATCTGAACCCACTGAATATGGTTATATGGACGGTCTAAAAGACAAATTTAACTGGGCCTATGCGTTCACTTATTCAGGGCTGCTGTCGTTTTATATCTGCCTATTCACTTTTTATCCGCAAGCGGGTATTAGTCAAAGTAAGTGGGTCATTGGTTTTGGCATTGTCGGCACCATCGCGGGGATGTTATACAGCCGCAAAAATCCACTGCGCCTACCTATTATCCGTTTAAGCGGGCTAATTATTTTTATCACCGTATTAGGATTATCGTTTAGCACGCAGCCTTGGCTGCAAATCTTATGTGCGATTGTATTGGGCTTTTTTATCTTTTTCCCAGTAACCGCATTAGTGTCTATTCCGCATGAGTTACCGCAGATGACAGGGCAAAAAATTACCGTGGTGTTTAGTCTGTTTTGGTCAATTAGTTATCTGGTGTCGACCATTGTGCTGTGGATATTTGGCAAGTTAGTGGATATGAATGATGGCAGTTACACCAGCTCATTTTTGATGATTACCTTACTCACCGGTACGGTATTTGTAGGCAGTTATTTTTTACCTGAAACGGGTAAACCAAAGGAGTCATTATAATGAGAGGCACAGTGTCTGCTAAGTTGGCTGATTTTCTGGCCCAGGCAAATAGTAACATTGCCCTGGCTAAGCAAAATAATATCCAATTTACACCAACAATATTGCGGGAAAACTTAAACAAACTAAGTGGGTTAATGAGCGACTCTCCAGCGGTGACTTATATTGCAGATAAAACGTTGACGTTACCCGACCGTATTATTCCCGTCAGGATTTATAGCCCAGCGCCAGATAAACCTTTGCCTGTGTTAGTGCATTTTCATGGTGGTGGGCATATGTGTGGCAGCGTAGAGTTGTACGACCCCATTTGCCGCCACCTTGCCAGTATTGCTCAGTGTGTGGTGATTTCGGTTGAGTATCGCTTGGCGCCAGAGCATCCTTATCCCGCAGGGATTGATGATTGCGAACAGGTACTCATACGTTACGCTGAGTTACTCGGTGATGTTAAGCATCAAGATTCGGTCACGATTATTGGTGACAGTGCGGGTGGCGCCATTTGCACCAGTTTAAGCATGAAAAGCTTAACCGATAAGCGGCTTAAAATAGACCAACAAATTTTGATATACCCTAGCGTCGATTACACATTAACAAGCCCATCATTAGACACAAATGGCACTGGGTTCTTACTCGAAACAACTCGCATAAAGTGGTATTTCGATCAGTATTTTCAATCGACTGATTTAGATATCATTAAACAGGCTTCACCTTTATTGGGGCCGATGTCGGCTGCATTGCCTAAAACGCTGATCTTTACAGCAGGCTGCGATCCACTTCGGGATGAAGGCATAGCTTATGCTAAGGCATTAACTGCAGCTGGTGTTGATGTTGAGCATCATTCGCTTGACGGCATGATCCACGCCTACATGTTACTGCACGATCTCGTTAAAGATGAATGTATGGCAACCTATCAACATATCGCTGAGTTTATGGCCAAGACTTAACCACTGCCTATTGTTTTAGGCATTAAAAAGCCCTTATCGGTGTGAATAAGGGCTAACATTTAATACCTTTCTTCATAACTAAGTGATCATTGTTTCGTATTGGCGATGGGTTAATAAAATCAAAGTCGTGGCGCTTCGCCCACACCCGACCAAGAAGGGGAAAACTGCTTCCCCCTCTTGGATCTCCCCCGCAGCTCCGACAAAGTGTTTGATCCTCATAGCATAATAAAAATTGCCTACGACTCAGATGGTACATCCATGTACCCCCGAGTCTGGGTCATCATCCATGATGACCCTACGGCATTTTTATCATTCTATTTCGGACACTTCGAACGGAGAATCATTGAGCCTGCAGATTAATCTCAAGTTGCACTATTGTTTAATAACGCAAAAAATTGTCAGAATCTTACGCTGTAATAAGATCACATTTATTAATGTATAGTTATAATGTAACGCTACCAATTTATAGAACAATCTCACCCATGCTTATTGCGCTGTCCAGGCACCATCCATTGGTAATGCAGCCCCAGTAATGCCTTTTGCCGCGCCGCCACAAAGAAACAATACAAACTCGCCAATCTGTCTCGGCGCTAGCATTTCAGGTAATGGCTGCTTAGCAGTCACAAGTTGATATTTTGCCTCATCATAACTCAGGTTTTTGTCGCTTGCGATGTTGTCAATTTGTTTGCCGATAAGCGGTGTATCAACCCAGCCTGGGCATATCGCATTGACCGTAATGCCTTGTTCTGCACACTCAATGGCGACCACTTTGGTTAAGCCCACAATGCCGTGTTTTGCCGCGCAATATGCCACCTTATTTGCTGAGCCGACTAAACCATGTACTGAGGCAATATTAATAATTCGCCCCCATTGTTTATTGCTCATTGCTGGCACAACTTTTTGGATGGTATGAAATGCAGAAGATAAGTTAATCGCGATGATGTCGTTCCACTTTTCAATCGGAAAGTTGGCCACATCTTGAGTATGTTGAATACCGGCGTTATTGACTAAAATATCAATACTGCCTAATTGCTCCACGGCCGCATCCATAAACTCATGTATACAGGCAGAGTCTCTTAAATCGGCATTGCTAAAATAGGTGTTTATTTGATATTGAGAGGTAAATTCAGCGGCTAATGCCGTACCTTCATCTTGGGTCATCAATCCATGCAATACAATATGACAACCCTGTTCAGCCAGTACATGTGCGGTGGCCAAGCCTATACCGCTTGTTGAGCCGGTAATCAGTGCTACTTTCCCTTTTAGTCCCGTGTGTAACGTCGACATAGTATCGGTTCCTCAATCCAATTTAGTACTTTTAGGGTAAAGCAATTTAGGCACAATTTAATTGGCACCTTAGTACCATATGACATCAGCAACTTGGCATGTACTTAGCCATAACAATAGCCATCGCCATAGCCATAACATCATTAGCGCTTACCAGTTAATCGACTCGCCTTGCCAGTCAAGGTAGCTGGCTTCGCCATCGGGTTCACTGTTATCCATAATTTGCTGTAATTGGTTGGCGACAAAGGCAGGGGTAAAGAGTTTGCCTTGAGGCACATTGGCTTGAAAGGGTTTTGATAATGGCGTGTCGGTGGTGCCGGGGTGAAACGCAATGAGTTTCACGCGTTTAAGGCGCCTAGCATACTCCACTGCCGTGGTTTTAATGAGCATGTTTAATGCCGCTTTTGAGGCGCGATAGCCATACCAACCGCCGAGGCGATTATCTGAAATGCTGCCGACTCGAGCACTCAATATACTGATAACACATTTTTGCTCAGCGCTTACTTTATGACGAGGTTGCGACAACAATGGGGTGAGGGTGCTTAGCCATAACATCGGCACAATACTGTTGGCATAAAACAGCTGCTCTAACGAGTGTGCATCAATATCTTCAATGCGTTTTTCTGGCATTAAGGCTGGTTCGTTTGTGCTGATGTGCTGGTTTTTACTGTGCAAAATACCGTTACACATCACTATGCGAGTCACTGTACCTGCAATCGCCGCGATATCACTAACACATTGTTCTATTGAGGCTTGTTGATAATCACAGCTAAAGTGCTGGTGGTTAATACGTCCCGTTAGTTCACTGTCAGTTAGTTCAATGCCCATTAGTTCAGGTAACTTAATGCTGTTCTGACGGCTAACCGTGATGATTTGTAATGGCTCTGCGACAGGTAAGTTTGGCTGCTGTTGCTTTGCGTGTTGATGACAAGTTTGCTCAATAAAGGCTTGGGCAATTAGCGATGACGCCCCAATTACAATAATGGTTTCAGTTGTCGTTGAATCGCTCATGCGCTTTGCCCTTATTTAATGTTACAGCTGCCATTATCACAGCGTTTTTTGCCGGTCAGTAAATACGATATCCGGTAGCGATTACGCGCAAAGGCCAAATAGGCGAGGTCTGCCACAGGTTTAATCACGGGCAGGCGCAGCAGTTTTATCCAACCGTGTTTACCTGTTAATCCCCATGCCTTAGCTGTCACGTCTAAGCCATACAGCCAACTGCCATCCGCTTGCAAACCATGCAATATGGTATTGGCTTGTTCTACATCTAAGTCAGGGAAACGCTGATTAATATCTGCCGCGTTAATATCTTCAAGTCCGATGCAGTTTAAGCTGTCGTAGCGCTTTAATTGCTGCATTTCATTAAGACAAAGCGGGCAAGTGCCATCGTAAAATATTGTCAGTTCCATTATTCACCTCGTGTCGCTTTTATTGAGATTGTACGCACCAGATCCCAAGCTAGTTTACCTTTATTGTGATTAGCATTGATCATTTAGCGATCGGCGTGAGCATTTAAGATTTATGATCTTTTTATTTCACCCTGGCGTATAGATTAAAAACAATCCACTAGGGCTAAATAATGCCATTAAGCCAAGCTATTATTAACGTCACCAACTTACGTTTACGCACCTTTATTGGGTTTAACCAAGACGAACGCGAAAAACAGCAAGACGTGGTGATCAACATAGAGATCCATTATCCAGCGGATCGATCGTTCCAAACCGATGATGTCGCCGATGCCCTAAACTACAAGATAATCACTAAAAAAGTGATTCAGCATGTAGAAGAAGGTCGGTTCTTATTACTCGAAAAACTGGTGGCTGACGTGCTCGACATTTGTCGTGAACATCCAAGCGTAACCTTAGCACGAGTGACTATTGATAAGCCGCATGCATTACGTTTTGCCGACTCTGTTTCTTTGTCTTTAGAGTATCAAGCCTAACCTATTATTAAGGATGTTATTATGACCACCATTAATGACATAACTCGCGTCGAGTTGTCTGCAGAAGCATTAAAAGTACAACAAGCGTTAGTTGACCATGGCCTTGAAACGCCATTGATTCCAAGTGACCTGACTAGCGAGCAAAAGTATCAGCGTATTAAAGGCTTAATGACAGAAGTTGTGTCGACACTTGGCCTCGATTTAAGCGACGATAGCCTAGCTGAAACCCCGCATCGTATTGCTAAAATGTACGTCAACGAGATTTTCTCAGGCCTTGATTACGCTAACTTCCCTAAAATCACCCAAATTGACAATAAAATGGGTGTTGAAGAGATGGTTAAAATCAGCAATATCAGTGTGGTAAGTACCTGCGAGCATCATTTTATTACCATCGATGGCCTAGCCAAAGTGGCTTACATTCCTAAAGGCAACATTATTGGTTTATCTAAAATTAACCGAATTGTGCGCTTTTTTGCTCAACGCCCGCAGGTGCAAGAGCGCCTCACACAACAAATTTTAGTGGCACTGCAAACCTTGCTCGAAACCGACGATGTTGCGGTCAGCATTAACGCTACTCATTACTGTGTTAAATCTCGCGGCATTATGGACACGTCATCGAGCACCCAAACCACGGCGCTTGGCGGTTGCTTTAAAGCAAACCCAGCCAGTCGTGCTGAATTTTTAGCATAATTTTATACGGTCTACTTCCATTTATTTAATGGCTTCAACCTCCCCCCGAGTTGAGGCCATTTTTTTAGGCTGCAAACCTTGTATTAAAAGTTTAATCCTTAACGGTTATTATAAATGCTTATCATAAGCACCTAATTTGCTTATGATAAGTTTTAAGGTAAGTCATTAACCAAACATAAAGAGAGCATTATGGAACGTACAATACTGATCACTGGCGTAGGTAAGCGCATTGGTTATGCACTGGCTAAGTATTATTTGGCCCAGGGTCATCATGTTATTGGTACTTATCGTACTCATTACGACAGTATTGAGCAGTTAGGTAAACTTGGAGCCAGTTTGCATTCGTGCGACTTAACCGACCCTGCGGCAATTGATGAGCTTATTGCTCACATCAATGAGCATCATGATCGCCTCGACACTATTATCCATAATGCTTCAGACTGGTTGCCAGACAACAGCGGCTTAAGCCCGAGTGACACGATGGCCAGAATGATGCAAATTCATGTGTCTGCGCCGTATCAAATCAACCTTGCATTAGCGCCATTGTTGGTTGCTGCCGCTAAAACCAATGACGACAGTATCGGTGCCAGCAACATTATTCATATCACCGACTATGTCGCCGAAAAGGGCAGTAAAAAGCACATTGCTTACGCGGCCAGTAAAGCGGCATTGCATAATATGACCTTGTCATTTGCCAGCTTGCTTGCGCCACACGTTAAAGTGAACTCGATTGCCCCTGCGATGATTCTATTTAATGAGCACGACGATGATGCTTATAAAGTCAAAGCATTAGCGAAAGCGATATTGCCAAGGGAGGCCGGTAATAATGAAATTATTAGCCTTATCGATTATCTACAAAGCAGCCATTATGTGACGGGTCGCAGTTATGCTGTAGATGGTGGTAGGCATTTAAAGTAGGCATGTAAAATAAGCGTTTAATTATAGCGCTTAGTCATTGCATATAAAGCGACACAAAGTGTGCCGCGGTATGGCTATAATCATTTCGCGGCATTTTGTTATAGACTTCTAGATGGCTAATTGCTAGTGTGGTTATTAATCAATATCACCACAGTCAATTATCTCAAGGAAGTCGCTATGTCTGCAGAAAACATGAAACTGGAATCACTGGCATTACATTATGGCTACGAGTCAGAAGCTACGACTAAAGCTGCGGCAGTGCCGATTTACCAAACCACCTCGTACACCTTTGATGATACCCAGCATGGCGCAGACCTATTCGACCTCAAAGTCGCAGGTAATATTTATACCCGCATCATGAACCCAACCACCAGTGTGTTAGAGCAACGCTTAGCGGCTATCGAAGGCGGTATTGGCGCGCTTGCAGTGGCATCAGGCATGGCGGCGATTACCTATGCGATTCAAGCGCTCACTCAAGTGGGCGACAACATTGTTAGCACTAGCCAACTGTATGGCGGCACCTATAACTTATTTGCTCATACGCTGCCGCGCCAGGGCGTTGAAGTGCGCATGGCGGCGTTTGATGACTTTGACGGTCTAGATGCATTAATCGACGATAAAACCAAAGCGCTATTTTGTGAATCAATTGGTAACCCTGCCGGTAATATTGTCGACTTACAGCGTTTGGCCGATATTGCCCATAAACATGGAGTGCCATTAATTGTTGATAACACTGTCGCGACGCCAGTATTGTGCCGCGCGTTTGATCACGGCGCCGACATTGTTATCCATTCACTGACCAAATACATTGGTGGTCACGGCACCACTATTGGTGGGGTGATTATTGATTCGGGTAAGTTTGATTGGGTTGCTAATAAAGAACGTTTTGCAATTCTCAATGAGCCCGATCCGTCTTATCACGGCGTGGTATACACCGACGCTTTTGGCCCCGCTGCCTATATTGGCCGTTGCCGCGTAGTGCCATTACGTAATACTGGCGCAGCCTTGTCGCCACACAGTTCATTTTTACTGTTGCAAGGGCTCGAAACCCTTAGTTTACGCATGGAACGTCATTGCAGTAATGCACTCGCGCTGGCTGAATTTTTACAAAAACACCCAAGTATTAGCTGGGTCAATTATGCTGCACTACCCAATAGCCCGCACCATGCAACCTGTCAAAAAATCACCGGCGGTAAAGCCTCAGGTATCATCAGTTTTGGCATTAAAGCCGCCAACGCAGAAGCGGGTAAAGTGGCTGGTGGTAAGTTTATTGATGCCCTGCAAATGGTGTTACGTTTAGTCAACATTGGTGATGCTAAATCGCTAGCTTGTCACCCTGCCAGCACCACTCATCGCCAGCTCAGCGGTGCAGAGCTAGCCAAAGCCGGTGTATCAGAAGACTTAGTGCGTATTTCGGTAGGTATTGAGCATATCGACGACATCATTGCTGATGTTAGCCAGGCATTAGATAAGGCCATTGTATAAGCTCACTTTTAGTTTAATCAGTTAACTAAAAAGCCCCATCAATAACGTGTATTGATGGGGCTTTTTCTATTCTGATATGTTTAATTTCTACCTTCTAAAAGTCTAGTTGGTATGTAAGAATAATCTGCAGTATCAACGTGTCTCCGTCCAAAGTGTCCGAAATAGCGTGATGAAAATGCCGTAGTGACATCATGGCCTTTCTCACACATCCATGTGTTTCAAGGCATTTAGGCTCCTGCCTTGCAGAAATGTAACAGGCTCGGGGGTACATGGTCGTTTTTTGACATCCATGTCACCACGACATTCGTGAATCCCTTAACATCAGATGTACCATCTGAGCCGTTAGGTGATTTTTATTATGCTATAAGGATTAACACTTTGCCGGAGCTGCCGGGGAGGTCCAAGAGGGGGAAGCAGTTTTCCCCTTCTTGGTCTGGTGTGGGCGAAGCGCCACGACCTTAATAGTATTAAGCTATTTTAAATAGCCAATCTTCTCGTTGGGGTAATAATCACTGGCAATGGCACATCCCAAAAGTCGGTTGGTACCTGGCTCACTTCCTGGCAATCGTGGGCAAAACCAACGGCTAAGGGTTTGTTGTTAACAACTTGAGCTAAGGTGCGATCGTAATAACCGCCGCCCATGCCCATACGATTACCGTGTTCATCAAAGGCCACTAACGGCGTGATGATCATATCGAGTTGATTAACAGTGATCACATGCTGCACATTGAGTTTAGGTTCGTTAATACCGTATTGGTTTTTAACCATAATCGAGTCACGATCGTACCGTACAAACAACAAATGCCCTTTGCAAAATGGATGAATAAGCGGCAAGTAAACATTGATGTTTAAATCCCACAAGGCATCAATCAATTTTTGTGTGGCTAATTCGCCGTCATGGGTTAAATACACGGCCACATGCTGTGCCGATTGTGCCTGAATTTCTGCCAGCATATGACGGCTGGCAATTAAGGCTAATTGGCTTTGTTCTTCAGTGGATAAACTGTTGCGCTCTTGCCTAACATGGCGGCGAATATTGTCGCGGCTCATGTCTGTGCTATCAAACAAAGGCTCTTGAAACTCAGATGGGGTGGCAAAATAGCTAATGCGTGCCGAAGAGCTAGACGTAACAGGACGGTTGTCGTTGTTCGTCATAAAACGCGTGATACTCATATATTAGGAGTACTCCATCACTGACAAATTAAAAAACACCAAAACACAGAATGAAAGTAGGTTAGCGCTTTATGAGTCGATATGAAAGCATTGGTTAATCATCTGCTCATGTTGCAGCTGATTAACCTCGACTAACCTAAATGCTTAATCCTATTTGTCCATATTCATGGATTTTAGTAATACAGGGCTATCATAATCTGCCACCATGGTTTTTGCTTTTAACCAAAAACGTCTTCTCGTTAAGAAGTAAGTAAAGCTGATAGATAATATGCCCCATTCAAGTACATTGTTTTTCATAAAATCTATGCCAGATGCCAATAACGTTGTTACGTCACCAACATAGTGCGCATGATCTGTAATAAAACCATAGGTAGGATTTATGGCATAAAGTCCAAATTGAATTGCGCAGAAAATACCAAACCCAACGAGTAAGCCTAACAACTTGCTATACCATCTTTGTGGCCTTTTAATGCCAATAATAAGTAAATAGACACCCACTAATATTGAACCTGTAACAAGCGTGCTACCGATAGCTGGTGATAGTTCAAGTAGCTCTAACGTATTGTAATAAAATGTAAAGCCGATATGTGGCAATAATAGTGTGATGCTTATAGCTAACAACCATATTTTAGTTTTGCTGATACTTTTCCAATACCACTTTTTCACACTCTTATAGCTTAACCACAGGAGTCCAAAAATAAACACATAGTTCATATAAGCGGGGAGCCCAAATAAATCAAATCTCATCCTCAGCAACGCCATCATCCATTCAGGCACTTGTGACACGCTCATGCGATGACTTGTTTCTGCGGCAAATGAAGGAAATAACAGCGCGATTAACATTCCTAACGTAAAGAACAAATAAGTGTACTTTATTAAGCTTAAAAACATGTTGGGCGCAATACCCTTAACACTCTGCTTTTTTAACTTAGTGACTAAGTGTTGATAGTTAGAGATAACAGCATCGTTAATCTCTTTTGAAACCCAATTTTCTGTTAGTAACGCAATTTGAGTCTGGGTGGTGTGCGCTTCAATAATGTCCTTTATCGCGGGTGTTGCTAATACTTCTTTGTCGGTTTCTTTGTCATTTCCGGTCATTTTTTGCGCTACAAACCATACCGCAGGATCGTAAACTCCACCGGCATTGTGTGTTGTGTCTTTTTTACCCGCAAAACACATTGTTGTATCGACTTTATCTATCGTAGCGGTAAATTGTAACGTCGGCAGTTTAGCGGTAAAAGCATAAATAAAAGTACAACCATCAAGGGCGCCTTCAACGTCAACTTCAGCTATCTCGGTCAAATGATAAACTAAGTCTAAACCATTATTTTTAACGAATTCAGAAGTCCATTCGTGATAGTCGTTACTGTTATAAGCCCATTTAGTGCTGCGTTTAGCATCACCATCAATGGTGTAACTGTAATAGAGATATCCACCACCATTACAAGTATTGCAGGTTACTGAACCTGAGCCGTTGCAGGTATAACAGGTTTTTTTGCCACTTCCCCAGCAAGATGAGCATGATTCAGTTGTGTAAACCGTGCGATTATTATAACTGTCGAAACGTGACACACTAATGCGGCCGCTGCCACTACAACCGGTACAAGAATTCTTGCCTGAGCCATTACAATTATAACAGCTTTGTGACCCAGAGCCGCTGCAGTTGTAACACACTTTGCTGCCTACATAGGTTTCTGGTGCAGATTTTAAGTCTCTATTTCTGATCAAAAAATTGCTAGAAATATCAGGCCCAAGAATATTTATAAAACGGTCATTAAATAACGAATTTTGTCCGCTAACATACTCTTTTGCTTTGTCGTGGGCGTAATCCCTCGCATTTGATGCACTACCAGATTGGATGCCATTAGGACAATAAGATCCATGTTCGTGCTGACTCACCCCAATTTCGATCGTCCACCCAAAAGTAAACTTAAGCTGAGGTTGTTTTGTTTGTTCGTTACTTAATATTACGGGGACATCAACACCAGTGAGGTCTTTACCGTTATTACGGATAAATCGTTGGAATTGTTCTAATTTACTCACGTAATACTTCCTATAATCAATGCGTGATACATTTTGCTATTTATTGTTATTAAGCTATTTATTGTTATTGAGCTATTTATTGTTACTAAGCTAAAAGCGTTTATTCAAAATTGATGTCAAAACTCGTTTCATCGGCCTTCAAATAAACCCACTTTCTCATTGGCTCTTGTCCTGGCGCAGAGACTTTAATGTCGTAACTGCCTGCAGGTAACATCATACCTGCTTGATACTTGGGTTTTATGTTCATCACTGAAACCTTGGCTTTGGCAATATTGCTGTTAATGGTGAGTGGCAATAAGGCTGAGTTTTTAGGTGATGATGTAACGGTTTTAGTTGAATCATGTGTGGGCATTACTGCTAAATCAAAGCGATCAATCGATTCACTGATGGCATTAAATCCTTCAGTAATAAACAAGCGTTGATCAATAGATGAACCGATAGGCTGCACCATAGGTAGGGTCACTAATAACCATTTAAGTGTATATGACACTGTGGCGGAATCATTCTTTTCCATTTGATCAAAAAAGTAATGCATTGATGAGCCAGGCATAGTGTATTGGTTACCGCCCATTGATAACGGAACCACAAATATTGACGCGAGTAATACCGTTGATATCACCGGCTTTATCAGGCGATTAGGCTTAACTCCAGGCATCAAGGACGCCCGTTTAGCTTGTACTAGTTCGACTGCTTTCATCGGGAGTTTTAATACGGTAAGTAACACTAATGCTAAGCTAATCGCCATAGAAATTGGCGGAATAATGGTTGAACGTAATGCCGATTTACCCGTTGATTCAAATGCACCGCCATCGGCAAATTCAACCTGTTGAGCTTCGAGTACATTCAGATACTCAGTGGTTTTACGTTTGATATTAGGTTCAATAATGTGTTGTTTAAATTCGCGATTATTCCAATCCGCCAGTGTTGGGTTGACATACAGCTCTTTCATTTCTCGTTGAATACGCTGTTGGATCATGCCTTGTTGCTGAAATGCTTGCCAACTCAAATTAGGCGGCATGTCGCTACCCTTGGCTTTCATTTTGGTTCGCCACTCGGCATCGGCTTGCTGACGCACTTTTTTAGCGACAGCAATATCAAAACTATTGCGATCAGTTATTGACCAAGAAGGGGATAACGTTAAGCCTTTTTGCTTTAGCTTCTTATTGACTTTGATGCTAGTCAGCTCATGTACTCTAAACTCATGGATTGAGTTAATTCCTAATGGGTAACCTCCTGATTCTTTACTAAAATCAGGGGCCATTTTTACCATCAGCACGCGTTTATAGTGTTTTACATCGTTGGTATACACCATTCGATGATCTTTAAAGCCTGCATCACCGCCTGTTACTGCATCAGCTGCTTGCATTGCCGTGAATAGACCTAAAGTCATAATGCCCGAGATAATAGAATTACCGACATTTTCTGACGTTGAAATCTCTTCGCGAATGAGCCAATCATTAGGCGGAATATAAGGAATGCCGTATTTGGCTATTTCTTTGTCATAACCTTTTTGCAGTCGCTCAAAGCAGCTATCTTTACTACTGCCACTTTTCTTTTCAGCACATTTATTACGACGTTCAAAATAGTCATACAGTTTAGGCGCAATTTTTTGTGCTCGAGATTCTACTCTTGCTTCATACGCCTTGGTGCCTTTTTGATATTGTTCCCAACCTTGCTTAACTTGATTTTGGGTATCTAACCAGTACGAATCAGACCGAGTTTGTACACTACCTAGTGCTTGATTATATTGATTCGATCCCGTGGCGTACTCGGTATATTTATTGCGAAGTGTTTGGCGGAAATCATCATAGTGACGATAGTGTTCATCAAAACGAGACATTGCCCGATCACGGACAAATTTTTCCATTATCAGACTTTTTTTGTTTTTTAAATCGGCCACTAATTTATCGTCAGCGTAAACCAACCCACCAAATACTGAGAGAAAGGTTTTTTCGGTCGCATTGTGTTCTTTATTGGGATCGTACTCTATGCCTTCGAATTTGATTGAGTTTTCAATTAATGCACTGCGAAGTAACTGTGACAAGTAAGCTTGTTGACGTTCAGCAGGCGTTGATGCATCAATCATAAAATGATCGACTAACCATTTTTGTCCAAAAAATACCGTTGGCCACACAATGGCCGCAATTAAGGTGAAGTAACCTAAGGCGCGCGACACTTTAGCGACTCGTTTACCTTTTAATAATAAATCTGCTAACAGTAACGTCACACCAATACCGCTGATGGTTCGGCCAAAAAGCTCAACCAAGCGTAAGTCTTCCATACTGGAGTTTCGTCCTCCAGCAACATCGGTTAATGCTGCATTAAATACTGCTTCCGGGAACAAATACACTACGGAACAAACGAACATCAGCAACATCCACCAAAAGGGTTGGCCCGTTTTACTAATCTGGGCTTCAACGGCTTGTTGCTTTTCTACTTTTTTGGCGGTTGATTGCTGACTTTTTTGTACTTTTTCCAGCTGTTTTACCGCGGATTCCATTTTCTTTTGTGTCGGGGCGCTGTTCAGCAAGTTTGTTGCAAATGGGCTTTTGTTATCTTTAGTCATATTAATCTTTATCAACCATCATCTTTTTATCGTTATGCTTTTTTACCGCTATTTAGCCTGGCGCTGGGGGAGCCTTAAAATAATTGTCTCGCCAGTATCGTTATCAATTTTTTCATCTGTGATTGTAGGAAAACCATGCTCTAACAATGGGGTAGGAATATTATTAGGCACCACTTTTACTGGTGGACGGCTAATTGGAGCAAGGCCAGAATCTAATGACAAATAGTAACCTTCAGTTTGATATCCACGCATTTCGTTAAAACGGTCAAAGTCAGCATCTTGTGGTAAAGAAGCAATATAACGGCCAAGATGGCTTGATGGCTCATAGCGTTTAGCCGGCACAGCCGCATTAAATAAGCGTTGGCAAATTTTATAAGGCGTTGCATCAACAATAGCGCCATCAGGTAATTGTACCGTGGTTAATTTAATTAATTGTGACTGGTGATATTCGCTGCCATTAAGTGAATAGGTGTAGACCTTCATACCCAGTTGGTGAGCGTCATGTTTAACGTTTTGATGCTGCATAAAGCTGCGTATATCCAAGTGGAGTCCTGAATTATCACCGAGCTTTTTGTGTATGGCGGTGAGTGACGATTTTGCCGTATAGTCTTTATAGCGTGAGCGGTAACGTTTGGTGCCGTATCGCCCTACGAGTTCAAGCTTACTTTGATTATCTAAGTAATAAGCATCGTTTTTGACGCCGTTACGCAAATCAGCCGTTAATTTTTCAATGCTTGTTGGGTGTCCACCCTGAATAAACCCTAAATATACCGATGGATTAATACCTCGTAGCTTATAGAGTATTTCTTGGTCCGCGGCTGAATAATAAAATCCTCCTAAGCCAATATATTTTCGGAGCATATTATCAAGCTCAACGAGTTTTTGGCCGTTGGTATCAGATTTTATCTCTACATTGAGTTGTTGATTATTATGGCGATATGCTGCAAAGGTTTTAAAGGCTTCAACAGCGGCAATAGGGCGTTGATCGAGTAAATTGTTAGTTTGCTTATCGCGTAGTTTGAGATTGGAAAACACCTGAAAGTTCATGCGATTGAGTTTAAATCGTTCACCAGTGTAATACACGGTCGCGCGGCCTGTCTGGCTATCGTGATGATTAACCCAGGTGCCATCTTTAAGCAGCATTACGTCAATTTCAACACTATTAAAGTTATCATTTAACGCCGACGCGATAGCATTTGCACTGCTTTCTGGTTGTCTAAAATCACCTCGGTGGGCTGATATTTCTAGCTGACATTGGGCGGTAGACAGCATTTTGATATTGCCATTATTGGCTAGGTATAAATTCCGATCACCTAAGCTCAATTGAGTATCAATAATATTCAAGCCCTGGGTAGCAGCATCTGTTGGTAAGTGAGTTAACTCGAGAGGAATAACATTAACCGGTTTAGCTGGAGAGGGCGTAGGGAGAGATTTACAGCCTGTTAACGAGAACAGCAGAAAAGCAATAATGATGCCGCATAACTTCAGGCTAAAGGTAAGACTTGTCATAATCCATAAATACAAGCTATTAATATATAAGGCTTTATACATTAATGTGTTTTGTAACACAACCTTATGAATAAAGTTACTAAATTTAAAAGTTTAAAATGTGAATGGATGACTGTTTTCTAAAGCGAACGGTTACTTAATATACAGAAATGGCAATGAGATGCACCAATTTAGGTCATTAGTGACAGATTGAATAACATCATAAGCGGGTGCACAAGATTGATGCTGTTAAGGTAACACAGTGATAAATCGCGATGTAAACGCGACTGTGAAGTACAAATGATAGGATGCTCCCCAGAACACCGCTGCCGGCGTAGCCCTTGAACCGTAGGTTCAAGGCGGGTAAATGTTCATCTCCTAAGGCTTCTCGGTACGAGCCGAGCATGCACAATGTCAACAAAAGCATTCACCCTGGGTTTGTAATTATCGGCACAGGGACATAGCCAGTTCGCGCATATCCCAGGGAGCAAAACAGGGTAGAACCAAGTATTACACTTAATTCTGAATTCTTAGTTTAGTCATCCTTGCGGCTTCGTTCAACCAATGATGTTTCCAACGTCGATTGTAATAACGAAATACGCTCATCCATTTGCGCCATATATTGCTTATTTTTTTGCTTTTCTTCAAACAACTCATTGCCAATGTTCAATGCAGCCATGATGGCTAATTCTTCACGGCTTAAATTGTTAGTACGCGACTTTAAGGTTGTCAGTTGGTTTTCAACTTCTCTGGCAACGGTGCGTAAGGCATCTTCGCGTCCTTTTGGACAGCCAATAGAGTAGGTGCGCCCTAAAAGGGTTATATCAACAGCACTGTTACTCATAATGTCGCCCCAATCCTTAGTCAGTTCGCGAACTATATAGGGCTGAATTTAAAAGCGCAAGGCAACAGCGGCCCTTTTTAACGATTTGTTGTTTGAGTGAACAAATCGCCTGCAATCATTGTATTACTATTCACAAATTTGATCACATGTCGCGCTAGTATTTGGAGCATCATAGTAACTCTGCTAGCATTGAGACAGATATCGCGCTATTAGGAAAAAACCATGGCAACCCCACCTTCTTTATGTATCGAAAATCTTAAAAAAGCCTTAGATGCGGCCGAAGTTGGTCAGCACCCAGTAGAAGTGCACGGTGCACTTGTTGGGCTTATTTGTGGTGGTGTACAACAAGACAATTATGCGTGGCTAAAACCGCTGGCAGACTTAATGAATGATGGCCAACCGCTAGAGTCTAACCTACAGCAATTAATTGCTGAGCTTTACCAAGACACCGTTGCTCGCCTCGCCGATTTTGAATTTGGCTTTACCTTATTACTGCCAGAAGAAGAAGTCTCACTTAGTCACCGTGTTGAAGCACTGGCCCTGTGGACGCAAAGCTTTTTAACCGGCATTGCGATTATTCAGCCAGAACTGGCTAAAGCATCACCGGACGTGCGCGAAGTCATTAAAGATTTAGCAGAAATTGCCCAGGTTGAATTTGATGTCGGTGATGATGACGAATCAGAAACCGCCTACGTTGAATTGCAAGAGTTTGTCAGAATGTCAGCCATTTTATGTTACTCAGAGTTTGGCCTAGACATGCCATTAAATGACACCGACCAGTCATCGACTATTCATTAATTTTTAGCTTTTATTAGCAGCGGCGCAGCGTATGACCACAGCACATCATTCAACTTCACCTCAAGCTGTCGACATTGCCATTGTAGGTGGCGCGATGGCTGGGGCGACATTAGCCCTAGGGTTAGCCAAGTTATCTGCATCACTCGCACGCCCGCTGCGTATCGCCTTAATTGAAGCTCATGTTGCTGACAATAAACACCCAGGTTTTGATGCTCGCTCCATTGCCATTGCGCACGGCTCTATTTTTGAACTGACTCGTTTAGGCATTTGGCCAAAGCTCAAGCATTTAGGCACGCCGATTAAAAACATCCATGTGTCCGATCGCGGCCACTTTGGCATGACTGAGCTTAACGCCCAGCCATTAGGATTAGATGCGCTAGGGCAGGTGGTTGAGCTGGCTAAAGTCGGTAACGTATTGTTTGATGAACTGGCGAAATCGTCGGTACAGGTTTATTGCCCCGCTAAAGTCATCGCTTTACAGGCCCAGCAAGATGGCCATGTGTTGTCGTTAGATGACGGCAGCCAATTACATTGCCAATTGCTGGTGGCCGCAGACGGCGCGCACTCAGTGGTACGCCAGTATTTAGGCCAAACAACTGAGCAAGTTGATTTTCAGCAAACGGCTATCGTTGCCAATGTCACCACCAATCAACCGCACCAGCATTGGGCTTATGAGCGCTTTACTCAAACCGGCCCGCTTGCCTTGCTGCCGATGCAAAACATGACCGCATTCTCAGCGCAATCTAAAGCATCATCGACGCAAGCCAAGGAGCCTTCAGCGCAATTAAAAGAGCCTTCAGCGCAATTAAAAGAGTCCTCTGCGCAATTAAAAGAGCCCTCAAATCAATTAAAACAGCCATCTGCACAATTAACAGACTCTGCCAAAGGACAATCGCGTTTTTCACTGGTGTGGGCATTGCCGCCAGCGCAAGCCGATGAATTGAAAAACGTCGATAAAAGCGAATTTTTAGCCGCATTACAACACGCCTTTGGTCACCGCGTAGGCCAGTTTGTCGATGTTGGCCAGCGTGTCAGTTATCCGCTGACGCTGTCATACATGCCAAGGCCGATATATCACCGCTGTGTGTTTGTCGGTAATGCCGCGCAAACGTTACACCCCATTGCAGGGCAAGGCTTTAACCTTGGCCTGCGTGATGTGGTTGGCTTGTTAGATGTCATTGAAACCGCACTAACGCAAGCCAATAGCGAAACGGCAGTAAGCGTTGATCTTGGCAGTAGCGACATCGTGCATCAATATTTGGCCGCACGCCAACAGGACCGCGACAGCACTTTACGTAACATCGAATTTTTAGTCCGTGGCTTTTCCAATCAATATTGGCCATTAGTGGCAGGGCGCAGTATTGGCTTGCGCTTATTGTCTTGGCTGCCGCCGTTAAAACGCCCCGTAGCACAAACGGCCATGGGCTGGCGTTAACTCATTTTAAGGTAAGGATTGACCATGTTTTCAACCAAAACATATGATGTAGCCATCGTCGGCGGTGGTATGGTCGGGCTCGCAACGGCCATTGGGTTAGCCAATGCCGACCTGAATGTGGTGGTAATAGACGCAGGCACAACTCAGGCCGTCAGTGGTGAACCTAAATTACGTGTTAGCGCCATCAATAAAGCCAGCCAACAACTGCTGGAAAATCTCGGCGCATGGCAATACCTCGACGACAGTCGCATTAGCCCGTATCAAAAAATGTCAGTGTGGGACAAAGACGGCCTAGGCAAAATTGAGTTTGATGCTCACAGCATTAGCGAAACCTATTTAGGCTCGATTATCGAAAACGATGCCATTAGTCATGCCCTTGCCAAACGTGCCAGTGAAATCAGTAATCTTACCCACCTTGAAGACCAACGCCTTGAGCGTGTGGCCTTTGGCGAGCGCGAAGCCTGGCTTACGCTCGCCAATGGCGACAATATCAGCGCTGCGGTGGTGGTTGCTGCAGACGGTGCCAACTCGTGGGTGCGTCAGCAATGCAGTATCCCATTAACGTTTTGGGACTACGGCCACCACGCCATTGTCGCCACAGTGCGCACCGAACTCGCTCATGATGCTACCGCCAGACAAGCCTTTTTACCCGGCGGCCCGTTAGCCATGTTGCCACTGTACCAAGATAACTTATGTTCCATCGTGTGGTCAGTGTCGCCCGAGCAAGCCGAACACCTACAAGCTTTAGACGATGTTGAATTTGGCAAAGCCTTAACCGCAGCCTTAGATGGTCGATTAGGTGTGTGTAGCGTTGAGAGCGAACGGCAATCATTCCCGCTGCGTATGCGTTATGCGCGCCACTTTGCGCGCCACCGTTTGGTGTTAGCCGGTGACGCTGCTCATACTATTCATCCGCTAGCTGGCCAGGGGGTAAACCTTGGCTTTTTAGACGCGGCCAGTATTGTCGACACCTTTACCGAACTGCACCAGCAAGGCAAAGATTTAGGTGAATATAGCCATTTACGCGCCCTAGAACGTTGGCGAAAAGCCGACGCCATGGAAATGATTGCCATCATGGAAGGCTTCAAAAGACTGTTTGCCGGCAGTAACCCGCTTAAAAAAGCCATTCGTGATATCGGTTTAACCCTGGTCGATAATGTCGCTGGGCTGAAAACAGTGTTCATCAAACAGGCTATGGGTAACAAAATGACATTACCTAAACTTTGCCGCGAATCAATTTCATCTTAGCTAATGTAGAAAGTTGTTTAATATCAGGCAATACAGTCAAATCAGTCATTTTATTGTAAAAAGTTATGTAAAAAAATTACAGCAATGGATTAGCTAAACTAATGCGACAAACCTCGGATTAGAAAAATTTTTTGTATACAAAACAGGTCTGCGGAGTATAATTTTGACCGCATTTTATCAAAGACCTACATAAGAAAGGCCTCAAAAAAAGGGATAATAATGGCTAGCAAAACTGTACTTTTTAACAAGCATTTAGAATCGAAAGCCAAAATGGTTGATTTTCATGGTTGGGAAATGCCGATTAACTACGGCTCTCAAATCGAAGAACACCATGCAGTGCGTCAAGATGCGGGCATGTTCGACGTATCGCACATGACAGTGGTTGACGTAACCGGCAACGAAGCTTGTGCCTTTTTACGTAAGTTACTTGCTAACGATGTCGCCAAACTCACCGTTGCGGGTAAAGCCCTTTACGGCGGCATGCTAGACGAAAGCGCTGGCATCATCGACGACCTTATTACCTACTACCTAACCGACACTCATTACCGTGTTGTGGTTAACTCAGCCACTCGCGACAAAGACTTAGCGTGGATCAACAAGCAAGCCGCCGCGTTTGATGTTGTGGTTACCGAGCGTCCTGAACTGGCAATGATTGCCGTACAAGGCCCTAACGCTAAAGCCAAAGCCGCACAGGTATTCAACGCCGAGCAAAATGCAGCCGTAGACGGCATGAAGCCATTTTTTGGCGTGCAGTCAGGCAGCTTATTTATTGCCACAACCGGTTACACCGGCGAAGCAGGCTACGAAATCATTGTTCCAGAAGCCGAAGCAGAAGCTTTATGGCAAGCATTATTAGACACAGGCGTTAAGCCATGTGGCCTAGGTGCACGCGACACTCTACGTTTAGAAGCCGGCATGAACCTATACGGTCAAGACATGGACGAGTCAATTAATCCATTAGCCGCCAACATGGGCTGGACTGTCGCGTGGGAACCAAGCGATCGTGACTTTATTGGCCGCGACGCACTGACCGCCATTAAAGCCGCGGGCACCGAAAAATTAGTCGGTTTAGTCATGGAAGAAAAGGGCGTTTTACGCCATGATATGGCTGTGTTCTTTACCGACGCAGACGGTGTAGAGCATCAAGGTGTGATCACCAGCGGTTCGTTTTCGCCAACGTTAGGTTACTCTATCGCTATGGCCCGCGTGCCTAATGGTATTGGCGCTACCGCCGAAGTTGAAATGCGTAAAAAGCGCGTCACGGTCAACGTGATTGCACCCAGCTTTGTGCGCAACGGTAAACAAGCCTTTTAAGTGTGAGTAAACCACTGCTGTGCTAGAGTATTACGGTGTATTGAACATCTTCAACAGCACCGCATTTGCTCAAGTCGGGTTGTGGTTTACCCCCAAAAATTATTGATTAAGCACTAAAACATTTGATAAAGGAACAACAGCAATGAGCACTATTCCAGCAGAATTGAAATATGCATCTTCACACGAATGGATCCGTAAAGAAGCAGACGGTAGCTACACAGTAGGTATCACTGAGCATGCTCAAGAGCTTCTTGGCGACATGGTATTCGTAGAATTACCAGAAGTAGGCGATACTGTTACTGCTGGTGAAGACTGCGCAGTAGCTGAGTCAGTTAAAGCCGCGTCAGACATTTACGCGCCGATTTCTGGTGACGTAATTGCCGTAAACGAAGCATTAGAAGACTCGCCAGAGTTAGTGAACAGCGACGCATTCGGCGACGGTTGGTTCTTCCGTATCATGCCATCAGATGAGTCAGAAATTGATTCATTACTTGATGCAGACGGTTATCAAGAAGTGATTGACGAAGAATAATCGCCAACCACAGGAAGCTCCCTAGGGAGCTTCTTTGCTATGTATCTTTAGCATTGCGCTAAATGCATCGCCAAATGAAGCGCTATTGTTCGTACCTATGGCAACGATAAGCCAAGGGCGAGGGCGCAACATTTAAACCCTTAACGGGTTAGTCACGTATTACACGTTTTCACCCTTTTCCAGTTCTGTGCCCTACCGCCTTAACTGGTCGATTTGGAACAAGGTTTATCATGACCAAGCAAACCCTGACACAACTAGAACAGCACGAACTTTTCCTTACTCGTCATATCGGCCCAAATGCAGAACAACAACAAGAAATGTTGAACTTCATTGGCGCAGAATCATTAGACGATTTAACCGCACAAACGGTTCCGGGTAAAATTCGCCTTCCACAAGATCTCACCATCGGTGATTCATGTGGCGAAGCCGAAGGTATCGCTTATATCCGCGACATAGCAGACAAAAACACAGTCTTTAAAAGCTATATCGGTATGGGTTACTACGGCGTACAAGTGCCAAATGTCATTTTGCGTAACGTATTTGAAAACCCAGGTTGGTACACCGCGTACACGCCATACCAGCCTGAAATCGCTCAAGGTCGTCTCGAAGCGATTTTAAACTTCCAACAAGTGTCGATGGACCTAACCGGTCTTGACCTTGCATCAGCATCATTACTCGACGAAGCCACCGCAGCAGCAGAAGCCATGGCGCTGGCTAAGCGTGTGTCTAAAGCTAAAAAAGCCAACATCTTCTTTGTGGCTGACGATGTTTTTCCACAAACCCTAGACGTAGTGAAAACCCGCGCAGAATGCTTTGGCTTTGAAGTCGTCGTTGGCCCAGCCAATGAAGCGGTAAACTACGAATTATTTGGTGCTTTATTTCAATACACCAACCGTTACGGCCAAATTACAGATTACACCGAACTGTTTGCCACACTGCGTGACAACAAAGTCATTGTGACCGTTGCCGCTGATATTATGTCGTTAATGCTACTTAAATCACCAGGCGCCATGGGCGCAGACGTGGTATTTGGTAGCGCGCAACGTTTTGGCGTACCAATGGGATACGGCGGACCACACGCCGCATTCTTCGTTGCCCGTGACGAACATAAGCGTTCAATGCCAGGCCGTATTATTGGTGTGTCAAAAGACACCCGCGGCAACAGCGCATTACGTATGGCCATGCAAACGCGCGAGCAACATATTCGCCGCGAAAAAGCCAACTCAAACATTTGTACCGCGCAGATTTTGCTTGCCAACATGGCCTCGTTTTATGCTGTGTTCCATGGCCCACAAGGCTTAAAAACCATTGCATCACGCATTAATCGTTTAGCTGACATCCTGGCCGCAGGCTTGCAAGCTAAAGGCCAAACGTTAGTTAACAACACCTGGTTTGACACCATCAGCGTAAAAGACGCCGACGTAGCCGCCATCAATGCGCGCGCTATTGCCGCACAAGTTAACTTACGTATCGACGCCGACGG
Source organism: Shewanella sp. MF05960 (assembly GCF_050849305.1). NCBI lineage: Bacteria > Pseudomonadati > Pseudomonadota > Gammaproteobacteria > Alteromonadales > Shewanellaceae > Shewanella > Shewanella sp. MF05960. Next base: position 8,128 of record NZ_JBOZPS010000004.1, on the reverse strand, counting down.
CATATTGGGTATCAGCCTAGATGAAACCACTCTGCGTCAAGATATCGCAGTATTGTTCGACGTGATTTTAGGCACAGGCCACGGCCTAGATGTTGCTGTAATCGATGCTGACATCGTAGCTAATGGTAGCCAGTCAATTCCTGAAGCATTAGTGCGTCAAGATGCGGTGTTAACTCACCCAACGTTTAATCGCTACCAGAGCGAAACCGAGATGATGCGTTACATCAAGCGTCTCGAGAACAAAGATTTAGCCTTAAACCACTCTATGATTTCGTTAGGCTCATGCACCATGAAGCTTAACGCCGCTGTAGAAATGCTGCCGGTCAGCTGGCCAGAATTTGCTAACATGCACCCATTCTGCCCGCTAGATCAGGCACAAGGTTACACCCAGCTAATCAATGAGCTGTCTGAGTATTTAGTTAAAATCACCGGTTACGACGAAGTGTGTATCCAGCCAAACTCAGGTGCACAAGGTGAATACGCGGGTTTACTCGCCATTAGAAAATACCACGATTCTCGCGGCGACGCGCACCGTGACATTTGCTTAATTCCGCAGTCTGCTCACGGCACCAACCCAGCATCGGCGCAACTTGCCGGCATGAAAGTGGTTGTCACCGCGTGTGACAAGCAAGGTAACGTTGATTTAGAAGACTTACGCGCTAAAGCATCTGAGTTAGCCGACAGCTTATCGTGCATTATGATCACATACCCATCGACTCATGGTGTGTACGAAGAATCTATCCGCGAAGTATGCGAAATCGTCCATCAATATGGCGGTCAAGTGTACCTAGACGGCGCCAACATGAACGCACAAGTTGGGGTAACATCACCTGGCTTTATCGGCGCAGATGTATCGCACTTAAACTTGCACAAAACCTTTGCTATCCCGCACGGCGGCGGTGGTCCAGGTATGGGCCCAATCGGTGTTAAAAAGCACCTTGCGCCATTTGTTGCCGGCCACGTAGTGGTTAAGCCAGGCCGCGAAAGCGACCATAACGGCGCGGTATCTGCCGCACCTTACGGTAGCGCCAGCATCCTGCCAATCAGCTGGATGTACATCAAGCTGTTAGGCACCAAAGGCATTAAGCAATCAACCCAAACGGCATTGTTAAACGCGAACTACATCATGAAAAAGCTATCAACACATTACCCAGTGTTGTTCACCGGCCGTAATGACCGCGTAGCGCATGAATGTATTATCGATTTACGTCCATTAAAAGAAACCTCAGGCGTGACCGAAATGGATATCGCTAAGCGTCTTAACGATTACGGATTCCATTCGCCAACCATGAGTTTCCCAGTAGCGGGTACCTTAATGATTGAGCCAACGGAATCTGAGTCTAAAGTTGAGTTAGATCGCTTCATCGAAGCCATGATTTCTATTCGCGGCGAAATCGCCAAAGTAGAAGCAGGCGAGTGGCCAGTAGACAACAACCCACTGCACAATGCACCGCATACGCTAGCAGACATTATGGACACCGAGTTTGACTCACGTCCGTACAGCCGCGAAGTAGCCGTTTTCCCAACAGCAGCGGTTAAGGCGAATAAGTTTTGGCCAACGGTGAATCGTATTGATGATGTGTATGGCGACCGCAATTTGATGTGTTCATGTGTCCCACTCAGTGACTACGAATAATTGCTGCTTAGTCTTGCTACTGCTTCGTTAAATTTTCAGCTTTCGTGCTCATTGACAGCCGTCAACTCCGCGCGAAAGCTTTCAATTTAACTTGCATTAACTTCGCCAGCGACGCAATTATGGTGATAGTGGACTTCAGTTGAAGTTTGAGTATTTAAAAGCGACCGAAAGGTCGCTTTTTTGTTGGGTGTTGCGGCGTTTTTCAAGACAATTGTCGCCTAAACTGTCATTTTTGCTACTTTCCAGAAAATTTTGGACATAATTCAACAGAATGTTGACTAGTATATTTCCGCTCCTTGCAAATAAAGCCGGATGAAATACCCGTCATAATGTTCAATCAGGCGTAACTTTTTCAGATGAAAAAATCAGAGATTAATATTCTGAAATTATTAATCGGTACTCACCCAATTCATTTTCATCAGCATATAAATTCTCTTCATATTTGAACGTTGATGGGTTTGCATCGACAACTCTGTGTTCAGTCCAATACACGTAATGAGTATCTTTTGAGAAGCGATCTGAGATAAAGGTAAAGCTATCAGCATCTGCACCAATAATAGGGATATTATGGTAAAATATTTGTTCTCCAATTCGAGTAAATACTTTCTCGTCTGGATCAATAACAATCACGTCATTTGGTTTAACACCTTCCAGCTTTTTATCCCTTGTATACACTTCATTGTTATAGGCATAAAAGTTATTAGTAATGTCTGTAATATCATCACTAGGCGCCATTATTACCGTTTTGGGGTCTAGGTGAAGTTGTCTCCATTTCCACATTTTTTGAAGTTCATCTGCATCAGAACGACTGACTTCAGATGATTTTCTATTTTGAATGATATTGCCGTTGTAGTAGAGGTTTTTCTGATCTTTTGATATGGCATCATTGAACACTTTAAAGCTGTCGGGATCACTTTCAGGAATGGGATTATTAAAGTAATAAGCTTGGTTTTTATCTTTTCTGTAATAAGGAGAAATGACCGTAAAGCTATCAGGAACCATGCTTTCAACAATAGCCCCATTAGAATAAACATGAGCTGAGTCTTTTGCATATTCATCACTGATGACTTCAAAGCTATTAGCATCGTTACTAATAATCTGCCCCTGATAAAGCACTTGTTCACCATGTTGGATATATCCGTGGTTGGCGTTTGAAATGGCCTTAGGAATCGCTTCACGAGGTATTTTGATATCAATGTAGTAGTACAAGTAGTCTTTATCCATGGCATATGAACCAAGCAGATAGGAAAAAGACGCTGGATCAGCGCCTTCAATTATCTCGCCATAACAAAACACCTTATCACCGCTAATTATGTAACCTGAATTTACACTACTTGTATTTATCTCAGATGTAACAAGTTTTACTGAGTTAGGATTAGCACCAGCAACTGGTTTCCCATCGTAATAGATATAATTAATGTCTTTTGCATACGACTCATCGATCACTTCAAAGGTATTAGAATCAGCCCCTTCAATTTCAGAGCCTCCAAGCTGAAAGAAATTTCCATTTCTAACAAACGTCACTTTACCTTCTTGCAAGTAATATTGATTACTGGCTTCGCTATTAAATGCCTTAGCGTTATGGGTGCTGGGGTTACTAACATAAAATGAAAAAGCAGCAAATACTAATAGATAAAGTACAGTTATAACCAAAATAAAAGTGCCTATCCACATAAGTGTTTTCATTCATCTCGTCCTTAAGTTTTAAATTGAATTACGCATAAAATAACATATTAATAAAAGATTTAGATCTTCTTTCAACATTTAATCTCGTTATACAACAATCCATTACACAATCTATTAAAGAATGTATCGCATGACATAATTGACTCACTTCAGCAAGCATTAACACAAAAAGGCCGTGATTAAGTGATATTCTGTATCTGTTTTAAGGTACGGTAAACAATAAATTGTATTCATATTTGGATACCCTTAATTGTTTTGTGTAATCTAAGTTAGATACATTAAGTGGAAACTGTATCTGATTTAGATTACATTAATGTATGGGAAATGGAAAATGGAAAATGGAAGGTGAGGTGACTATGTACTCTTTTCAAAGCAATCCACACAAGCAACAACCCGTTAAGAAAACGGTTTTAAGACAGTACAGAGAACTGGTTGATGCAGTTAAGGGAACGCTATTGCCCTCAATACCTAAAGAGGGCTGGATTAGAACAGTAAGAAAGGCGCTTGATATGTCAGGCGCTCAGCTAGCCGATAGAGCAGGCATGACAAGAAATAGAATTTCGGTGCTTGAAAGGCGTGAGGCTGATGGCGACATAACGCTAAATCAGTTAAAGCAACTGGCTGAAGTTCTAGACTGTGATTTCTCATACACTCTAAAACCTAAAAAGGCTGTTACTGACACAATGCAAGAGCGTGCACTTAAGCTTGCAGAAATAGAAGTAAAGAAAGCCTCTAAAAATATGTTTCTAGAGGCGCAATCAGTTAGCAAAGAGAAAGAAAATATCTTAATAAGTGAGCTAGCCGAAGACATTATGCGTGCCGGTGGGCGAAAGCTATGGGGTAAAAATAAGGAAGACAAAGTATTTTGATTATGAATGAACCAGAAGGTGCGACACCACTTGATCCAGATGATATGGAAGGGTTGAAACACCCACACGTAACAACAAGAGAGCAACTTAACGAACTTGAACAATCTAATATACTAGCAGGCCAGCAATGGGTTAGTGGTATATCGGGCTTAACGCTGGATGCTATTTTTTCAACTGAGTTCGTTCTTGCACTTCATAAGAACCTATTTGGTGATGTGTGGACCTGGGCTGGAACCACCCGGAACAAAGAGTTGAGTATTGGCTGCGATCCCTTTCAAATCAGGCCCAAGCTTCACAACTTTCTAGAAGATGCCAAGTGCTGGGTAAAGTTCAAACATTTCTCACATCTAGAGCTCAGCGCTCGTATACAGCACAAGCTTGTTGAGATTCATCCTTTTGCAAATGGTAACGGCAGGCATTCGCGTATATTTACCGATGTTGTTTGCATAGTTCTACTAAAAAAACCACCACTTAACTGGGCAGAGGGCAACCTAGAAAAAGTGAGCGAAGAGCGCAAAGCTTATATCACTTGCCTTAAGGAAGCAGACAAAGGTAATTTTGCTCCGTTCGTTAAATACCTAGAGAGCCTGGGCAACTCACATAAGTGACAATAACCTTTAACTAGTCAGTCTAAACAAGTGTATCTGATGTTCAGTTACCGCTACACATCCAGTTATTTAGCAACTGTAGCTAATTTTTTCTGCTCTTTTTTGATTAATCCTAAAACATCTGGATCTTTGACTAATTCCTGTTCATTTAAGGTCACACTGATGTTGTTGCGGATCGCATAACAGCCATTACGGCCGAAGTTTTTAAATAACGTCGGTACAGTCAAGCCAAGCATTTTATGAATTTTATTCATAGCGCTCAAAAAAAACACACTCATGCGGTTGCCCTGCATGCTAGGTGCATACTACAAAAGTAACCCATGCTGTGACTAAACAGTAGTTGTTTATAGATGCGTTAGGTTTATTGGTTTTTGGATAATATTGATCATGTTTATCTTCTATGATATCAATAGCAAGGGTCATTTTGATAAGAATGGCAGCGATATTATTACTCACTGAAAGGGACACTTTATGGGTACATTTGTGACTGGCGGCTTTGGGGTGTTTATAACCCTTTTTTTGTTTGTTTTAGCGATACTTTGGTTCATATTGCCTTTTGCAATCTTTGGAACAAAGAATAAACTTGATGAATTGATCGAACAAACTAGACAAACTAACACTTTACTTACTGCTCTCCGAGGTGAGGTATCACTATTAACGGATGATGATGGTGTGCTGAAAGCATCCAAAAAAATAAATTAGTCATCTAGTATCGTTACTTGGTTGGATACATAGGCTATTCTGAATATATTTGATTTTGTAAAGATATCAAGTTGCTTTTACTGAACTTACCGTAAAAGTAACTTGTTGCGGCTTGTCCTGCAACGACCTTGTAAAGGTTGGTTTAGAAACTACAGGTGAGTAGTGATGATCAACTTTTTAGTATTCATCTATTAGTCTTGCTACTGCTTCGTTAAATTTCAACTTTCGTGGTCATTGACAGCCGTCAACTCCGCGCGAAAGCTTTCAATTTACCTGCCGCGAAGCTGTATTTGTAAAGAGCGGCTTCGCCAGCGACGCAATTATGGTGGTAATGGACTTCAATTGAAATTTGAGAATTAAAAAGCGAACCGATTGGTTCGCTTTTTAATGCCTGTCATTCCAGTAAATTCCGAACAAACGTCTTTCCGGCAATGCTTTTGAGCCGGAATCCAGGTGTTTGCTTATGTTTTCTGATAAGCGGGTTTCGTTCAACATATTAAATTCGTGGGGATGATCCCTTTTACGTTAAAAGAAGGGTGTAACACAATTTGCATTACCCCCTTTGGGCTTTACTTTTAAGCCGTTAATTTAAGCATTCTTCTTATCACTAGAAACGGTATTCAACACCGATACTCGCCTGTTTAAAGTCTGTTTCTGTGTCGGAACCGTTAGATACATTATCCAAATTAATTTCTGCATCATACCAATTGTATTCGGCATTAATTAAAAAACGCTCTGTTACCTTAAACGCCACACCTGCTCCAGCAAATACACCTTCATCATCTTTATTGCCAGAAAATCCGACTACGTCATAATCTGTTGAATACCATAACTGACCACCTTTAGCATACAACTCTACACGATCAGCTATTGGCAATGTCACTTTTAGGCCTGCGATATAACCATCTGTTTTAGCACTAGATAAGTTGTTGCCGTAACGACCAAAATCAATATAGCTACCTTCCAGCGCTAGGTAGTTGTTGAAGCGATAACCAACTAGGCCCTGGAGAACATCATTGTCGTCGTCAAAGTCATCTTCGCCATCGACTTTTAGGTAACCATAATTAGCGCCGACATAAACGCCACTTTCTGCAACGTCTTTCTTGAAGTCATCAGCGTGAGAAAAAGTACTAAAAGAGGCTAACGAAATAAGTCCAGCTAAAGTAATAATCGTATTTTTCATAAGGTACTCCTAGTTAATTACGTAAATACATCTAACTACATTTAACTAATTACAAAACGGATGCCAACGTTATAAAAGTAACAGAGAGCTATTTGTTTTTCTGTGGAATTTATTTTAATATCAATTGGTTACGTGTAGCTTTTTGTGAGTGACGGTGGGGGAAGATTATATATTCTCAATGATAGTGCTTATTTTTTGCCTGCTTAATGAGGTCGTGATAACGTAAAACGGTATTTATTTCTGATTGAATTGTAATTTTTTCATATAGTAATACTATGTTATCAATGTGTTACGTGTTGTTACTTTGCTGAGGAACCCTCAGATTCTGACCCAATTATTGATTTCAAAGGATCTGTCGGTGTTGAACTATTTAGACAAGCTAATAAAAAACCTCAAATAAGTTTTCATAAAATTTCGGATTGGAATTACCGTTTTACTTCTATCCCAGCAAATAGCGGTCATTGCATGCTGCTCGAAAAAGCCAGTTTAGAAAACTGCTTTAATGGCTTACTTAAGTAAAGGCGACTTAATGAAATTCTCATTCAATATCCACCTTTTAAAAATACTGTTTATTAGCTCAACAATAGCAATATTTTCAGCCTGTACAGAGATAAAAAAAAGTGAGCCTGTCATTTACCTAATCCCTGAAGGTTATATTGGCTCTTTGTACATTATCTTTAACGCACCAAACGGGCTGCCACCGAAATACGAAGGTGAGTCTAGGGTATATGAAATACCACCAACTGGTGTACTTGTTACACAGATGAATGCTAATGAAGGCTGGATTGAAAGTAGCAAAATGCAGTACTTTTACGTGAATGATACTGGTGATAGAACGCCTATTAGTGAAGACTCTGCATCAAAAGAGCTTAATACGCCTCACAGCAATGCAGAAACAACAAGAACCGTGTATGTCGGTGGTTTAGGGCAATCTGGCCCAATATATGGCTGCACTGTGATTAATCAAAGCTTTACGATTGGTACAGACTCAGAACAAATTGACAGCAAAAATTTGTTCGATATATATGATGCTATAAAGTTCAGAAATATAGATGAAAAACTTTTTAATAATATGTGTCAACATTAAGAATAAATGGATCCCTCAAACTCTGCCCCTACTTATTTCACAGCCAAGCCCTGTGATTGATAATGCTCCACCATTCATTGAGCTTTCAATTGCAGAGAACAGACTCTGTCGGCGAGTTTTGTGCATATTTTGCGCATCTTTTGTGCATCTTTTGCGCTTATTTTGTGTTAACAGGGCGGGTGACAAGTGAGAGGCATTTTGATAAAAGGTGTTTTGCATTCATGGCATTTACTTATTAAGCGACAATTACGGTGGCCGGTCTAGCGACAATTATCTTGGCCGGTTGATCTGATAAGGTTCGGTACAGCAGAACGGAGGAGTTCACTGTGCCGGGAACACGAATCACTGATCAGCAGG